>JACQKQ010000001.1 GCA_016204465.1 Candidatus Levyibacteriota bacterium
ACATAGATATTAAGGTGGCTATTGACTAGAGCGTACAATATAATGTACGCTTTTTTTATTGGAAATAATTCAGATTTATTATTTTTATTTTTTTGTTATTGGTTTAGTGGTTGGTAGCTTTCTTAATGTGCTTATTGATAGGCTTCCAGAAGATCGTTCTGTAATCTTTGGACGGTCTCGCTGCGACTCGTGCAAAAAGAAGATTCCGCTTAGCGATTTGGTTCCCCTTTTATCTTTTGTCGTCTTAAAAGGAATATGCCGCTACTGTAAATCCCCTATCGGCTGGAGAACGCCAATAGTTGAACTTACCACCGGACTGCTTTTTGTCTTAGTCTTTCTCTACAACTCTAACAATACTCCAGCACTACATAGCGCTGGAGTATTGACGTTACTTACGCAATTGATTGTAGTCTCCGGTCTTATTGCGATATTTTTTATTGATCTTAAGCACGGTATTATTCCCGACATAATCGTTTTCCCCACAACAGTCATTGCATTTTTATATTTACTGCTTAATACTCAATACTTAATACCCAACACTCTCTCCGGCTTGGGCGCTTTCCTCTTTTTCCTGTCGCTTTTTCTTCTTACAAAGGGTAAAGGTATGGGGTTTGGCGATGTGAAACTTTCGTTTCTGCTGGGGATATTCTTAGGTTTTCCTAAAATTGTTGCCGGACTCTATCTGTCGTTTTTAAGCGGAGCGGTAATTTCGCTTATCCTTATTACACTTAGGAAAAAAACTCTTAAACAAACCGTGCCGTTTGGGCCATTTCTAGTAGCGGGTACAATTGCGGCTTTCTTTTTAGACGATGCGATAAAAGTAATTTTGCCGTTTCTTGATATTTTATGAAAAGAGAAGAAGGCGCAACGATTATTGAGTACCTTGCTATATTAGGCGCTCTGTTTTTTGTGGGATATCTTATTTTTACTTTCGTAAATCCAATTGACGAGCTTAAAAAAAGCCGCGACGGGCAGCGAAAGCGCGATCTTGCCGCAACAGCAGCGATGCTTAATGAGCACTATTTGCAGCTTGGTAGATATCCGCAATCAAGCAAGGAGTACCGATTAGTTCGGCTCGATGGGACAGAAGCGCCTTGGGGCGGACTATTTTTGGGAAAATCGCTTCCCAAGGATCCCGATGAAAATCGCTGGTACGTCTACATCGCAAGTCCTAATGGACAAACATACCTTCTCTATGCTAACGTAGAGAAAGGAGAGCTGGATCCGCAAGTATGCGCTGGAGGATTAAGCTGTCCAAACGTTGCGAAAAACGTTTTTTGCGGTAAAGATGGGATTTTGTGCAATTATGGAATATCAAGCGGGAATGTAACACCATGAGGCAATTTCAAATTTCATCCATTCGACAAGCTCAGGACAAGAATTTCAAATTTCAAATTTCCAAGGGCTTCACCCTCATTGAGCTTTTGGTTGTTATCTCCATTATCGGTATTCTTACTTCTATTGTGGCGGTTAATTTACAGGTCGTTAGGCAGCGCACAAGAGACGCGCAGCGAAAATCAGACCTTAAGCAGATACAATCGGCGCTTGAGCTTATTAGGGCAGACCACGGCTGCTATCCAAATTCCCTCTGCAGCGGTGCCAATTCGTTTCCTGCATGCGGCAATGCGCTTAAAGACACATCCCAAACGATTATCTACATGCAAAAAATTCCCTGCGATCCGCTCGACGCTTCTAATTATAGTTATGGTTCTCCTCTGGGATTAACATATACACTCACAGCCTGTTTGGAGAATACCGCTGATCCGGAGAAAGATACCAGCGTTACTTGTCCAAGCGGAAGGATTGGATATAAAGTTATAAACCCCTAAATGCAATTTCAAATTTCAAATTTCAAATTTCAAATTTCCAAGGGTTTCACGCTCATTGAGCTAATGATTATCTTAACTGCGATTACTATTATCTCGGGAGTTGGTATTACCTCGTTTGTATCCTACAACAATCTCCAGACTCTCAATAAGGCTTCAAGCGAGCTTACCACAGCGTTTTTAGTTGCAAAATCCCGGGCGCTTTCCCAAGTTAAGCCTGAGTCCTGCGTTGGGGAATTGCAAGGACACGGTATTTATATAGAAGGAGCACAGATATATCAATCATTCGCGGCTTGCTCTGGAGGATGGTATGATATAAAAACTCACCTTTTGCCTAAAGGCACAGCAATTCAGCAAGAGTTTTGGGGCAAATCATTTACTTTTCGGGTGCTTACCGGAAATGTTGAGATTCCAGACATGTTTGACGAATATCTCATAAGGATTGGAGCTTACCTTTGGACAAGGGAAATTGTCATATTTAAGAACGGAAGAATTTTGCAAACTGACGACTATTCCAATATTAAAAAATAAGAAAGATGTATGAAAAAGGCTTTAACGGGCGGACAAACGCTGGTTGAATTTGTGGTGGTTTTAAGCGGCATAGTTGTGGTGGTGACAACGGTAACGTCTGTTGTTATTACCGCGCTTGTAAACGCACAGTTTGGTAAAAATCAAAAAGTCGCAACACAGTACGCGCAGGAAGGAATGGAAATTGTGCGAAGAATTCGCGATGCGCAGTACACGTCGTTTACCGCTCTTTCGGAGGGGACGTACTGTTTGGATAAAAACAGCCAGGAATTTGTACCCAAGTACGGTTCGGAGGCGGGCTGTGCCACTTCTGCCGGAGGTAATCCCGCAAACGTTGATATCTATGCTCGATCCATAGTTATTGATAAAAACGCAACGTCATGCGGCACAAGCACAGATTTAACAAAAGTGATTGTAGCCGTTGCGTGGTCGGACGGCCGCTGTCCAAGCGATAATCCTTTCTGCCGCAAGTCCGAGCTTTCATCCTGCTACGGCAAGCCATCAAACATCTACGCGCTCCTATTGCCAACCTTTACACCGACACCGTCGCCATTGCCATCTCCCTCCCCCACACCTTCGCCTACTCCAACGCCTACTCCGTCTTCGACCAGGTTGGTTTTTGTCTCCAGCGCAACGTATACGGGCGATCTGGGAGAGCTTTTAGGAGCTGATACCACGTGCAAGAGTCTTGCCGATGCGTCAACGATTCAAGCAGTAAGGGGCAGGCAGTGGAAGGCGTGGCTTTCCAAGTGGTCTCCTTTTGAACCGCAGGAAAGATTCACCAATACATTTGATTACCGCAATACCGTTAATTTCACGCTGGTTAATGGAAATAGTATTGCCGTCAACTGGGACTCCCTAACCGATAGCGATATTGATGCAAGGATTAATCTTACCGAGTCGGGACAAACGGTTACAGGAGAGGTATGGACAAACACAGACGAGAGCGGGTATGCTGGGTCACTTCACTGTAATGGTTTTACTTCGTCCGATCCTGCGGAGAAAGCAAACATCGGGACAACAAGCAATGCTTATTATCCATGGTCAATAACATCAACAGCGTCATGCGACACACAACAGAGAATATTTTGCTTCGAGCAGTAATTTTATGAAACGGGGTTTTACTCTTATTGAGGTGCTTGTGGTGTTGGCGCTTTTGACAACAATTGGCTCGCTTATTCTTTCGATTATTACCTCAATGGCAAGGACTGTTAGCAAGACAACGGCAATTAACCGCGTGACACAGAATGGAAGCGCTGCAATTATTCAAATAACTAAAACCCTTCGCAACGCGAAGAGTTTTAATGGAATAAGCGTTGACGGATCAGAATATGCCACAGACTGTAGTGTGTCCGTGTTGCCGCTCACGCCTACTCCTACGCCAACAGAGTACCATGTTGTCAAAATAAAAGATTTTACCGATAAAGATATAAAATTTGTCTGTCTAGAGGGGATACTCGGGATAAAAGAAGGAGATGACATAATTCAGTTTGTGAACGAATCTGAAGTTGCCGTAACTTCGTGCAGTTTTACCTGCAGCCAGGCAAGCACATTTGAACCGCCAACTATCGGAATATCGTTTACACTTTCTCAGGCTACAGAGGAAACGCTGCCCGAACGTACTGTTTCCCCTATCCCCTTTCAAACAACGATACGTCTTCGCAACGTAAACCGATAATGGCGGGATTGACATTACTGGCATTCAGTTGCTACGCTAGAGATATATGATAAAACTAAACGAAGGTGGGCGTGCCTTGCCTCAACGCGGGCCTGCCTCGCTGCAAGGCGGGCAAGCGCTTCTTGTCCTTGTCCTTGTTCTGGTGGTAAGCCTTACTGTTGGTTTATCGGTTGCTTCCCGCTCGATTACAAACGTGCGCATTTCAACCGAAGAGGAAAATTCGCAGCGGGCGCTTTCCGCAGCCGAGGCGGGAATCGAGCAAGTATTGGCAACAGGCGAACAGATTCTTTCACCCATGAATGTAGGCGGACAGGCAACAATTGAAAAGGTTGAGATTTCGCAGTTTAGCGGCAAGCAATTTTTGCTTAACGATGGAAACCCTGTGAGAAAAAGCGAAGGAGTTGATGTATGGTTTGTTGAACACAATCCCGATGGCACGCCAAACTATACAAATCCGCTCACCAGTGTTAATATTAATATTTTTTTTGGAGTAAATCCTAACCCCGGCGCGTGCAGCACTGCCGCAATTGAGACCGTTGCCGTGACCGGCCCCTTGGGTTTGGAGAAAAGTGTTAGGGAGACATTCGATCCGTGCAGCAATCGAATAACTAGCAACAAGTTTAACCCAGCTACAGCTACAGCAGGAACCGGTGTCTGCAGCGGACTGCCCTACAGAGCAAGTCTTAGCACTATTAGCAACGGATTTTTTGTTAGGGTTATTCCTCATTATGCAAATACTATTCTTTGCGTATCGGCTAATAAGCAGTTGCCCTCCCAAGGGCGGCTAATTAGCTCAACTGCAAAGTCCGGTGGTACGGCGCGTAAGATAACATTTTTTCAGGGTTATCCAAAGCTGCCAGTAGAATTTTTTCCATACGTTCTCTTGTCACCATAAAGCTATATGAAGAGTCTGCCCTTTGGTCTTGATATCGGTGCCTCATCTGTAAAAGTAGTGTGGTTATCCCAAGATCAGGGAATGTTTTTTCTTAATGCTGCATCAAGTATGCCGCTTTTTGCCAAGGGAATGCAATCAGATTCGCCATTTGATCAGGAACAGATGGCTAAGGCTTTACAAGGCGCGGTAAAGAACGCGAAGATCACAACACCTTTTGTGAACGTAGCGCTTCCCGAGAATCAGGTGTACACGCGGATTTTGGAGATGCCCGTACTTTCCGATAAAGAGCTTTCTTCGGCAATCTACTGGGAAGCGGAGCAGTATATTCCGGTTCCCTTAAACACAGTTACCTTTGATTGGAAAGTGCTTGCAAAGCCAAAAAGTACAGAGGCAGGGGCAACGATGAAGGTGCTTTTGGTTGGCGCGCCAACAACCATTATTGATAGGTACCAAAAAATTATTGGTCTTTCTGGTTTGACAATAAACGCAGTAGAAACAGAAATACTGTCAGTAGCGCGTTCTGTGATAACCGATAACAATTTTCCCAATACACTTTTGATCCACATTGGTGCAATAAGTACGCTGATTGCGATTATTAAAGACGCAACAATTATCTTTACGTACTTTGTGCCTGTAGGCGGTACTGCAATAAGCCGCGCCATTGCTGCGGATTTTAGTTTTACCATTGCACAGGCGGAGGAATATAAGAGGCTTTACGGATACTCTTCAAAAACATTCGGGGGTAAAATTGGGAAATCAAGCGAGCCAATCCTTATGTCTATTCTTACGGAGGTAAAGAAAGCAATCGCTCTCTACACCGATAAATTTAAAGGGGAAACTCCTATACAGCAAATACTGCTTTCGGGGGGAACAGCAAAGCTTGCGGGAATAGACCTTTTTTTCACAGAACACTCTGGGATACAAACTGCAATTGTAAACCCGTGGAAAATTCTTAAGGATGCAGGGCAACTACCTAAAGAGATTACCGGCAGCGGACCGGACTATGTTGTTGCGATTGGTTTGGCAATGCGCGACTATGCATGAAATTAATTTACTTTCACACAAAAGAGAAACAAGATCAAAGCGGGTTGTTACTATTTTGCGTGTCACGTCAATCGCTTCGCTTGTTATTGTTTTTTTATCTTCTTTGATTCTTTTTCTGGTGCAGTTACAGTCACCTCTTGGGAGTTTGCAAAAAGAGGAAGAGAGTCTTCTTTTAAGGCTTGAACAGTCAAAGGAAAAGATAGAAAAATTTATTGTAATGCAGGATCGCCTTAAGAACATTTCGCCAATTCTTAAAAAGCGCAGTTTACTATATGAATCAATTGATTTTATTACCAGGCAGATTTCTCCCGGAGTTTCTATGACTACATTCTCGATAAGTAAAGATATTCTTAACGTGGGGCTTTATTCCCAATCAGTACTTGCTGCAAATACATTCTTTAATAAAATACAAGAGTCTGTTGAAAAAAAACAGGTATTAACCAAAGCAACCCTTGATAATTTTGTTGTAGATAAGGAGAAAAGCGCGTATATATTCTCTATAAAAGCAGATCTTATTCGTTAAGGATATGGAGGCGTCAAACGCACTTTTTAAACAATTAAGAAAAATATATGCTAAGTACAAAGAGTATATTGTACCTGCATTCGTACTAGTTGCATGTTTGCTTCTTGTGATTTTTGTGATTATTCCCCAGACAAGAAACCTTATCGAAACAAAAGAAAAGGAAGAAGAAACAAAAGCCCGTATAAGAAGACTAAAGGAGAATATAAACTTTATTTCATCTATAGATGAAAAAATCCAGGATAAGGAATTTCAACTGCTTCTTAGGGCATTACCTATTGAGAAGGACTATGTGGGAATTATTACGGCGATTGTTTCGGCTTCGCAACAAACAGGGGTTGGTATCGGTGACTTTTCATTTCAGATTGGTAGCCTTTCATCCGATACAATTCAAGAAGCGACAACAATAAGTTTTACTGTTACATTGCATGGAGGAATTGATGAGGCAAAACGTTTCTTGCGTGAATTAGAAAATACATTGCCCATTTCTGATTCAGAAACTATTAAGTTTGAGTCGCTTTCAACCTCTGTTGCTGTTTCCTTTCACTACAAACCGTTTATTCCACAAATTATTGATTACAGAACAAAACTTGAGCCGTTTTCCAAACAAGACAGGGAACTTATCTCAACAATTTCAGCTTGGTGAAGGTCTTAAAAGGTCAGGTCTTCTTATTTTGGTTCGCGCTCTCGCCTGCTTATCTCTCCATGATGCTATTGCTTTGTGATTACCTAAGAGAAGCTCTTTTGGCACAGAGATATTTTTGTACGCTTGCGGTCTTGTGTATTGGGGATATTCAAGCAGTTTTTTTTCGAATGATTCAATTTTTTCTGATTCTTTTTTACCTAGTACTCCAGGCAGAAGCCTTACGATTGCATCGGTTACTACCATTGCCGCCAACTCACCGCCCGTTAGGATATAGTCTCCAATTGAGATCTCCAAATCTACAAGGCCTCTAACCCTCTCGTCAACGCCTTCGTAATGTCCGCAGACTAGAATGAGGTGTTCCTTTTTAGAAAATTTTCTGGCAGTGGTTTGAATGAATGGTTTTCCCTGTGGGTCAAGCAGAATCACTTGCTCTTGGCACTCTTTATTGCACCTTACGCTTTGCACTGCCTTGTCGATAACGTCTACTCGCAAAACCATGCCTGCACCTCCGCCGTAGGGTTTATCATCAACAGTCTTGTGCTTTCCAATCCCAAAGTCACGGATGTTCACAATGTTTATTGTAACAGCGTTTTTTTCTTTTGCTCTTTTTAAAATAGAGTGGCCAAAAGGGCCGATAAACATCTCTGGAAAGAGGCTAAGGATAGATATTTTCATGAAGACGAGGTTAAGCTGATTCGTTAAGCGTTACAGTGATCCTTTTTCCTTGTTTAATAGCCGGAATCTTCATTACATTTCGTATTGCTCTTATTACTTTTCCTTCTTTTCCAATAATCTTACCCATATCCTCTTTTGCAACCCGAATTGCGTATGTTATAATGCCATCCTCTTCTGTTTCTTCAATAGACACTTTTTTGGGATTATCAGCGATTGATAAAACAATAAAGGAAAGTGCATCTTTCATAGTATTTTATTTAGAGGATATAATCTTTGCAACTGTTGGGGTTGGTTTGGCTCCTTTTGATAACCAATAGGCAATACGGTCTGTATTAAGGTGTTTTGCAAAGCCCTTTTCGTTTTTTATATACCAGCCTAAGAATTCAGTCGGTTTACCATCCCTGCGCCTTCGTTTCTCTTTGACAACAATTCTAAATTTTGCTTCCCCCTTTTTTCCAACTTTTGCAAGACGAATAACTAGCATAACCTAAATTATATCATTCTTTAGATGCTTTCTCAAGGGCAACTTTAGCGGCGTTTTCCTCTGCTTCCTGCTTGGATTTTCCTTCTCCTTGTCCTAAGAGAATATTGTCAACATAGACTCCAACCAGAAATAATTTTGCGTGTGCAGGCCCTTCTTCTTTAAGCACTCTGTATATCGGGAAATGCTGATTTTTAGCTTGGATTAATTCCTGAAGCATACTTTTTGGGTCTTTGAATGCTTTTTTCTCGACAATTGTTTTTACATTTCGCAGGATTGTTTGTAGAATAAAATCTCGAACCGACGCAATGCCTTGATCAAGGAATAGCGCGCCAACGAAGGCTTCGAAGCTATCGGCCAGCAAACTTGGATTTTGGCTTCCTTTCGCCTCTTTCTCGCCTTTGGACATCAAAAGCCTTTCCCCAAGTCCAAGCTCCTTAGCACCTGCCGCAAGACTCTTTGTGTTCACAATAAGAGAGCGGAGGTTTGTTAAGATGCCCTCGTTAAACGAAGGATAACTTTTAAACAGATACTCCGACACAACAAACGAAAGAATGCTGTCTCCCAGAAACTCAAGGCGCTCATTAGACTGAATTTTCTCTTTCGTTTCATTAAGGTAGGATCTGTGCGTGAATGCCTCTTCAAGTAACGATTTATTCCTGATTGTTGGTAATGTCATACTTTTATAATACTGCCTAGCGCACCGTTAATAAACGCTGGACTAGTTTCTCCTCCGTATTCTTTTGCCAACTCGATTGCTTCATCAATTATAACTTTTTGCGGTTGTTTTTTTTCGACCAATAATTCATAGACTGCTAAACGCAAGATGGCAAGATCTATCCTATTAATCTTTTCTATGGGGAACTCAAAAGCAACCTTTTGAATTTGTTTGTCAATAAGATTCTTTTTTGCGAGAATATCTGCAGTATCTTGACTCACTTTTTGTTTGTGAAACTGCAAGGAAAAAAGCTCTTCAATAATCTTTTGCCTTTTTCTGTGCCGAGGGTCAAATGGGGTTTTCATTTCCCAGTTTTCCGTTTAACTTGTAATACTTGTTTCCCGCGGTAGTATCCACACATCTTACAAATAGTGTGCGGATTAATGTGTGCTTTACAATTTGGGCAAAGTATTGATTGCGTAACTTGCAGATGAATGCTTGCCCTGCGCTTTCCTTGTCGCTGTCTTGAATGGCGCTTTTTTGGTTCCTGTGGCATAATTAGATCTTATTCTACTGTATTTTGGCATTTCTTGCAAGGCGACGCCTTTAATCAGGAGAAACGTCGGTATCGGCAATTTCAGAAAGTTTCTTTGCAATACCTTCGTGTTTATTAAATTCTTGCATGACTTTTTTTGCTTCTTTACGCGCTTTCTGAATAAGCGCGGTGTCTAAAAAACTGGCAATCTTGAGTGTATTTCTGCCATGCTGCATAGTGCCATACATTTCTCCGGGTCCTCGAAGTTGTAGATCA
Organism: Candidatus Levyibacteriota bacterium; assembly: GCA_016204465.1. Taxonomy (GTDB): domain Bacteria; phylum Patescibacteriota; class Microgenomatia; order Levybacterales; family UBA12049; genus JACQKQ01. The sequence goes on from JACQKQ010000001.1 coordinate 9,763, forward strand.
AGCTCGGCAAGCGCTAGTCCTACATGGTAACTTTCGAGTGACTTCAGCCGCTTTTTTGTCAGTTCACTTTCACTTTCAGTAAAAAGAAGGCAATACGACTGCTTATGGCTTCGTCCCACTCTCCCACGGAGCTGATGAAGTTGGGCAAGACCAAAGCGCTCTGCGGCTTCAATAAGCATAATTGTCGCGTTTGGTATATCAATACCAACTTCAACAACCGGAGTGCAGACGAGGATATCGTAGTTGCCTTTTCGAAATTTATCAAGTGTTTCGTCTTTTTGCTTGCTTTTCATTTTTCCATGGAGAAGCCCTAGCCGAAGATTTGGAAAAACATCTTTTTTAAGCCTCTCAAATTCTTTAGTTGCAGCTTTTACTGTTTGCATGCTTTCAGATTCTTCTATAAACGGACACAAGATAAACGCCTGGCTTTGCGTTTCTTTTAACTGTTTTTCGATCCATTGATATGCTGCAGTTCGCTTTACTTTTGGCACAAGCCATGTTTTAACAATGCTTCGTCCTTTTGGCATTTCGTCAAGGACAGAAAGATCAAGGTCGCCATATAGCGTAAGCGCGATGGTTCGCGGGATCGGCGTTGCGGTCATAGTAAGAAGATGTGGGTTTTTACCCTTTTTTCGCAATATTGCTCGCTGAGAAACGCCGAAGCGTTGCTGCTCGTCAATAACGACAAGCCCGAGGCGCTCGAAATTAATTTTTTCGGAGAGAACAGCGTGGGTACCGATGAGAACGTCGTACGAAAAAGTACCACGAGTATCAAAGGTACCACGGGTATCACGGGGGGATTTTTTGCTTGTGGCACTCGTGATACTTGTGGTACCCGTGGTACTTTTCTCTAATTTTTTAGATCCTGTTACTAATGCAACCTTTACGCCAAGCGGCGACAAGAGGTTTGAAATCGTGGCGTGGTGTTGCTGGGCCAAAATTTCCGTTGGCGCCATGAAAACTGATTGGTGTTTATTAAGATATACAAGATACATTGCCAAAGTGGCAACGATTGTTTTACCGCTACCAACGTCGCCTTCCAAAAGCCTATTCATTGGTTTATCGCTTTTAAGGTCTGTAAAAATCGCTTCGACTGCTTTTTGTTGTGCATTGGTGAGCGTAAATGGAAGAGAGTTAGTAAGCTGATCAATATTTCCTTTATGTTGTTCTAATCCAAATGAAATGCCTTGTAATTGCTCTTTCCATTCAAGTCTTCGTTTTAATGCTTTCAGCTGTAACAAAAAAACTTCATCGAATGCGAGCCTTGCTTTTGCTTTTTCAATCTGTTCAAGATTTTTAGGAAAATGAATAGTTTGTAATGATGTAAAAAGTTCTAAAAGGTTATTTCTTGCTCGCAGCTCTTCTGAAAGATATTCAAGGGCTTTCGTTTGTTCTAAAGATAAAAGCTGGTAGATTTGCCTGCGAAGCCATTTTGAACTAATTCCTTTTGTCTCCGGATAAACGGGCACAAGCCGCCCTGTATGTATTCTCACGTTTGGGTCGGTAATAATTTCATATTCCGGAGACTGCAGTTGCGGATACTTGCCAAAATAATCAACTTTTCCAGAAAGCGAAATAACGTCGCCTTTTTTAATTACTCTTGTAAGATATGGCTGATTAAACCACGTAACGTCAATTGCGCCTGTGTCGTCTGTTATGGTTGCCTTTTGGATTTTCAATCCATTCTTTGTGTAGTTATTTTCTATTTCAAGAACTGTTCCCTCGACGGTTACAACTTCACCTGGTTGTATCTGGGCAATTTTTGAAATGAGAGAGTAGTCTTCATAGCGAAACGGGATATGAAAGAGAAGATCGGCAAGTTGATAGATGCCTAATTTCTCAAGTTGCCGCGCGTTTCTTTGCTGCCAACGTCCGGCTTTTGCAATTGGCGTTTGTAGATCCATAAATCACCCTGGGGGTGGTAAGAAGGGTAGCACAGACGTAGCAACAAGCGCAAGAGCGACAAGAATAACAACGATACGCCAGAAGAGTTTATGCTTTCGAAAAGTATCCATACCTTCGTAGTATACTACGAATAAATTCGAAGCACAAATATCGAAATTCGAATTTTTTGTGTCAGTGCCAAAATGCTCGGCGGTGGGTAAAGACCATGGGAATGCCTGCCTTGTTTGCCGCATCGATTGATTGCTTGTCGTTAATCGAATCTCCTTGCTGCACAACAGCGCCAATGCCGTAGTCTGCAGCAAGCGTTACTGAATCCCCAAACGGAAAAAAACTATCAGAAGCTAAAATGCCCTCCTTTGC
>JACQKQ010000026.1 GCA_016204465.1 Candidatus Levyibacteriota bacterium
AACAAGGGCACCAATAATTATCTTCGGGTTGACACTTTAAGCTCGGGAAGTTTGGATGTGGAGGGGAAGCTGGATTTGGCTGGGGCCAATGACGCCAATCTTAATGTTTCCGCAGCCATAACCACAAACACCTGGAACCATATTGCCATAACTTATACGGATGACACCGATGACGAGATTACGATATATGTTAATGGAGTCAATAAAGGCTCCAGCACCGGCGGCAGCGGGGCAATTGCAGGAGAGGCTAATTCCCTGCTGATTGGCGGGCCTAGCACAGACAACTTTGATGGCAAAATTGATCATTTCAGGTTTTTTGGGCGTGAGCTTACTCCGGCCCAAATTGCCTGGGATTATAACAAAGGCGCTCCTTTAGCCCACTGGAAAATGGATGAGTGTCAGGGAACTACTATTAACGATTCTGCCGGCAATTCTTTGACAGGAACCCTGACCCCTGGCGGAGCACCTATCTCCTCTGCCGGGGACTGCACAACATCCGCCACCACCTCCTGGTATGGAGGAAGGAATGGAAAAATAAACTCCGGGATAGATCTTGATGGCACAGACGACTATATTTCGGTTACCGACACAGCTAATTTACGCTTTGATGCCAGTACGGACGACTTTTCTCTTTTTGCTTGGGTAAAGCGAGACACCACGGGAACAGAGTATATTATGAGCAAAGAGGATGCAGACAATGATGGATGGCGGCTGATGTTTAGTTCCAATAATGTAGTTTGTTCTGAGGACGCAACCGATGTAACCAGCTCCTCAACAATCACCGACACCAACTGGCATTTTGTTGGTTGCACCATAGACAGAGATGGCAATGGGCAAGTCTACATTGATGGTAAGGCTGATGGGAGTGCAGTTTCTATGGGAACAGATGCTATGGCTACTACCAGCAATATTACCCTTGGCACCAGATCGTATACTGCTACCAGCTACTTAAACGGCCAGATTGATGATGTTAAAATCTTCAACTACGCCTTAACGGCAGTGCAGGTAAGAACAATATATAACGGCGGAGGGGCCAGGTTTGCCCCGGTGACAGGGACGCCATAACCCTTACTATGAACAAAACGATTGTTAACGAATTAGTAGCAAAAACCCTTAAAGAGTTAAACGCTCCTGCACAACCCTTACAAAGATCGAGGATATGGAAAGACCCTAAAGGATACCAGTACTTAGCAGTCTGGCAAAACGCAGCATTTTTACGAGTGCTTATAAGAAAATTTACCCTTACCCTCCCCTTATGGGAAAAACGCTTAAAAGCCCAGATGGATGACTGCGCGCGATCGCAGAAACGAAATATCGAGGAGGGCTGGAAACGGCCGACCACAAGCGAGTATCTTCAATTCGTAGGCTACAGCCAAGCAAGCTTAGAAGAGTTGAAGGGTGATGTAAGGGATTGCAAAACAGATGGGTTCTTAAGGGTAAAAGAAGGGTCGTCTCTAAAAGACATTGGGATTGACCTACATGTCTTTAAGGGACCGCTTAAGGGGCAAGCCAAGGGCGAGCCAACCGAACCCGGCCACCCTTATTATAAACCCTTATCTACCCTTAATCCCCACACCCTTACCTACGAAATGTTTATGGAGCTCATTAATAAAACCGATTACCTCCTACGAGCACTTGTGCAGTCGCTCGAGCAAAAACTAGCACAAAACCAAAAAGCCTACCAATTAGAACAAGCGAGAATCAAGAGCAAAATTGCAAAAAGTACACTATACTAAAAGAATATGAGAAATAGAACAATTATAATTTTTATAATCGCTATCACAGGTTTGCTTTTCGCAAAGCCAAGCTTTGCGCAAGACGCTTCCCTTGGCGTTGCCAACTACTACCCTATTGAGGACAAAAATGTCGTGGAGGGAAGTATTATTTCCTTTACCGGCTCAAGCTACATTTTAAGCAAAACTGCTTACGACCCGTTAATGATTGGCATAGTAGCCGATAACCCAGCCATTTCGATTAACCCCTCGGCAACTATATCCGCTAACGCAAAACCTGTTGTTTCAACCGGCACAACGTACGTAGGAGTTTCAACAGTAAACGGCGCGATTAAAAAGGGAGACCCCTTAACTTCCTCCCAAAAACCAGGCGTTGCTATGAAGGCCGACAAATCAGGCTATGTGTTAGGCAGCGCGCTAGAGGATTTTGATGCCCAAAGCCAAGACGACATCGGCAAGATTGCCGTAACCTTAAACGTTCATTACTTTGCTTCGCAAATTACGACAAAGCCAAAAAATATTTTTGACGCGGTTACCAATGTCTTGCGGCTCTCCGAAGTTGCAACATATGAGAGTCCCGTAACTGCGTTTAAGTACCTTGTATCAGGCATAGTGATTATTCTTTCGTTTATTATTGGCTTTATCTCATTTGGCCGCGTCGCCAATACAGGCGTTGAAGCGCTTGGCCGAAACCCTTTAGCCGGAAAAATTATACAGTTTGGTATATTTTTAAATGTTTTGATAACAATTGGTATTGTTTTGGCAGGATTTGCCATTGGATACCTTGTGCTGATACTATAAATAAGAGATTAATAGAAACAAGTAGAAATTTATGGAAATTCATTGGGAACCATGTTATTTCAACAATTCTCAATGAATATCAATGAATATCTTATGAGTATTGAATCGCAGCTTTCATTTATTGCAACAATGGTTTTTGCACTTGCTGCCTTGGGGTACTTGTTTTATTTCTATAAAAGAGAGCAGGAGTTTGAGAAGAAAACAACAACCTCATACGAGCAGGCAAAGCAAATAATTGACCACGCAAACACTAGGGCTTCTGCGCTTATTGAGAAAGCATCAAAAAAAGCAAATGACATGCTGACAAGCGCACAAGCTATACGAGAAGGGATACAGCAAGATGCAAATAAAACTCTGTCTTATGCGCTTGCCCAAGATAAAGAACTCCTCAAAAAACAAACAGATGAGTTTGTCGCAATGCACCAGAAGGCCTTACATAAGCTTCACGAAGAGTACGTTTTGCAAATTGATACAAGTGTAGCAAACGTCAAAGAGTCAACCGAGAAAGAGCTTGCAGATTTTATGAATATTTTGAAAAAAGAAACTGTTGAGGCGCAGGTTTTTATCGGCGAAAAAATAAACAAGGAATTTGATGCGGCAAAGCAGGAGATAAAACAGTATAAAAAGGCGCAATTGACGGCAGTTGACAAAACAATCCAAAAAATGCTTGTCAAAGTCGCAGAAGATGTTCTCGGCAAAGCAATTCCCATGGAAAAGCACGAAAAGCTAATTCTCGAAGCACTCGAAAAGGCAAAACAGCAAGGAGCCTTGACGGAAACATAGTCTGTCGAAACCCGAAACAATAAATCTCAATGAATATCTATGAATTTCAGATATTCAATAGAAATTTGCTGACGCGAAATACATAGAGATTATTTGAATTTAAGTATATGTTTACTCAAGAAGAATGTCGTATGCTTGCAACAACCGTTGAACAGGCAAAAGAGCTTAGTCAATCACTTAGAGAGATTGACGTCTTAGTTTTTAATACAAAGCA
>JACQKQ010000029.1 GCA_016204465.1 Candidatus Levyibacteriota bacterium
CTCATGCACCAAAAATTGGAAAACGGCCGGATAATGGTAAGGCAAGTGCGCCACGAAGCAATGAGTACGATTAAAAAGCAGTTTAGCGACAAAACAATTTCGGAAGACGAGATGGGCCGGCTTGAAAAAGAAGTGCAAAAAGCAACAGACGAGGTTATTACACATATTGACGCGATGGGAAAAAGAAAGGAAGAAGATCTCCAACAGATATAATTCAAAAGTCAAAGGTCAAAAGTCAAAATTGCAAGTTAAAATCCAAAAGTATTCGTTCCCAAACTTTTTACTTTTGCATTGTACTTTTGCCTTTTGATTTTTGCATTTTGATTTTTCGAATATGATTCTTACCGCTGTAGTTTTTTTAGTCATACTTAGCCTTCTTGTCTTAATCCATGAGTACGGGCATTTTTGGGTTGCAAAGAAACTGAATATCAAAGTTGAAGAGTTTGCGTTTGGTTTTCCCCCACGGCTTTTCTCAAGAAAGAAAGGCGAAACAGAATATTCTGTCAATGCGCTTCCGATTGGCGGCTACGTCAAGCTCTATGGTGAAGATGAAGCAGGGGGAGGGAGGGTTAAAGTTCAAAGTGCAAAGTTCAAAGTGCAAAGTTCAGATTTGCGGAGGGCGTTTTTTGCCCGGCCAGCCTGGCAGCGGGCGCTCGTGAGTGTTGCAGGCGTTGTTATGAACGCTCTCTTGGCCATTGCTATTTATTATTCATACCTTGCTATTGCGGGATTTAAGGCAGAATTGCCGCTTTTTGGCGATCACAAATTTTTCTTAGTTAATCAACAAGAAAAAGCCGACGTTATTGTCAGCGCCGTTGCGAAAAACTCTCCGGCAGAAAATATAGGCATTACGCCGTTTTCAAAGATTACTAGCATCAACGGTGTACAAATTACCAACACACGGGAATTTATTCAGATAATTAATACAAATAAAGGAAAAGAAATAGCGTTTACTTGGCAAAATATCCAAACAAATAAAACGTTTACCGCCAAAGCAGTGCCGCGTGTTTCACCGCCAAAAGGAGAAGGAGCCCTTGGTGTTGCATTTGTTCTCTTAAACAGCGTTACCATCTCATACGATACGCCGGTTCAAAGAATCTTTTCCGGCCCGATCCATACTGCAAACCTTATAACGTACAACATTGACGTGCTTTCTCAACTTGTAAAAACCGCGCTTAAGGAAAAAAGCGTTGCGCCGCTTGGGCAAGGGGTTTCAGGGCCGGTTGGCATTTATAATTTAGTCGGCAGCATTGTCCAAATTCCAGACCCTAAAGAACGGCTTTTGCAGGTTTTGAATTTAGCAGGGCTTTTGTCGATTTCTCTTGCACTCTTTAACATCTTGCCAATTCCGGCGCTTGACGGTGGACGATTATTCTTCATCATTATTGAATGGATAACGGGAAGGCGCGTCAATCAAAAAATCGAAGGATACGTCCATACGATTGGTATGATCCTGCTTTTAACCTTAATTGCGTTCATTACCATCCAAGATTTCCGAAAGCTCATTTTTGGATTTTAACATGAAGGTTAACGTTTCCTCGCCGCACAAAGGTGTTATCTACGCTAGGGAATGGGTCTATAAAAATTGCGATAAAAGCACACTTCTTCTTTTATCCGGTGGTTCTACTCCAAAACCATTATATGAAACGCTTGCAAAAGAAAAAAAACTTAACGCTGGCGCAGTTGCACTTGTTGACGAGCGATATGGATTTCCTTTCCACAATCAGAGCAATGAGAAAATGATCCGCGATACCGGGCTTTTCTCATTTTGTACAAAGCAGAAGATTCCCGTATGCAAAATTCTGCATGGAAAATCAATTGAACAAACAGCGGAGGATTATAATACACAGATTATCCATCTCTTTTCCGAATTTCCAAAACGCATTGCTATTTTAGGTATCGGTTCTGACGGTCATATTGCAGGCATTGCGCCTCAAAGAGAAGATTTCCACAATCCACTTTTTGATGCGGATCAAAATCATTTGGTAGGCTCTTTTATAGATCCAAAGCCTATGGATAAAGGAGGGTTTGGCGCAAGAGTTACTATAACGTTTGCAGCGATACGTAAAACAACGGCAAGACTTCTGCTTGCCTTTGGAGAAAACAAAAAAGATGCACTTTTGAAAATGCGGAAGATAGGGCCAATAGAGGAAATTCCTGCTAGAATACTCATGCAAAAAGATATTACTGAAAACACTACCATTCTTACCGATCAGCGAATATAATACAGGTATGCAAACGCCATTTGTGCTTGTCATCTTCGGCGCAACAGGGGATTTAATGCGCAGAAAGCTTTTACCGGCGCTATTTCGCTTGTATAAACAGAAAGAGCTTGGGGAAAGTTTTTACATTGTCGGTTTTGCCAGGCGGGAATTGAACAACGAGGAATTCCGGGAGTTCTTGGGTAAAAAGCTTCATGCAGATGGTGTATGGGACAAGTTTTCCAAAAACCTCTACTACCAGCAAGGATTTTTTGGTGATGTAAAAGGCTATAACGCCCTAATTGAGAAATTGAATGAATTTGACAAACGTGTTGGCGCTTGCATCGCCCGCATTTTTTATCTTGCCACTCCGCCTGCTAACTATGAAGAGATTATTGATAAGTTAGTTTCGACAAAATTATCAGAGGGATGCGGACAGGGATCTAGCAAGTGGACGCGCATTGCGATTGAAAAACCCTTTGGAAAAGACCTTGCAACAGCAAAAGCTATCGATAAAAGACTTGGACGTGTGTTTGAAGAGCGGCAGATTTTTAGGGTAGACCACTACCTTGGAAAAGAAACAGTGCAAAATATGATTGCCTTTAGGTTTGCAAACGGCATTTTTGAACCTATTTGGAATAGAAACTTTATAGACCACGTGCAAATTACCTGGGCAGAGAGGCAAGGCATTGGAGAGAGAGGTTCATTTTTCGATGGTGTTGGGTTGCTTCGCGACGTTGCCCAAAACCATATTATGCAGCTTATTGCATCTGTTGCTATGGAGCAGCCATTAAGTTTTTCCAAAGAAGGAGTCCGGCAAGCAAGAGCAGCGGCAATTAAGGCAATCCGTTGTATAGAGCCTAACGAGGTCTCCAAGTACATTGTTCGAGGTCAATATGAAGGGTACAACAAAGAGCCAGAGGTTGATCAAAACTCAACAACCGAAACATTCGTTGCAATAAAATTGTTTGTTGATACACCGCGGTTTGAAAATGTGCCGTTTTATGTTCGTGTGGGAAAAAAGATGCCTAAAGATGTCGTTGAAATTTCGATTGTGTTTATCCAGACATGCCACTTGCTCTTTAAGGAGTACGGTTGTCCGGAGATTGGCAACGTGCTAACGATTCGTATTCAACCTGATGAGGGGATTTCTCTTGGTGTAATTGCAAAAAAACCCGGTGCACGTTTGTCGCTTGGTACAGTAAGCATGTATTTTTCTTATCAAGGTGAGTTTGGGGAGAAAGGAGCAGAACCCTACGAGAAGTTACTTTTAGATATTTTTTCTGGAGATCAGATGCTTTTTAATCGTTCGGATGAGCTGGAGAGTTCGTGGGAGTTTATTACAAAAATTTTAGAGGGTTGGACGCTGCAAGGAAAAAGTACGGTGCTTTCTTATAAACCCGGCACATGGGGACCAAGGCAAGCCCATACGCTTATTGAAAAAGACCGCCGAAAGTGGCTATAATGCGCTACCTGCCTTTAGACTATGCCGGAAAAAGGAGTTTTTCCTAATCTTAAAGATTACTCACTAATACCGAATAGAGATGTAAGAGCGTTATTGGACAGAATAGATAGAACAAGCAGTATAGAAGGGTCATTCCATGCATATAAACTCTCTACTATTTTAGCTCGGGATTTAGGTTGGTATATGAAGTTGGAGAGAATTGACTTTATTTCTCTTTATGATCGCGTGAGGACTTTGGGCATAATTCGTTTTGAGACAGAGCAAATAGGGAAAAGAGTTAGTTACCTTGCCACACCCGATGCCACGCGCGCTTTTGCAGTGCTTGCTTTTGTAGCAAAAAAAGAAAGTAAGAATGGCAGGATAGCTCGAAAGGCTCACAATTGGCCGGATATTGTAGAAAAAACAAGAGCTGCGCTTGGACCGCATCCGCTGGCCGATCTAATTTACGACCCAAAGCCAGAACCAAAACGAAAAGGAGTGGTTCAAACGCACGATACTGCTAAGGTTCCAAAGATAAGAAAGAAGCCGGGAAATGAAGATGACCCATGGAATTATATTGACGACAAAACTAACAGGATGATTCCGGTATTTTCAGAAGAAGAGCGTGAAGAATTGGCCCGATGGACACCAAAAATTATAGCAGAGGGTCTTGCGTCATATCGTTTTCGCCACTTTCCCTCGGAAACCGTTTCAGC
>JACQKQ010000003.1 GCA_016204465.1 Candidatus Levyibacteriota bacterium
CCCTTTCACAACCGTTTGTCTTTTTGCAAGAACGTAAAATTTTGTCATGTTTGACGGGCTGTCTTGTATGTTTTTCGCCAAGATATTCAAACCATTTTTTTTAGCAGCAAGTTCTGGTGCAATATACCCATACTTTCTTTGTGAATGCTCAAGGACAGAGGTTGTGCTGGTCGCAGATTGTAGTTTTGCATTCGGTACGTTTTTGTTGATCCATTGCTTGCATTGCGCAATTGCTTGCGGATGAGAAACAATCGCGTGGATATTAGTAAGTGTTTTTTCTTTTGATAAAAGACAGTGATTAATTGGTATTGAGACTGATCCGACAACGAAAAGCGAGAATTCAATTAAATAGTCAAGCGTTCCTAGAACCGTTCCTTCTGTTGAGTTTTCTGCAGGGACAATTGCAAAATCAGCTTTTCCATCGGCAACATGCCTAAATAAATCAAAGAAGGTATCGCATGGAATTTTTTTATACGTTGACGCTTCAAACACCGCTTCGGTTGCCTGATGTGAAAATGTGCCATATGGACCAAGATATGCAATCCGCGCGCCGGACGGTAATTTTCCTACAGGTATTTTTGTTGGCATAATTACAGCAATTTCATTAACTTGTTGGAGAATTTTATTTGTCTGTTGCGTTGAGAAATTTGCAAAATTGCGCGTTAATGCTTTTTCCTCTTTAAACATTGCATCAAATCCATTTTCGTTTTCTTTTTGAATGATTGTTAGCAATTTTTTTCCTTGTTCAAGCATTGCCTCAAGAACCGGTGGAAAATACGGATTGTAAAATTGAATGTCCTTTATTAGCTGCATGTCTTGATGCATTACTCTTCCCATAACAAGCGACTGCAATCGAAAAATTGGTGTTAATAGCTTGCTTTCCAAAACTTTCTTTTGTTCAAATATAATTTTCGCGTACAGTAAATTTATTGCATGGGTAAATGCTTGAATATAGGCCATTTGGTAATCATGCTCCTCTGCAGACATATAAATCACCTCTATCCCCGAGTCTTTAAAAAGTTTCTCTAAGAAAATAACATGATTATTTTGTTTCTGTTTGCAAAAAACAATCTTTAGTCCTTGGCTAATTGTTGCTGTTGGGCCAAAAAGCGGGTGCATGCCAAGGGTCCCACACCCTGCGCTTTTCATTGTCTCAAGCGGCATCACTTTAAACGAGGTAAGGTCGGTGAGTAATGCGTGATTATTTACATGAGGAATAATTTCTTGAATAACCTTCTGCGTTTGCCCTATGGGAACAGACACAATGACAATATCTCCTTTTTTTGCAATTTCCGAAGGTTTATTTTTTGATCTCCTTCCTGCAATCAAAACATTTAATCCTTTTTCTTCAAAGAAATGCTTAAACCACTGTCCCATTTTCCCCGTGCCGCCAACAATTGCAATAGTAGGTTTGCTCTTCATTTGTGCTGAATTTGTAATGAATTTTTGTAAGACACAAAATTTCGTTTCGTTTCTGTAATGCTGTCCCCTCCAAATTTCTCCAAAATTGCTTGTGCTAACACAAAAGCAAGCATGCTTTCTGAAACAACGCCTCCTCGCGCAACAACGGAAACGTCGGATCGCTCAATTGTTGCAGTTGTTGCTTTTTTTGTTATAATATCAATAGTTTCTAACGGGTCGTAGAGCGTTGAAAGTGGCTTGTGGTACACGCGGCAGACTATGTCTTCACCGTTTGTCATTCCGCCTTCAATTCCTCCCATATTATTTGTCGTACGGTAAAAGGTATCATCTTTAACATAAATTCGGTCTTGTACTTCTTTTCCTGTTTTTGTAGATGCATCGATTGCATTTCCTATTTCTACAGCTTTTACAGACGGGATGCTCATTAAAGTCTGTGCTATTCTGCCGTCAAGCTTTCTGTCGAAATGGACATGACTGCCAAGACCAACGGGAACATTTTGAGCAATAATTTCGACTACCCCGCCTAATGTATCTTTACTCGTCCTTGCATTTAGTATTTCTTGCTTCATTTGTTCACGCGCAATTTTATCAACGCAGTGGACATCAGGATCCTCCTCGTAAATTTTTTTTATTTCATCAAATGTATATATTCTCTGCGGTGCTTTTGCTTTTCCGATTTGCAGTGTGTGACTTGCAACCTCTATTCCAAATTCGGAAAGAAGTTTTTTGCACACTGCGCCAACAGCAACGCGCATCACTGTTTCGCGAGCGGATGCTCGTTCCAAAACACTTCTGACATCATCAAATCCATATTTTACAACTCCTGATAAATCCGCATGACCTGGACGAGGGCGCGTAACTTTTTCCTCCCATTTTGCCCGGTCAATGTTTTCAATAAGCAGAGCAATTGGGCTGCCGATAGTTTTACCCATGCGAACGCCGGACAAGATTTTTACCTCGTCTTTTTCTATTTTTGCCCGCCCGCCCCGACCAAAATCGTGCATGCGTTTTCGCAGTTCTTTATTAATGTCTTCGTGACTTACAGAAAGCCCGGCCGGTATGCCCTCAAGAATGGTAACCTCTGCTATTCCGTGTGATTCTCCTGCTGTTAAAAATCGAAGTGTCATTTTCTCTCCTTTGCTGCATTTTCTAAAGCACTTCTCATAACATCGGTTGGCGCTTTTACACCAGTAAAAAGTTCAAATTGTGGAATTGCCGTATATAATACCATTGTATCTCCGTATACTACTCTAGCACCTTGATTTTTTGCAAGCTGTAAAAATCTTGTTTCCTTTGGCGTATAGACAATGTCATATACTACTTGTTGCTTATTAAGATAATTAATTGGTATTGGTATTTCATTCTCCAAGGGATGCATGCCAACAGACGTTGTATTAATAACTATATCAGCTCCTTGTATTTTGCTCTTCTCATGTAACGAAAATCCACCATCAAGATTAAATTCCTCTGAAAGTATTTTTGCTTTTTCAATTGTTCTATTAAAAACAAATACTGTTGCGCCTTCTCTTTTTAGTCCATACACAACCGCTCTTGCTGCTCCACCGGCGCCAAATACAGCAACTGTTTTGTTTGTAATTGATGTTACATGTTTTAATGCACCGACAGATCCATTCCAGTCTGTATTACTTCCTGTCAATACACCATTGTCGTTAACAATAGTGTTCACTGCCCCAATTTTTTTTGCTGTTTCATCAACTGAATCAACATAACGCAAGACGTCAATTTTATGAGGGACAGTTACAACAATACCACGTACATTAAGCGCTCGTAATCCATCTATTGCCTTTTGGATATTTTCAACTCGAAATGCAACATATACATAGTCAAGTCCAAGCGCCTTATATCCTGCATTATGCATTACAGGAGATAATGAATGTTCTACAGGATTGCCAATTATGCAGCAAATTTTTGTCTTCGCACTAATAGACATACGTATCCTCCAAATCTGTTAAAATTGCTTCTGCAACTTTTTGCGCGCTAACGTGCTCGGTATCGACAACAACATCCGCGGCATTTTCATACAATTTTTGCCTTTCTTGCAATGTTACTTCCATGTCTTCTTTTCTCAATTTACCAGTAAGCGACGGACGATTTTTGTCATTGCCAATTCTTTTAAGTAATGTTGGAACGCTTACCGTTAACCAAAATAATTTACCGCTCTTTTTGAGCAGCGCAATATTTTTTGGGCTTACAACAACGCCGCCGCCAGTTGCAATAACAATGTTATCTTTTTCTGCAACTTCTTGCACAACTTCTGACTCAATATTGCGAAAGAAGTCCCATCCGTGTTTTTCAATAATTTTTGGAATCGACATTTTTGCTTTTTCTCCAATTAATTTATCCGTTTCGATGAAATCTTTTTTTAAAATTTTAGCAAGTATTTTCCCGACAGTTGTTTTTCCAGATCCCCGCATACCGATTAACATAATATTCATATTTTTTCTATTTTTGCACCAACTGATTGTAAATCGTCAAAAAAATTTGGATACGACTTATTGACGACTTCTGCATTTTGAATAACTGTTTCTCCCTTTGCGCCAAGAGCCGCAATTGCAAAACTCATTGCCACTCGATGATCGTTATGAGTTTCGATTTGAGCGCCATTTGGTTTTCCTCCCGCAATGTATAATGTTTTATTTTTATATGAACATTGTATGCCCATTTTTGCAAGTTCTTGTATAGTTGTGCTAATTCTATCGCTTTCCTTAAAACGGAGATGATCAATATCTCTTATTTTTGTATTTCCTTTTGCAAACGCTGCAATAACAGCGAGGGTTTGAACGGTGTCTGGTTGATTGCTCATAGACACATCAATAGCATTAAGCTCTTTGTTTCGTAAAACAGAAAAGCCATCGGCGTTTTGTTTTACAGCACATCCCATTTCTTCGAGTAGAAAAACGAATCGTTTATCTCCCTGCTCGGAATCAGTATTTAGATTTCTGACAGTTACGATTTGTTTTGTAATCGCCCCAGCGGCAAAAAAATATGCTGCAGATGAGTAGTCGCCTTCTACAGTATATTCTTGCGATTTATAAACTTGATTGTTTTGAACAACGAATGTTTCAAAATTATTGTTTTCTACTTTTACTCCAAACGTTTTCATAAGGTCAATTGTTAATGCAACATACGGTTTTGACTTTAGTTTTCCATCAACATTGATTTCCATTGTCTTTTTTGCAAACGGAGCAATGAGCAAAAGCGCAGTTATATATTGCGAACTAATATTCCCAGAAATCGTAATGGTTCCACCGTTTAATTTTCCTCCGTTAATAATAACAGGAGGGCAATCGTTGTTTTCTTGCGACCGCGCATTCACTCCAAGATATCGGAGTGCTGTAAGCAGATCGCCAATTGGTCGTTGACAAAGTCGTTTTTCTCCAGTAAGCGTTGTCGTACCATTCGCAAGCGCAGCGATTGCGGTGAGCATTCGTATGGACGACCCGGAATTCCCTAAAAAAATTGGTTTTTGTGGCGCAGTAAGTTTTCCTCCTGTGCCGCGAACGATAAGGTCGTTTCCCTTCTGTTCAATAATAATGCCAAGCGACCTTAATCCTTCAATTGTATTTTTAGTATCATCAGATAAGAGTACATTTTTTAGATGCGATGTGCCATTGGCAAGGCTTGCTAAAATAATAGCTCGGTGTGTTACCGATTTTGATGGCGGCGCGATGATTGTGCCGCTTACTTGAGATGGGAATATTTTAATATCCATATTAAAAATTAAAGATTAAAAATTAAAATGAAATATAAAAAATGAAAAAAATTTATTATTTTTACTTTGTATTTTTGCTATTTGATTTTTGATTTTTAATATGCTTAATGAGTTTAGCAAGCCCATCAATATAACTCTTTTCTCTTTTCCCCATGAATCGTTCTAGAACAATCCTATCTAACACATCAGTTTTTCGAAATGCTTCACGCTCTAAAATATTAGACAAATGCACTTCGACAATTGGCAATTTTGTATCAGTAAGCGCATCACGCAAGGAGTAGCCGTAGTGCGTAAGAGCGCCGGGATTTATCAAAATACCACTCGCATTTTTTGAGTATTTCTGCAAAAAATCAATGAGTACGCCTTCGTGGTTTGACTGGAAAAAAACAAGATCTATGCTTTCTTTCTGCGCAATATCTTTAAGCATTTCGTTAATTGCATCCAATGTTACAGTTCCATACTGTGATACATCTCGTTTTCCAAGCATATTTAAATTTGGACCGTACAAGACCAGTATTTTCATATAAGTACTTTATGAAACGACTCTTCTATAATTTTTTTGTCAATGTTTTCAACAATACGCAATTTTCCAATCGCATCAAGAAGTACGAGTCGAAAATTTCCGCCAAAATTTTTTTTATCCTTTTTCATATGCTCTAATACATCGTTTTTAGAAAGATTTTTTATTGTTGTTGGAAGACCAAATTTGCGTAAAAGTACTATTGCTTGGTCCATTTCTTTTTTAGAAAACCCAGTTATTTTTGTACTTACTTCCATTGCGTAAACCATACCAATTGCTACTGCAAATCCATGAGGAATTTTTGCCATGAGTTCTATTGCGTGACCAAATGAATGACCAAAATTTACTGCTGTACGTGTATTTGTTTTTTCTAGCGGGTCTTCTTGAATAATTTTCATTTTTAAATTCACAGATGTGTGAATTGCTTTTTTTAATACGTTGTTGTCAAGTTTAATAACCGTAGAAAGATAATTAAAAAAATGTCTATCAAAAGCAATGGCCATTTTAATTATCTCTGCCATACCAGAGGTAATTTGTTCTTGTGGGAGCAATGAAAGTACTAAAGGATCAATAATGATGGCGTTAGGCTGCTTTATAACACCAATAATGTTTTTATAGTCTGTTATATTTACACCACCCTTCCCTCCAATGGCTGCATCTACCTGCGCAAGAAGAGTTGTTGGTATTAAAATACAATTTACTCCTCTATAATAAATGCCTCCGACAAAAGTAGCAATGTCCGAAACTACGCCGCCACCAATACCAATAATTGTTGTTTTTCTGTCGCAGTTTTTTTCGATTAAAAAAGACAAGATATTTTCTATTGTGGAAAGCGACTTACTTGCTTCTCCGGTTTCTATAATAAAGATATGGACCGGCTTATTGAATTTTTGCAGCGATGTTTCCGCCTTTTTTCCAAATAATCGGTATGTTTCGGCATCGAAAAGAATAACATAGCTAGTTTGGTTTGTTGCATCAATAATTTCATGTAGGTTTTCTGTTGCGCCGTCATGGATGACAAGATCAGTTTGTTCTGTATGTATTATCGTATAACGTTTTTTCATAGTTACTTTAATTTTACTAATGTATCAAATTGTTCCCATGTAAGCTGCTGTTTTGCGTCTGTCATAGCATTTTTTGGGTCTGGGTGCACTTCGACAAGAAGCCCGTCAAATCCTTTGTTTATGGCTTCTTTGCCGAGTAGCATAACATTCTCAACGCTTCCTCCGGTATGCGATGGGTCAAACAGCATAGAAAGTTTGTACTTTTCTTTTACTATTTTTGTCATGTTATAATCAGGGACATTACGAAGTCCTAAAGGATTGTGTCCGTTTGCCAAAAAGCCTCTGTGGCACAAAATTAAGCGTTTTTTTGGAATTCCACCATGTAAGACATGTTCAATAATTCCTTCCCAATGCTCAAGGCTTGGCCATGGCTGGTTTTTTACCATAAGGTATACTCTGTCGCTTTTGGCGGCAACGCGAGCGATTTCCTGTTGGACATAGTGGTTTTGGTTTCGCGCGCCAATCCAAACAAGGAGTTTTGCTTTATTGTTCACATTCAATACAGCGTTCATGACTTTTTGCGCGTGTTCAGGCAAAATAACTTCTGTAGAAGGATTTACGCCTCGTTTTGCCGCTTCAACCAAAAGTTTTATTCCTTCTTCTTTGAGTCCATCAAAGCCAGGCTTGGTGCGCGGCTTCCAAAGACTAATGCGCAAGAAATCAACCTGTCTCTTTTTTGCCTCTTTTACAGACGCTAAAATCTGCTCTTTAGATTCTGCGGCACACGGCCCGGCAATAATAATCTTAGATTTCATAGTATTTTTCCCCGCCTAATCTTACTGTTCGTCTTACCTACATCCGATTATCCGCCTAACCTTAGCATTCGCCTTTTCAGTACTATTCGTACACGGCTCATACTGCGGTCTATGGCGGATTATGCATCTCTACACCTCACTTCGTATCGGCTAGAGCTGCATAAAAAAACCTCCCTTTTGAGGAGGTAGTTTTGCGTTACAAGCACGAACTTACCTCCCTATGAGGGAAGCAAAGAAAAAGTAAAACCAATTTTGTGCTTTATTCATAGCTATTTGATGTTACCAGATACTTTTTCTACTGTCAAGTAGTTGCTGTTTTAATTTGATTAGTCTGTTTAACAATGTGTTTGAATGTTTGGGGGTCGTTAACGACAAGGTCGCTTAAGATTTTGCGGTTAAGGCTAATATTTGCTTTCTTAAGGTTATGCATGAAAACGCTGTAGGAGATACCTTCTTGCTTTACAGCTTCGCCGATACGAAGAATCCAAAGGGAACGAAAGTCCCGTTTACGAAGCTTTCGGCCATGAAATGCGTATTGGCCTTTGTGTAAAAGCGCTTCCTTCGCGACTTTTGTTAGCCTACTCTTTGTGCCTCTAAAGCCCCTTGTCTGCGCAAGCAGTTTTTTGTGCTTTCTTCGTGATACCGTTCCTCGTTTGATTCTCATACTCTATTATTACGCTGCCCCCAGCATTTTTTTAATTTTTTTTGCGAATTTTCCCTGGAGTTGTCCTGGTTCTTTTTGCCGCCGAAGCCTCCTTTTTGATTTTTTTCGCAGCAAATGACCATGATATTGGTGTTCAAAAAGCACCTTACCTTTTTTTGTAATTTTAAACCTTTTGCTGACTGACTTCTTGATTTTCATTTTTTTCTGCGCTTTTGGCGGACTTTTTTTCCGGTGATAAAAGCGAAATAAGCTGTTTTCCTTCAAAATGCGGATCTCTTTCAATCTTTCCTATATCCGCGACTGCCCCAAATACCCTTTTTAATATCTCTTGCCCAAATTCAGGGTGGACTATCTGTCGTCCCGAAAATCGTACCACCAATCGTACCTTGTCGTTGTTTACTAAAAATTCTCTTGCTCTTCTGATCATGACATTGAGGTCATGATCGTTCATAAAAGGTCCGAGTCTAATTTCTTTTGTTTCCGAAATCTTTGCCTTTTTTTTCTCGTCGCGCCTCTTTTTTGCCTGCTGGTACAAAAATTTCTTAAAATCAACAATCTTTGCAACAGGAGGCTTTGCCTTCGGTGCTACTTCGACAAGATCAAGTCCTAATGCTCTTGCTTTCGTGAGTGCATCAAATTTAGAAAGAACTCCTATTTGCTTTCCTTCGCTATCCAACACGCGAAGTTGTGAAGCAAAAATCCGCTCGTTTACCCTAAAATATGGTGTTTGATCGTGTTTGCGTTTAAATCTTTTTATCAATTTCTAATTTAACCTTTTGAATAAAATTAGATAAAGGCACAAGTCCTTCATCTTTTCCTTCTCGCGTTCGAATAGAAAGCCCGCCACTTTGGACTTCTTTATCTCCTATTATACCCATATACGATACCTTTTGTAAAGTAGCTTGACGAATTTTGGCTTGCATGCTTTCCGCGCGATCGTCAACCTCACTTCGAATATTGGCCTTTTGAAGTTCTTCATTAGCTTTTCTTGCCGCTTCCTGATGCCGATTTGCAATTGGAATAACCACCACCTGCACTGGCGAAAGCCACACAGGGAATTTCCCAGCGTAGTGTTCTAGTAAAAACGCAACGAATCGTTCATGCGTTCCAAGCGGCGCTCTGTGAATGACGAATACTGGTTTTTCTTGTCCGTTAGAATCAACATATTTGAGGCCAAATCGCTCGCTTGCGATAAAATCAAGCTGATTTGTCGATGCTGTCTCTTCTCTTCCAATAACAGATTTTATCTGAAAATCAACTTTTGGACCATAGAATGCAGCTTCCCCTATCGCTTCTTCAAACGGAAGGCCAGACTCTCGCATGGCTTCCCGAAGGGATTGTTCTGTAAATTCCCAGAGCTTTGGATTGTCAAAGTACTTTCCTTTTTTGTTTGGGTCGTGGAGCGATAGCCTCATCCAGTATTCTTTAATGCCAAAAATATCATAATAGTACTTGTGTAATTCCATAACCTTTAAAAACTCTTCTTTAATCTGCTCTCTTGTGCAGTAAATATGGGCGTCGTTCGTGCTCATTCCCCGGACACGAAGCAGCCCTGCCAGTGTTCCAGATAGTTCGTGGCGATAAACAGTGCCGTATTCCGCAAAACGCAATGGCAAATCGCGATACGACCTTGGTGTGTGTTTGAAAATTAAATGCGTCATAGGGCAGTTCATGGCTTTCAGATAGTAATCGCCGTCATCCAACCTCATAGGAGGAAACATAGAGTCTGCATAGTACGGGAGGTGTCCTGATGTTTCAAAAAGTTCTTTTTTGGCGATATGTGGGGTTGCAACGCGTTTGTAACCATACTGTTTTTCCGTCTTTTTTGCAAAGGTTTCTATTTCTTCTCGAATGATCGTTCCTTTTGGAAGCCACAGGATAAGTCCTGGTCCAACAAGATCGTCTGTTGTAAAAATGCCAAGCTCTTTGCCTAATTTTCGATGGTCGCGCTTTTTTGCTTCTTCAAGCATTGTCAAATGTTCATCGAGTTCTTTTTTTGTTGGAAACGTTGTGCCGTAGATGCGGGTGAGCATTGGGTTTTTCTCGCTTCCCCGCCAGTATGCGCCGGCAATAGTGAGCAGTTTAAAAGCACCGATTTCGTTTGCTGGATTTTCTGAGTGTCCGCCTCGACAAAGATCGTCAAAATCACCAGCCTTGTAGATTCGCAAGGCGTCCCCTTTTGAGGCTAGTTCTTCAATAAGTTCTAGTTTATATGGATTTTCGGCAAAAAGTTCGTTAGCTTCTTTAGCGCTAACTATTCTTCCTTCAAAATAGGTCCAGCTAGGAAGAAGTTGTCTCATTTTTTCTTCTATTTTTGGCAAATCTTCATCTGTAATTTTTATGTCGCCAAAATCAAAGTCATAGTAAAACCCATTTTCAATTGCCGGGCCAATTGTCAATTTTGTCTTTGGATAAAGTTTAAGCACGGCCGCAGCCAAAAGATGCGCTGTTGAATGTCTAATATACTCAAGGTGTTCTTTACTCATAAGTTTACTATATCAGAAATAAAAAGAGTTATAAAGCACAAAAAACCTCCCCTTCGGGAGGCTATAGAAACATAAAAACTACAACCCCCTAGGAAGAGATGGTTGTGGTTGTACAAATGATTGCGCTTATTTTCATGCTCAAAACAATTATAGCACGTTTGTCAATACGCTATGCTACTGCTTGCTGGTGTTCTAATTTAGATACGCGTTTCTCTACTTTTTCAAATCTTTTTGTGAAAGCAATAGTGATAAGATCGCCAACATTCATGATCCTTTTGTCTAGCCTAGCTTCCGTTTTTTCTAGTTGTTCTCTCAATTTCTCCATATCAATTTTCATTACCGCAGTATTATGTTCCACGTTGCCCAATCTTGCTTTAATACTCTTTAGATCAAATTTTATATCATTAACATCAACGCTTGCCTCCTCTACTCTTTTTGCAATGCGTTTCAGAATATCTACTGTGTTTTCTTCTTTTGTTTTTTGTTTCATGTCAATTAGTATACCAAACAGACTTCGAGAGCTGTCAACCCCGATCAAATCGGGTTCAACTCGATCAATCTGTTATAATACCGTAGTGAGAACGATGTACTACTGGCAACGGTGTATCGAGTGCAATACAAAACTATTGCCCGATCAGTTCTACTACACCTGTCCAAAGTGCAGCAGTCTTTTGCTGGTTGAACGCGATGAAGAGTTTATTGATAAGACAATAGGTATAGGAAAGAAAGCAAGAGACTTCTTCGACAACATAAGGTTTGGGGAAAAGCGAGACGAGTATCCAAACGGAAGCGGCGTCTTTATGTGGCTTCCCCATATTTTGCCAGGATTTCCAAAAGAAATGGTTGTTTCTCTTCGAGAAGGATTTACCGATTTATTTGAAATTCCCGATTGGCTCAAGAAAAAGATAGGACTTGCAAATCTTTACATCAAAATGGAAGGGCAGCTTCCGTCAGAAAGTTTTAAAGACCGAGGAATGTCGATTGCCGTTTCGGAAGCGCTTCGTTTACAAAAATATTATCCGGAATTGCAGATTAGGTACGTTGCCTGTGCAAGTACCGGAGATACATCGGCTTCGGCCGCGGTCTACAGCGCATATGTCAAGGATCGCCTGCGTTGTATAGTATTTCTTCCCCATCAGCAGGTTTCACAAGGACAGCTTTTTCAAGCAGTTGCGCACGGTGCGATTGTGCTCTCAATCAAGCACAAAAAGGGATTCGATGGATGCATGCAGTTAATTCAGGAGTATTGCAAGAGCCATCCCGAGATTGTGCTTCTTAATTCCAAAAATGCGTTTCGCATTGCCGGCCAAGAATCAATTGCTCTTGAAATTATGCAAGATCTTCGCTGGAAGGCGCCGGACTGGATCGCCGTGCCTTGCGGCAATGGCGGCAATCTGACGGCACTGCTTATTTCACTACTTCGAGCAAAGAACCGTGGGCTGATTGATAAGCTGCCGGGAATTATCATTGCTCAAACAAAAACTGCAAATACTCTTGTACGTTGGTCAAAAAGTAATTTTACAGCATACAAACCCGGAACATTTACAGAAACAGTTGCGACTGCAATGAATATTCAAAATCCTGTAAGCTTTCCTCGCATTGAAAAAATGTATAAAAAGTTTAAAATGCATTTTTTTGATGTTTCGGAAGACGCGATTCAAAACACGAGAGCGCTTTTTATGAGCGCCGGAGCAAACATTTGCCCGCAGTCCGCAGTGGTGTTAGATGCGGTTCTTCAAGCCCGAAGAAAGGGAATTATAAAGGAAAAAGATACAGTTGTATCTATTAGCACTGCAAGCGGAATAAAGTTTACAAAACAAACGTTTGCCAATAAACCAATAGCTATAGATGGTTCGATTGCTGCAATTGAAGATGCAATAATCTCAAAAAGTCAGAAACGTCAGTCCCAGGTTTTCTAAGTTTTTGATAGTCCATGGTAATATCCGCAAAGAGTTGGTATAAAAGAGTTCGGTATTTTAGTAGTGTAGGATAGCATCGTGCGAGCGCCGCGAGATTTGATTCCCCATAGTTCTTTTTGAAAGATTTACCCCAGACAACCGGTTTTGGATCTTTAAGATAAAGTTTATACATTTCGTTTTTGACCGTTTCTGGAACATTGAGGAAAACAATCGTGGTTTGTTTTTTCAAAGCGTCAAGGGTACGTTTTCCTATATAAATTACACTTCCGGTTGTATCTATAACAACGTTTTTTTTCATTGATGGGAGTTCTTGTATAGCTTTATCCAAAGTTTCTTTCTCAAACCTAAGATACGTTTCGCTCGCACGCTTGTGTCGGCGTTCATAGGGCTGTCCCATCCAACTCGCAACATCTTGAATTCCTCTAAACCCAAGCTTTACCAACTCTTTGGAAAGTTTCTTCTCAATTAGATCATCGCAGCA
The DNA here is from genome assembly GCA_016204465.1 of Candidatus Levyibacteriota bacterium. Taxonomy (GTDB): domain Bacteria; phylum Patescibacteriota; class Microgenomatia; order Levybacterales; family UBA12049; genus JACQKQ01. The sequence goes on from JACQKQ010000003.1 coordinate 13,045, forward strand.
TATTCTATAGTATCCTGCCAACTGAAGTTTTTTAGACCAATAGCTTTTTCCGCTGCCAGACATGCCGATAATTGATAATTTCATTTAAGATGCTGTCTGAAATATACCATGGATTAGGCTATTTGACAATTTACCTTTTCTTCTATACACTTCATCTGGTGAAAGTACTAAAATTCGGTGGAACGTCAGTTGCAAACGCAGAAAATATCTCTCGCGTCATTGAAATTATCAAGAAATCTAATTTACAGCGGGAGCGTATCGCAGTAGTTGTGTCCGCGCTTGGCGGCGTTACCGATAATCTAATAGAGCTTGCTACAGTTGCTGCAAAGGGCACAGGAGTATACGAATCGCGTTTTATAAATATTTGTAAAAAGCACGATTCGCTAATTAAAGATTTAATCAAGTCTTCAAACAACAAGAAAGTCCTTAGAGCGGTTAAAAGAATATACAAACAGCTGAAAGATGTGCTGCTTGGCATTTCGCTTGTTAAGGAGCTTTCACCACGTTCTTTGGATATGGTTATGAGTTTTGGGGAACGATTTTCTGCATACATAATCGCGCAAGCAGTAAATGATAGGGGTATAGCATGTATGTATATTGATGCTTCATCTATAATAAAAACCGATGATGCCTATGGATGCGCCAACGTAGATATCCAAGCCACCTATAAAAATATTGCTGATTATTTTCGTAACAATCGCACACTTGGCATCATGGGTGGGTTTATAGCTTCAAGCCACGATGGGATAACAACGACACTAGGTCGAGGTGGATCAGATTACACGGCATCTCTAGTAGGCGCTGCTTTAAGCGCATCCGCAATAGAAATTTGGACAGATGTTGAAGGTATCATGACTGCTGATCCCCGCTCTGTAGAAGATGCTTTTACAGTTTCGGAAATATCATATGAAGAAGCGGGTGAACTTGCCCATTTTGGTGCGAAAGTTATTCACCCCAAGACTATGAAGCCGGCACGGCTAAAAAACATCCCAATTTATATAAAAAACACCTTTAACCCAAATCATTTTGGAACAAAGATAAGTAACGATAGGGCCAAAAACGATTTTCTTATTACGGGAATCTCTTCTTTAAGCGACATATCTCTTTTGCAGGTGCAACTGGAAAATGCCAAAACTATAGGAGAAATCGCAGCGCGGCTATTCGATGTGTTGCACAGAGCAGGAATTGAAATCATGCTTACCACGCAAGCGTCATCGGAGCAGTCAATTTCTGTGGCGGTGCATAGCAAACAGGCAGAGTTGGCAAAAAAAATTCTTGAAAAGGCATTTACGCTTGAGTTGCAGACGACGCAAATGTCCCCAATTTCAATGGAGAGAAATCTCTCAATAGTTGCTATCGTTGGCGGACAAATGAAAGGCAAACCAGGTATAGCCGGAAAACTGTTTAATGCGCTTGGTATAAACAGCATCAATGTTGTCGCCATTGCGCAAGGCTCGTCCGAACTGAATGTGTCGGCGGTAATTAACAAAGATGATCAGACAAAGGCGCTCCAAGTAATACATAGCGCATTTTTCGGTAAGGTTGAAGGTACGATTAACCTTTTTCTCGTTGGAACAGGGTTGATCGGTACAACTTTACTAAAGCAGATTGCAGGACAAAAATTGCCGATTCGGCTCTGCGGAGTTGCAAACAGCCACTCTATGCTGCTTAACCGCCAAGGAGTCACCATAGAAAATTGGAAGGAAAAATTATCAAAGGGAACAGCAACTAATCTTAACGATTTTGTTAGTATAATGATTAAGTGGAATTTGCCTCTTAGCGTTTTTGTCGATTGCACGGCAAGTGAAGATGCGCCTTCGTTCTACGAACAAATCCTCAACGCCCACATAGCGATTGTGACGCCAAATAAAAAGGCGAACTCTGGTCCATTAAAAAGGTATCAGCAGCTGAAACATTTAGCCAAAAAGAACCGGGTACCGTTCTTTTACGGAACCAACGTAGGCGCCGGACTTCCAATTATCCATACAATACAACGTCTTGTTGCCAATGGCGATAAGATTATTAAATTAGAAGCAGTACTTTCGGGATCGCTAAGCTTCATATTCAACACGTTTACGCAAAGCAGGAAACCATTAAGCCTTGTTATCCGCGATGCCCAAAAAAACGGCTACACAGAGCCCGACCCGCGGGATGACTTAAACGGTATGGACTTTGCTCGCAAAATTTTAATTCTCGCCCGAGAACTGGGTTTAGAAATGAAGATAGATCATATTAAAGTTGAACCGATATTTCCTAAAGAGCTTTTTAGGCAGGGCTTGCTTGAGGAATTCTTCGAAAAAGTAGAAAGACTTGATAAGGATTTTGAGAGAAGAAAACTTAGGGCGCAAAAAAATAAGAAAGTTTTACGTTACATAGCAACATTGGAGAACGGAAAAGCGGTAATAGCACTTAGGGAAGTTAATCAAGATCATCCGTTTTATTCCCTGTGGGGAAGTGATAATATTATTTCGATCGCCACGAAACGGTATAATACTACTCCCATAGTTATTAAGGGAGCAGGGGCAGGTGCGCAAGTGACTGCCGGAAACGTGCTTTCGGATATTTTAAGCATATGAAAATTCCTGTAGGAATTCTTGGGGCAACCGGCATGGTGGGACAACGGTTCGTAACGCTGCTTGCAAATCACCCTTGGTTTGAGATAACGTGTCTAGCCGCTTCCAAGAGGTCGGCTGGTAAGACATATACTGACGCGGTTTCAAAGCGATGGGCGCTAAAAGAACCAATACCAAAAAAAATAAGCAAGCTTACAGTTTACTCTATTGAAGACACGAAAATTATTGCTGCACACGCACGATTTGTCTTTTGCGCAATAGATGCGCAAAAGGAATTCATCCGCAAGCTGGAGGAAACGTACGCTTCTTTAGGATTGCCTGTTGTTTCCAATAATTCGGCTCACCGCTGGACAGAGGACGTGCCTATGCTTATGCCCGAAATTAACCCGCACCACCTACGTATTATTGCATACCAGCAAAAGAAACGCGGCTGGACAAAAGGATTTATTGTTGTCAAGCCAAATTGCTCAATACAATCCTATGTTCCCCTGCTTGCCGCTTGGAAGCATTTTGTTCCTCAAAAAGTTATTGTTTCAACATATCAGGCAATTTCTGGTGCCGGCAAGACCTTTGCTATGTGGCCGGAGATGGTTGACAACGTTATCCCTTACATTGGTGGTGAAGAAGAGAAATCAGAGAAAGAACCATTAAAAATTTGGGCGAAGATTAAAGGAGGTAAATTTCAGCTGCCTTCCTCGCCTAAAATTTCAGCAAACTGCATTAGGGTGCCTGTAGCTGACGGCCATCTGGCGACAATCAACGTACAGTTTGCAAAAAACGCAACAAAAAAGAAACTCATAGCGGCGCTGCGGAATTTTGCAAACCCGTTAGACAAACTCCATTTGCCCTCGGCTCCGAATCCGTTTTTAACCTATTTTGAAGAAGACGATAGGCCACAGACAAAGTTGGATCGGGATTTATATAATGGAATGGGAATAAGTGTTGGTCGTTTGCGGGAAGATAGTGTTTTAGGATGGAAGTGTGTAGCCTTGTCGCACAATACGCTTAGGGGTGCTGCAGGAGGAAGCGTTCTTACCGCTGAACTGCTTGTGAGTAAGGGTTACATTCAGTAGGCTACAGCCCAAGGTCTTCGTGAATGGCTTGCATTGACTTGAGGGTAATCTCAATAAATTCTTTAAGCGGAATACCAAGTTTTTCTTCGCACTGCAGAATCGGTTCGCGTTTTGCACCTTTGGCAAAAGACTTTTCATTCATTCTTTTCTGTACCGAATCTGTTGTCAGTGATGCAATTTTTTTATCTGGTCGAACAAGCGTTGCCGCAACAATTAGTCCTGTTAATTGGTCTGCACACCGAATTCCCCAAGCCATATCGCTTTTGGGCTCTACGCCAGTTAGCCAATTATGTGCCTTGATGCCGTTTGCAATATCAATTGGGATATTTGGTTCTTTTTCAAAAATAAGCAAGCCATGCTTGTCCATTTGGTTTGTTTGCATCGCAATTTCATAATCAACATCATGCAGTAAACCGGTTATCCCCCAATTGTCCTGTTCATTCTGATCAAAGTCGTCTTTATGTAGATATTTATAAATTCCTTTCATCGCAGCCTCTGCAGCAAGAGAGTGCTTAATAAGGTTTGGATTTTTAAGATATTTCGTGAGGATTTGAAAAGCTTCTTTTCGAGTCATGATATATTATAACCTATAAATCCTGATTAATCTAAAATATTTTCCCGTTGTACCGTTGTCTAGACAACGGTACTATTTTATCAAAGTTGTGATCGAAGGCTCGTTTTGGTAAAATAAAACAAGTTTCGGGCTCGTAGCCCCGCCTGCAGTCGCCTTTGGCGTCAACCATGGCGGGCAGGTCAGTTGATTAGAGCTTATAGCTCAGTGGTAGAGCGCTTCGTTGACATCGAAGAGGTCGATGGTTCGAGTCCATCTAGGCTCACATGTTTTGGTCAAAGGCCAATCCGCCTCTGGCGGACGACTCCTCTCGGGCCCACTATACCAAGTAACTATACAACAAGTCACTACTCGTAATAATTTTGAAATTAATACCTAATTTCTTCATCTTTTTTTTCAAGCGATCAAAATCTTTGCTACTTGCTTGCTCAATCCCGACCAGTGCCGGTCCTGTTTCTTTGGCGCTCTTTTTAATATATTCAAAGCGCACGATGTCGTCGGTTGGACCAAGCGCCTTGTCCACAAATTGGCGAAGCTGTCCGGGTTTTTGCGCAAATTCGATGAGGAAGTAGTGCTTTTTGCCTTGGTATACAAGACTTTTCTCCATAATCTCCGGGTAACGCAAGATATCGTTGTTTCCGCCACTTAAAATGCAGACAACAGTCTTCCCTTTAATTTTATTAGCGAGGAAATCTAATGCCGAAATTGAAAGTGCTCCGGCCGGCTCTGTCACAATACCTTCATTTTGGTAAAGATCTATCATCGTTGTACAGATTTTTCCTTCTGGCACAAGTAAAACTTCATCAACGAGCCTTTTTACGATTGGAAAAGTTTTATCACCAACTGTTCGGACTGCAGCGCCATCAACGAATGTATCAATTACTTTTAGCGTTACTATCTTTCCTTTCTTTAAGGCTTCCAGCATGCTTGGAGCGCCTTGCGGTTCAAGACCAATTACTTTTATATGCTTGATTTTATTTTTAAGGTATGTAGAAACGCCGGATACCAGTCCTCCGCCGCCGATTGGCACAAACACGTAGTCAATATTGTTTCCAAGCTCGTCAAAAATTTCTTTACCAACAGTCCCCTGGCCAGAAATAACTTGTTCATCGTTAAACGGATGGACAAATACAGCATTATTCTCCTTGCAAAATTGGAGAGCTGCATTGCAGCTTTCATCGTAAGTTAATCCAATAAGCTTAATGTCAATCCATTTGCCGCCAAAATATTTCACTCGCTCAATTTTCTGCAAGGGAGTTTTGATTGGAATGAAGATAGTTGCATGTATCTTTAACTCATTTGCACTTAACGCAACGCCCTGCGCGTGATTGCCCGCACTTGCACAAACGACGCCGCTCTTTTTTCCTTCCTTAGTAAGTGATTTTATAAGATTATAAGAACCGCGAATTTTGTAAGAGCGGACTCTCTGTAAATCTTCTCGCTTTATGTAGACGTTTGCGCCAAACAGATTAGAAAGTCGCTTGTTAAGCTGCAACGGCGTGTTTTTTGCAATGCCGTTAATGCGTTTTGCAGCATCGTCTATGGTTTGTACAGAAACGGTCATATAAGTGCAGTTATTTTATCACCTATAGTGTGAGTTTGCAAAGGTGAATTTGTCGTAATATCTTTCGTCCCATAGCCTTTTTCAAGCACGGCAAATACAGCTTTTCGGATTGCTTTACTTTCTTTGGCAAGCTGAAGGCTCATATCAAGCAGCATTGCAGCGGAGAGAATGCTGCCTATAGGATTTGCGGTATTGGTGCCAGATGCTTTTGGAAACGAGCCGTGGATTGGTTCAAAAAGCGAGGTTTTTTCTCCTTTGGAAGCAGACGGTAAAAGGCCGATTGAGCCGGCAATTACTGATGCTTCATCAGTGAGGATGTCGCCAAACATATTGTCAGTCAAAATCACATCAAAACTGCTTGGCCGTTTGATAATTTGCAAAGCAGCGTTATCAACAAACATGTATTCGATTGTTACATTGCTAAATTGTTTTGATTGTTCCTGGATAGTTTCGCGCCAGAGTCTGGACGTCTCGAGCACATTTGCTTTGTCAATAAGTGTAAGTTTTCCTTGGCTCGCCGAAGCTTTGCGAAGGCGGCTTCTTTCTTGAGCCAGTTTGAACGCCAGTTTCGCAACTCGTTCTATTTCCTCTTTCGTGTACGTGCATACATCAAAAGCACTATTTTCTTTTCTTCCTTTATCGCCAAAATAAATGCCGCCGGTTAATTCTCTTACCACAACAAAATCTACATTTTTGATCACTTCGTCTTTAAGCGGTGAGCTTTTGACGTTTGGGAAAGTCATAATTGGCCGAATGTTGGCATAAAGGCCAAGCTCTTTTCGAAGTTTAAGTAAACCTTGTTCTGGCCTTACTTTTAGCGATGGGTTATTGTCGTATTTTGGATGTCCGATTGCGCCAAAAAGGATAGCATCAGCGTTTTTGCAAAGTTCAAGTGTTTCATCTGGCAATGGATCGCCAGCTTTTTCAATCGCAACAGCGCCGATTAAGCCTTCTGTAAAAGTAAACTCATGATGGTATTCTTGGGCAATTTTTTTAAGCACTTTCACTGCTTGCGCTGTTACTTCTGGCCCGACGCCATCGCCTGGGAGGACTGCAATTTGTTTTTTCATATTTCGATCATTGCTGCATTGCTCTAGACTATTGAATAATCATTTTTTCTAGCTTTTTCAAATGTTAACACTTGAGACTTTAGGCTAAGCAAATAATCAACGTCGTCGTAGCCTTTGAGAAAACACATTTTTCTATACGGATCCATTGGAAACTTCTCCTCCTCCCCAGTTTTTTCTATTCGAATCGTTTGTTTTTCAATATCAATGGCTACTTTTGCTTTCGGATCGTTTTCAATTGTCCTAAACAATTTTTGCAAAAATTTCTCTGATACAATAACTGGAAGTAGATGATTGATAAGCGCATTGTTTTTAAAAATATCAGCAAAAAAGCTTGAGAATACTGCTTTAAAACCATAGTCGGAAAGTGCCCACGCAGCGTGTTCCCTGCTTGATCCACAACCAAAATTGCGTCCGGCGATAAGAATTTCTCCTTTATACTTTGTATTGTTTAATACAAAATTTTTTTTAAGATTGTCTTCTGCATCGAAACGCCAGTCTCGAAAGAGATTCTCGCCAAAGCCCTCGCGGGTTATGGCTTTTAAAAATCGAGCTGGGATTATTTGGTCGGTGTCAATGTTTTCGACTGGTAATGGGACACAAGTTGAACTGATAATAATATTATTTTTCTTCATAGTTTACTTTCAAAAGTTTAAAGCTTCTAGATTTACACTTGATTTTGCACTTTGATTTTTAAGTTTTGCATTTATAGTAACTCCCTTGGATCCGTAATTCTTCCGGTTAGTGCCGAAGCTGCTGCAGTTAATGGGCTTGCTAAAAATGTACGCGCTCCTGGCCCTTGGCGTCCTTCAAAATTTCTGTTAGATGTAGAGATGCAGTATTTTCCAGATGGAATTTTATCTTCGTTCATGCCAAGGCACGCCGAACAGCCAGGTCCGCGCAGTTCAAAACCAGCTTGTGCAAATAATTTATCCAACCCCTCTTTTCGTGCTTGCATCTCCACTTGCTTACTGCCAGGAATAACGAATACCTCAACGTTGTCTACTTTCTTTCTCCCTTTCACTACTTCTGCTACCATGCGCAAATCCTCAATCCTGGAGTTTGTGCAGCTGCCTAAAAAAACATAATCCACTTTTTGGTCTTGCATTTTTGCTCCAGGTTTGAGGTTCATGTACGAAATAGCTTGTCGAAAACTTGCGCGGTCGCGATCTGATGTAAACGATGATTCTTTTGGAATTTTTGCAGTAATTTTTACTCCCATGCCGGGGTTTGTGCCGTACGTTACCATTGGTTCAATATCTTCGGCTTTGAATGTAATCTCTCTGTCATATTTTGCTCCTTTGTCGCTTGGTAATGTTTTCCAATACTGCAGAGCAGTATTCCAATTATTCCCTTTAGGTGCGAATTTTCGCCCCTTCATATATTGGTATGTTATTTCATCGGGCGCAATCATGCCTCCACGAGAACCCATTTCAATGCTCATATTGCAAATAGTCATGCGTGCTTCCATACTCAAACCCCGAATTGTTGAACCCGCATATTCGACAAAATAGCCTGTTGCGCCGCTAGTTGAAATTTTGGAGATGATATAAAGAATAATGTCTTTAGAAACTACGCCCTTGCCCAGTTTGCCGTTTATCTCAATTTTCATGGTCTTTGGCTTTTGTTGTAAAATAGTTTGGGTTGCTAAGACTTGTTCGACCTCACTTGTTCCTATGCCAAACGCAATACTGCCAAACGCGCCGTGGGTCGAGGTGTGGCTGTCGCCGCAAACAATCGTCATCCCGGGTTTTGTAATGCCAAGTTCTGGGCCAATAATGTGGACGATTCCTTGGAATGGATGACCAAGACCATAGAGTCGAATATCAAACTCTTTACAATTTTTGGTAAGCTTTTCAACCTGGACTTTTGAAAGCAACTCCTTAATGGGTAAGTGTTGATCTTTTGTTGGGACGTTGTGGTCTGCTGTTGCCCAGGTTCTCTTTTTTCGAAATACAGAAATGTTTCGCCGTCGCAATCCATCAAAAGCCTGTGGGCTTGTGACTTCGTGAATCAAATGCGCGTCAACATACAGCACATTCGGAAACCCCGGTTGGCTATAGACAACATGACTTTCCCAAATCTTCTCAAATAAGGTTTTAGGATGTTTTTTCATATCTGAAAGAAGAGAAGAAGCTATTTAGAAGCGATTGCTTCTATCTCAATAAGAGCTCCTTTGGGTAAATCGGCAACGCCGATGGTTGCTCTTGCTGGTTTATTGGCGGTAAAAAAAGTTGCGTACATGTCGTTCATTTTTGGAAAATCTTCGATATTTTTAAGATACACAGTTGTCTTTACAACGTGTTCCAAGGCGAGGCCTTGCGAAGCTAAAACGGCTTCTAAGTTTTTGAGTGTTTGCTTAGTCTGCGTTTCAACACCTTCGACGAGTTCGCTCGTTTCAGGGTCAACACCAATCTGGCCAGAGCAGAAAACTAACTTTCCCACCCTTCGAGTTTGTGAATAGGGACCGATTGGTTTAGGTTCCTTAGAATTCATATTAAAAATTAAAGATCAAATATCAAAATGACAATGTAAAGATCAAAAATAAAGAACAATTTTTAATTTTTTATTTGTGTTTTTGCTTTTTAATGTTTGATTTTTGATTTACTTGTTATATGCTTCATTAATCGTCTCGGCAATGATTTTCAATCCCGCCTTTACGTCTTCTTCACGTTGACTATACGTAATTCTAACACATTCATCCCTGTGCTTCCACTTTCCACGAAACCCTGGATAAAAATAGTTTCCCGGTACGACAAGCACCTTACGTTTTTTTAACCGTTCATACAATTCCATAGACTTAATTGGTAAATCTTTTAACCAAAGCCACAAAAAGAGAGCACCCTCACTCTTATGGATGTAGTATGGATTTGACTGATTCATGTGTTTTTGGAGATATGCAATCGCCTCATTTGATTTACGCTGATAAAACGGTTTAATAACTGTTTGGCTTAGTTTTGTTATTTCGCCACTTTGCAAAAGCGGGGTTACAATATGCTGGCCAATGGTTGTCGCTGTGAGATTCACTATTGCATTGATGCTTGTTAAATGTTTGATAATTTCTTCTTTGGCAATAACAATAGATGTTCGAACACTTGGCAAGCCAAGTTTGGACAGACTTACTACATAAATAATGTTATCATCAAGAATCGGATTCGTCTTGGTGAAAATAATGCCAGGAAATGGTGCGCCGTAGGCGTTATCAATCATAAGTGGGATTTTGTGCTTCTTCGCAAGATCTAAAAGTTTATGTACCTCCTCATCTGTTACGACGTTACCTGTTGGGTTTGTTGGCCTTGAAACGCAAATTGCCGCAATATCCTTTGTAATTTTTAGACTTTCAAAATCAATGAAATATTTAAACGTATGCTCATCAATAATTTTTATGATTGGCTTATTCGCAGTAAAAATATCATCAGTAATTCCCTGGTCTGCATAACCTATATATTCGGGGACTAACGGAAAGAGTATTTTTTTTGATGATCCATCTGAAAATTTGCCCGCGAGCATGTTAAACAAGAAGAAAAACGTTGTTTGTCCGCCAGTGAGCGCGCAGACGTTTTTGGTGGTAATATTCCAGCCATAGGTTTTTTTAAAAAAAGCAACAACGGCATGAATAAAATCGATGTCTCCTTGAGAGGTCGTGTAATTCCCAACCATTCTTTCGAATTCGTCTTTGTTGTCAAGGATTTCTTGCATGCGCTTTCGGAAGAGTTCTTCCATTTGAGTAATATGCGCAGGGTTACCGCCGCCAAGCATGTACATTTTTTCCTTGCCGGACATTGCTTTACCAAGGTCGTCCATGAGCTGCAGAATGCCGGTTTTTGAGGTTAACTTTTCGCCAAACTGTGATAATTCCATAATTTTACCGGATCGCAAAGCTATTCCGATCCCTTATCGGAATTAGCTCGTGACTGCGCCTTTGGAGGCGCTGCTAACTAATTGCGCGTATTTTGCCAGCACGCCACGCTTGTATTTGAGCGCGGGTGCTTTCCATCGAGATTTTCTTTTCTGCAAAGCAGAATCCGAAATTTTGAGGTCTAACGTTTTTGTGTTCAAATTGATACTGATCATGTCTCCTTCCTCAACCAGCGCAATTGGGCCGCCGACTTGGGCTTCTGGCGTAATATGCGCAATCATAATGCCGTGCGTACCACCAGAAAATCTGCCATCGGTAATAAGCGCAACGTCTCTTCCTAACCCCGCTCCCATAAGTGCTGCAGATGGAGAAAGCATTTCCCGCATGCCTGGACCGCCTTTTGGCCCCTCAAAGCGAATTACTATAACATCATTTTTTTGAATTCTGCTTTGCAGAATCGCATTTAGCGCGTCTTCTTCGCACTCAAAAACACGAGCCGGCCCATGAAACTCGCGCATTTCTTTTCCCGAAAGCTTCATCACAGCTCCTTCAGGCGCAAGACTGCCTCGTAAGACGACAATGTGGTGCTCTGGCGGAGCTAAAGGCTTTTCGAGACTAGCGATAACTTTTTGATTTTTTAGCAACTTTGGAGTTGATTTGAGGTTTTCCGCAACAGTTTTTCCTGTCACGGTTAAACAATCACCATGAATAAGGCCAGCATCGAGTAACATTTTCATAACGATTGGTACACCGCCAATGTTGTTGAGGTCGTTCATCACATACTCGCCAGATGGTTTGAAATTGCCAAGAAGCGGAACTCTTTTCGCAATCCTATTGAAGTCATCTATTGTCAGATCAATCTCTGCTTCGTGAGCTAAAGAAAGAAGATGAAGCACTGCATTCGTTGATCCGCCAAGTGCTTGGACAACAGTAATTGCGTTCTCAAACGCTTTTTTGGTCATAATATCGCGCGCCCGAATGCTTTTCTCAAGAAGATTAAACAATGCTTTCACTGAATCTTCACAATCTTTTCGTTTTTCTTTAGAAATCTGATTTTTTTTGTCAACTGCCGGGTGTGACGCACTTCCTGGTAGGCTCATACCTAATGCTTCGATTGCTGATGCCATTGTGTTTGCTGTGTACATACCGCCGCATGCGCCGTTTCCCGGGCACGATTTGCATTCAATCTCATGGAAATCCTTCTCGCTTATTTTTCCAGCACTATACGCACCAACCGCCTCAAATGTACTCACAATAGTTAAGTCCTTTCCTTTATAGTGACCCGGTAATATGCTTCCGCCGTAGAGAGTGAGTCCAATGCTATTGTTCCGAGCTAAAGGAATTAAAGCTGCTGGGATTGTTTTGTCGCAACCTGCGAGCGTAAGTGCACAGTCGGCTGCATAAGCTTCGTGCATCATTTCAATGCAATCAGCAATAAGCTCGCGGGAAACAAGCGAATACTTCATGCCTTCCATGCCCATTGTTTCACCGTCTGTAACGACCGGAGTCCCAAAAATTATTGATTTCCCCCCTACCTTTTCTACCTCTTCTACTACAATTTTACCTAAAGCATCTATGTGTTTATTGCAGGGAGTAATGTTTGTATAGGGACACGCGACAGTAACAAGGGGTTTTTCAAAATCTTTGTCGGTAAAACCAACGGCGCGCATCATGGCTCGTGCCGGCGATCGTTTTATCCACTCGTTGGTGCCAGGCTTTCCAGTCAGTAGGTAACTTCGCTTCTTTAATCCGCTTTCTTGGCAAGAACAATCCTCGCAACCGTTTTTCATATTATTTTTTGTAAACCATCAAGGTACGCTTTTACCGATGCAACAACAATGTCCGTGTCTGCACCAAAGCCGTAGTATGTATCGCCCTTGTAAGCAAGCTGGATGTGCACCTTGCCCATATCGTCGCTGCCCTTGGTAATTGCTTGAACTAAAAATTCTTCAAGTGAAACAGGTTTTTTAATAATCTTATTAATTGCGTTAAATGCAGAGTCAACAGGCCCGTTGCCTACAGCAGATGCAATTTCCTCTTTGCCTTTAACCCACAATTTCACTGTTGCCATTGGTTTTAGCGGCATTCCGCAAACAACTTCCAGAAGCTCAAGTTTAATATTCCGATCAGTTGCCTTTTCGCCCATAAGAAGCCTTAGATCTTCGTCATTAATTTCTCTTTTTTTGTCTGCAAGATCTAGGAATTGCTGATAAACTTCATTAAGCTGTGGTTTGGCGAGCTTGTAGCCAAGCTTCTCTAGTTTATGTTTGAGTGCTGCCCTGCCAGATCTTGCAGTAAGAATAATTGAGGAATTAGCTATGCCTATGTCCTTGGGGTCTATTATTTCATAGTTAGCCCGCTTTTTTAGCACTCCGTCCTGGTGAATGCCAGATGAGTGCGCAAAGGCGTTTCTGCCAACAATTGCTTTGTTGGGCTGGACCGGCATACGCATGAGTCGCGAAACTAATCTACTTGCCTCAACAATTTTTTTTGTTTGTATGTTTGTATCTGCATCAATATCCTTGTGTGTCCGCATTGTCATGACAACCTCTTCCAAAGACGTGTTGCCTGCTCGCTCGCCAATGCCGTTAATAGTCACTTCTACTTGCCTTGCCCCGTTTATAATACCAGACAAAGAGTTTGCTGTTGCCATGCCCAAGTCATTGTGGCAGTGGACAGAAATAATCGCCTTATCAATGTTTTTAACATGGTTAACCAAATACTTAATTTTCGAACCAAACTCCCACGGCAAACAGTAGCCGGTGGTATCAGGAATGTTCACCACTGTTGCGCCTGCAGCAATCGCAGCCTCAACCATTTTTGCCAAAAACGCGTTGTCTGCGCGTCCTGCGTCTTCTGCATAAAACTCAATATCCTCTACAAATTTTTTGGCGTACTTTACTGCTTCAACCCCTTGTTCTAAAACTTTTTCTCTGGTTGAGTTAAATTTAAATTTTATATGCACGTCAGAGCTGCCAATGCCGGTGTGTATGCGTTTTCGTTTTGCAAACTTTAAGGATTCTGCTGCTGCGTCAATGTCTTCTTTCCTAGCCCTTGTGAGCGCGCAGATAATTGGTTCGGAAATCACTTTGGAGATTTCAACAACCGACTTAAAATCACCAGGTGACGAAATAGGAAATCCTGCCTCAATCACATCAACCTTGAGATTTTCAAGCATCGCTGCGATTTCGATTTTTTCAACTGTGTTTAACTGGCAGCCCGGTACCTGCTCGCCGTCCCGAAGTGTTGTGTCAAAAACAAATACTCTATTTTTCATGTTTTGCAGCTTGAGGACGAAGCGAGGTACCAGACGGCACCTGGCGAAGCTCTCGGACTTTAGCACCCGCCCTCCACATTTCTGAATTTTTCATTTCATCCAGTTCTTTCCGAAGTTTTTTTTTATAATCTGGCCGGCTATTTGCCGCAATAACAACTTTTGCTTCATGTCCGCTTTTTACTTTTTCATATAATTCTTTAAACACGGGCTCAACGGCAATTCTAAATTTATGCCGCCAATCAAGCGCACCTCTTTGGGCTGTTGTCGAGCAGTTTTCAAACATCCAATCCATGCCGTGCTCGGAAATAAGGGGGATAAGGCTTTGCGTTGCTTCTTCAACTGTTTCATTAAAAGCCTCAGAGGGACTGTGGCCTTTTTTTCGAAGCAAATTGTACTGCGCTTCCATAATGCCGGCCATTGCTCCCATTAAAACGCCACGTTCGCCTGTTAAGTCAGAATACACCTCTTTTTCAAACGAAGTCTTAAATAAATACCCAGACCCAATACCAATTCCCATAGCCAGGACTCGATTTTTTGCTTTCTTTGTATAGTCCTGAAAAATAGCAAAACTGCTATTGATGCCGCGGCCCTCAAGAAATATCTTTCGAACTGTCCTTCCCGACCCTTTTGGCGCAACTAAAATGACGTCAACGTTTTTTGGCGGCACAAGACCTGTATGCTTTTTATAAGTAATGCCAAAGCCGTGGGAGAAAAAGAGTGCTTTACCGTGGGTTAAGTGTTTTTTAACAAGCGGCCATGCCTGAATTTGTCCAGCATCAGACAAAAGATATCCAATCACTGTCCCTCGTTTTGCAGCTTCCTCTATTTCAAACAATGTCTCTCCTTCTTTCCAGCCGTCTTTTTTTGCTTTGTCAAACGAGGAGGTGTTTTTTCGCTGGCCGACAATAACGGTAAAGCCGTTATCGGAAAGATTAAGCGCTTGCGCCGGGCCCTGCACTCCGTAGCCAATAATCGCAATAGTTTCCTTTGCAAGCACTTTCTTAGCTTTGCTCAACGGAAACTCTTTTCGAGTTACTACTTCTTCGATAACACCGCCAAAATCCATTTTTGCCATATTTTATGAATTAGGAATTATGAATTAGGAATAATGGCTAAAAATAACAAATGGTTTTTCCATAATTCACTATTCCTGATTCCTAATTCGTTTTCAAAGATTTCTGTTTATATACCCGACAAACCGACGTAAGCCTTCGCGTAACATATCTTCGTCTCCCCCAAAAGAAATGCGTACGTGGTTTTCTCCACCTTTGCCAAACGGCGTACCCGGTACCACTGCGACATCTGCTTTTTTCAGCAGTTTTTCGGCAAGAGCGACGTCGTCAACTGTTTTGACAAACTTTGGAAAAATATAGTACGCGCCTTCTGGCACAGTATACGACAGTTTGTTTGTCTTGGCAAGCTCTTCAATAACTATTGCCCTTCGTTTCAGAAACCCTTGCTTATACTTCTCAATAACGTTTTGCGGTCCTTTTAGCGCTGCTAGCGCTGCGTACTGTGACACTACTGTTGGGCATGTTACCAGCGAATCGTGGATTTTCATAATGTGCTCTATGAGCTGTTTTTTCGCCGCAATGTAGCCTATACGCCAGCCGGTCATTGCGTATGACTTAGAAAAGCCAAAAACCGAAATAACCCTATCTGCAGCTTCTTTAAAACTCCCGATACTTATGTGTTTTCCAGCGTAAACAAAATGTTCGTACATTTCGTCTGTAATAATGTAAAGATTATATTTCTTGGCAATGCGGGCGATTGCCTTAAGCTCTTCTTTTTTGTACACCTTGCCGGTTGGGTTGCACGGATTGCACAGTAGAATTGCTTTTGTATGCGGGGTTATTGCTTGTTCAAGCCGCGTTGAGTCAAGTTTCCATCCGCTTTTTGTTTCAACAAGCGGCACGAAAATCGGTTTACCGCCATGGGTTGCAATGGTAATCTGCGTTATATGTGATGCGTAGTCAGGAGTAAGGACGATTATTTCATCTTCAACGTTTAAGAGGCTCATAAAAATTGCCATCAGCGCTTCTATACCGCCATGCGTGACGATAATTTCATCAGGTGTTACATAAATACCATTTTCTTTTTTGAGTTTTTCCGAAATCGCAACGCGCAGCTCGTCAATACCTTGGCCCTTACTGTATTTGTCAACTATATGAGTATCAATCGCCCGTTTTGCCGCTTTTTGAATATGCTCTGCGGTGAAAAACGACGGAATACCCTGCGCCAGGGGAATCGTTCCTTTTTGCGCTTGTGCCATGAGTTCTAGTTTTTTAATACTTGATATTTCGATTGCTTCGGTAGTTCGTGACATGTGGCGAAGCTCTCTACTCACTGCTCCAATTCGGTGCGGCTTGCCTTTTTCAAGGGCAATTCTTCCGGACCGAACGATTTCCTTAATGCCGAAAGGCTCCAAAACAGACTGAAGGAAGGCAATATCTTGCTCCGAACCGGTTTTTTGTATTGTAACCGCACCGCCTTCATGATAAACAATATTCGCCTGGAACTGGTAGAGAAGATCTTCAATTTTTTTAAGCATGTCAGCGTTTTTAACACCAACCTTAATGAGTGCAATTTCCTTGTAGAATAGCTCATTATCGCTATGTACGTGTACCTCAAAAACCTCAACAATTCGCTTTAACTGGTTTGCTATTTTTCTTACAAGGCTTGGGTCTTCTTTCACAACAATGGTAAAACGGGATTTTGCTTTTGCTTTAATTTCAGATACGGTTAAACTCTCGATGTTAATTTTTCGGCGCAAGAAGAGGTTGGCGATGCGATAAAGCACCCCCGGTTTGTTCTCTGTTAATACTATAATGGTTGATAGCGTTTGTATGTTCATTATTCTAAAACAATTTCGTCGCACGCTGCACCGCTTGGCACCATGGGAAACACGTTTCCTTCTTTCTCAACTTTAACTTCTAAAAAGTACGGACCAAGGGCTTTAAGCATCTTGTCAAGAGCATCTGAAAGCTCCGAATACTTTTCAACCCGATGCGCATCAATAAAAAAACCTTTTGCGACTTGGACAAAGTCAGGATTAACAAGGTCTACAAACGAGTAGCGCTTTTCAAAAAATAATTGCTGCCATTGTCTAACCATGCCTAGGAAGTTATTGTTGAGTACCATTATCTTAATCGGCAGTTCTTCTTGGTGTATTGTTGCAAGCTCCTGCAGGGTCATTTGAAACGACCCGTCTCCAATCACGGCAATAACCTCTCGTCTAGGATTAGCTATTTTTGCACCAATGCTTGCCGGCAAGGCATAACCCATTGTTCCAAGTCCGCCTGAAGTAATAAAACTTCGAGGCTTTTGGAAATCGTAGTATCGGGCAGCAATCATCTGGTGCTGGCCAACGTCCGCAACAATTACAGCGTCTCCTTTTGTTTTGTCGGAAAGCAAATGGATTACTTGCGCCATTTTGATTTTGTCGCTTTCGCTTTTTAGCTCTTTTGTGGTTACTTTTTCGTATTCAATATCGTCGAAGTGCCTAAACTCCTTTACCCACATCGCGTGATTATTCTTCTTTATGAGTGGAATAAGCTGCATTAACGCATCTTTGGCATCGGCTCGGATTGCAACAAGCACGTCGATAATCTTACCTAATTCTGCTTCGTCAATATCAATATGGATGATATTTGCATCTTTTGCGTAGTCCGAAACTCTTCCCGTTACCCTGTCGTCAAACCGCATGCCGATTGCCAAAATGACGTCTGCTTTGTTTGTAAGCACGTTAGCTCCGTAGCGGCCGTGCATGCCTAAAAGGCCAACGTATAGTGGGTGGTTGCTTGGAAACGAAGAGAGCCCATGTATGGTTGTAGCAACAGGAAATCCGCCTTTAAGAGCTAGTTCTAAAACTTCTTTTTCTGCGTTGGCAACTTGTACGCCATGCCCGACAAGGATAAATGGCCGCTTTGCGTTGTTGAGTAAATCTGCCGCCTGCTTTAGCAGTTTTTTATTGATAGGAGCTCTTTTTGGTGTTGTAGGACTTTGCATGCCCAAAAAAAAATCACATTGTTCAATCTGCGCGTTTTTTGTAATGTCAATAACAACCGGTCCTGGACGGCCTGATTTAGCAATATTGAATGCCTTATTTACAATCTCTGCTACTTCCTGGGGCTTAGTAATTTGATAACTCCATTTCGTAATTGGCGTTGTTATACCGATTACGTCGGTTTCTTGGAACGCATCTGTGCCGACAAGGTGGGCAGCGACTTGTCCGGTAATGCAGACAATGGGCACAGAATCCATCATGGCATCGGCAATACCTGTCACTAGGTTTGTTGCGCCAGGACCTGAAGTTGCTATGCACACACCAGGCTTACCTGCGATTCGCGCGTACCCTTCGGCTGCATGCGCTGCCCCTTGTTCGTGTCTCACTAAAACATGACGTAGTTTGTTTTTGTAGTGGTACAGGGCGTCATAGGCTGGCATAATAGCACCGCCAGGGTAGCCAAAGATGGTTTCAACACCTTCTGCAATTAATGATCGCATGAGAATTTCTGCGCCTGATAACTTCATAATTCAACGATTGTTACATTGTTGCATTGTTCTATTGTTAACAATTGAGCAATAGAGCAATCGAACAATTATGTTTTGATAATCGTGCACCACGACTGATACTTTTTTTCATTACCCCGCACAGCAGAGAAAAACAGTTCTTGTAGTTTTTTTGTTATAGGGCCACGCTTCCCTTTCCCGATGGTTCTCCCATCTATTTTTGCAATCCAGGCAATTTGTACTCCTGTACCGCAAAGAAATGCTTCATCTGCGATGTACAGTTCTGTTCGATCAATGGTTCTTGATTCGGTCGGGATCTTAATATCTTGTGCAAGTTGGATTACAGATCGCCTGGTAATGCCTTCAAGTGTGTCGTCAGTAACAGGAGGAGTAATAAGAATGCCGTTTCGAACAATAAAAAGATTTTCCGCCGACCCTTCGGCAACATGGCCGTCTTCGGTAAGCAGAATTGCCTCGTCAAACCCGCGCTCGGTTGCCTCTTTTCTGGCAAGGGCCGAGTTAATGTACGAACCCGAGATTTTTGCCCGCGAAGGAATCGCGTTGTCGGAAATCCGGCGCCACGAAGAAACCATAGTAGAAACCCCTTTGTTGATTGGTAAGTACTCGCCTAAAGGCAACATGTAAATGGCGATGTCAAAATCTTTGTCTCGTTCAAGATTTGGAGAAAGGTTTGTACTGCCTGCATAAGCAAATGGACGGATATATATATCTGTTTTTGGCTTGTTTTTTTTAAGTAATTCAAGCGTTATTCTGATAAGCTCTTTATCGTTGTAACTAAGGTTTACTCCAATTATTTTTAACGATTGCAAGAATCGTTGGTAGTGGTCTTCGATACGAAACACGCTTAAAATTTTTTTGTCTTTGTTGTAGTAAGCACGGATGCCGGCAAAAACGCCAGTGCCATACTGCAAGGCATTGGTCATAATCGGCACTTTAGCCTTATGAACCGGTGCAATTTCTCCTTGAAAGAAAACAAAAGGTAAGTAAGTATTCATAAAAAAATCCCCCTTTTGTTTGGGAGATTTATCTTGTCAAATGTGGCTTCTCCCAAACAGATCAGCACGCCTCGACGAGGACGATGCCAAAAAGTGAGAGAAGATAGTTTTGCATATCTATTATAAGTATACCTGGTATATATTGTGTTTGTCAAATATTATTTTTTGCCTACCCAATCGGGGTTGACTTTTTCTCTTTTTCTGTACTATGCTGAAAATGACGTGCAT
Source organism: Candidatus Levyibacteriota bacterium (assembly GCA_016204465.1). GTDB lineage: Bacteria > Patescibacteriota > Microgenomatia > Levybacterales > UBA12049 > JACQKQ01. Next base: position 32,785 of record JACQKQ010000003.1, read on the forward strand.
TGTTTCTATCTTAAAAAGTGTCTTATTGTTTTTGTAGGCCTAATTGGTGTTCTTTTTGTCGCTAAATCCGCTAATGCAAGTGCCGCATACTACTTTAATCCACAGCGAAAATCCTTAAATGTTGGAGAAACTATTCAAGTTGAATTGCGTCTCAACACAGATGGAGAAGCAGTAAACGCACATTCTGCTCTTATTTCATTTCCATCAGACATACTTGAGGTAAAAGCAGATTCAACAGGCAATACGTTTTCAATAGAAGCGCAACGCAATTTCTCCGATGGGTTTATTGAAATCTCGGAGGGAAGTATTGACCCAGTATCGGGCGATGTCTTAATTGCAACGCTTTCAGTCAGGGCAGAAGAAGAAGGAACAGCCATGATGTCGTTTTCAGATGGATCCGCAGTTGCGCGATATGCTGATAGTTCTGACGCATTATCACTCTCAAGAAGCCTTGCCGGGTTTTACACGATTGAAGGGGGAGGACAACAAACAGCATCACAAGAAGAACCAAAAGTAATACGGCAGCTCAAAAAAATAATTCCGATTAAACCGAAGACAATCTACCCGACAAAAAAAGTAATACCGACAACTCCTCAAAAACTTCCTGAAGCTTACAGTGAAGAATTATTTGCTACACCGACAAATGTAAAACCAACAGCAATTCCTTTCAGAGCGCTTCCTGTTCAACCGGCTCCCCGACCGTTTTGGAAATTTTGGTGGTGGTAGTGTAGCAAAAAAGCTACATTTTTGATATACTGTATTTGCCGCAGTGGGCGGCATTCAATCCTCCAAAAGCCATACTTTACCGTTTGGCGGTGAAGCAGGCAAAGGGAGGTTTTTTGATAGTATGAATATACGAAACATCGCCATTATTGCACACGTTGACCACGGCAAAACAACATTGGTTGACGCGCTGCTCAAGCAATCAAAAACAAAAATGCACCGCGATACTGCGGATACGCTTATTATGGACAGCAATGAGCTAGAGAAAGAGCGGGGTATTACTATTTTTTCCAAAAACGCATCGGTTGTTTGGAGGGATACAAAAATAAATATTATTGACACCCCAGGCCATGCAGATTTTGGCGGAGAAGTTGAGCGCGTGTTGAAAATGGCAGACGGGTGTTTACTGCTTATTGACGCTAAAGAAGGCCCGATGCCGCAAACCCGGTTTGTACTAAAAAAAGCACTTGAGCTCAAGCTTAAGATTATTGTCGTCGTGAATAAAATTGATAAACACGATGCGAGAGTTCACTACGTGCTTGACAAAACGCTCGATTTGTTTTTGGAACTAGGGGCAAGTGATCATATTGCAGATTTTCCCATTGTCTATTCATCTGGAAAAACAGGAAGGGCTGGACGTACTGAAGATTTGTCTCAAATGCAAGATATTACTCCTCTTTTTGATGTCATTTTGGAGCAGATTCCAGTCCCAAGCGGAAGCATTGATGCTCCACTGCAAATGCTAGTCACAACGCTCTCAAGCGATTCACATAAAGGCAGCATTGCTGTTGGTCGAATCTACAACGGAAGTATAAAAAACGGGCAGGACGTTGTGCAAATTATAAGAGATGGAGAGCAGGAAAAGTGGCGGATAACATCCCTTATGACGTTTGAGGGATTAGAGAGAATCGAAACACAAAAAGCCACGTGTGGCGATATTGTAGCGGTTTCAGGTATCCAAGAACCGATAATTGGCGAAACAATTGCGGACGTAAACACTCCCATCGCCCTGCCAATTTTAACGATTGAAGAACCGACGATCCAAGTCACCATAATGGTCAACAATTCGCCGTTCGCCGGGAAAGAAGGCGCATTTAAAACGTCGCGCCAAATTCGGGACAGATTATACAAAGAACTCGAGACCGACATGGCCTTGCGAGTCGAAGATGCGGACAACGGATGGATAGTATCTGGAAGAGGAGAACTGCATTTAGCAATTGTTATTGAGCGAATGCGTCGGGAAGGATATGAATTCCAGGTAGGCCGGCCGCAAGTGATTGACAAAGTTATTGACGGCAAAAAACAGACTCCGTA
>JACQKQ010000025.1 GCA_016204465.1 Candidatus Levyibacteriota bacterium
GCTTCGGCTAAAAAGTATGCATTCAATACAGCTTGGCGAGAAAGGGGTTGGAGATCAGTTTGTCCTTCTACTTCACACTGCAGTGTATCGCCGTCGCCTTGATTTACCTGCTTTACTATATATTGTTTATCCTCACCTGTAACCTCATCCTTTACTGTAACCGTTATTGTTTCGCCTCCAAAAAGATCAAGATTATTTTCTCCCTGTAACTGCGCAATTGCTCCGTAGCCAAGAAGCGCTAACTTCCCTTGGTTAGCGGGATCTGCAAATGCTTCGGGAGGTTTTCCTTTCATTGCTGCCCGTGCGCCAACAACTTGCGAGGCAAGAATGACTGTTGCAACCATTTCTACTCTTTCTCTGTTTCCCGGTTGTGCTGGCACTTCTGTTTCACTAGCGCCTTGCGCACTACCCTCGCTCGGTAGCTCATCTTCCCTGTTTGCTGTTGCATCAGGAGTAGTCGGCGCTGCATCGGTGTCTGTAGCGATAGGCGCTGACTGATCTTCTTGAGGTTCTTGTGGTTCTTGCGCTGCTGTTCCAGCTTCCGATGAGCTTCCATTAGGACTTGGCGCGGGCTCTGGCACAGCTGGTTTTGGTGCTTCCGCAGGACGATCTAAAACAGCTACTTCTGGTCCAACCATATAAATTGATCGTACTTGAAATAGTATTGCAAATCAACTACTATTTTGTTATATGCCAAGACCATCGCCTGAAGCTGGGCAAAAAATAGCACAAGAAGGGGCCACCGCTCCCCGCGATTCTGTTATCGGCGACCCACCGAAAAAAAAACAATACGAGCGACGTAAATTTCTCAACGAAGGAGGAACTGGCGACAATAGACTTGCGAGGGGTGAAGCAAGATCGGAAAAGTTTGAATTTTCCGATGAAGTTATACAAGGACAAGAACGATTTATTAAAAATTACCTAAAACGGCTTAAGGATGTTGAAGAAACCGTACCAGGCGTGCTTGCAAATCCAAATCATCGCATAGATCAGCAGCTTCTTACTGCACTCCGTGGCCCAAAAAAAGGCCCAGGCGGAGAGCTTATACTTGACAGCCATGGCAATCCAATTATGGAAATAGACGAAACAAAAATTGCCACGTTTTTAAATTCAGATGAAGGAAGAATTGTTACCAACCAGGTTATGGAACAACAGTTGGCCTACGAGATGTTTGCACTTGGCATTCATGCTGCAGCTCTCCCCCCTGGCGAGCGCGTGGAGATGGTACAGCAGCGAATTGGCAATAATGCGATACGGCTTGGTATTGACCAAAGCGTGCTTGATCGCTTTTTGCAAAATAGAGTTGTGCCTTGGCTTACCGCGCGGGTTGATACTACTGGTGGAAGACCAAATGGACGAAGAGGTATCTTTAACCAACGGTGGCAAGCGACTTTGGCAGGTACTGGTGCCTCTGCGGCATTAGGACTTGTTGGTCACAATGTAGCAGGATCACCTGGACTAGTTGCTGGACTTGCTGCGCTGCCGGTTGCTGCAGGATTTAACCACCTCCTCCGACGCGGTGTTGTGCTTGAGATGCGCCAGTGCGTTGGCGCGTTTAACTCTATTGCCAACAATCATCTTGAAGCAGCCTACATAAAAGCGATGGCAGGGATTGATGTAAATGACTTTCAGGTAGCAGGGACTCCTGGCAATGAGTATCTCCAAAGGACAAATCGAGTCGCCGAAACGCAGAGTATTAAGGCCATACAGCGTGACATTTTAGAAAAGCTTGATACGCGTAACAGATTTTACATAGACATTGGGGCTAATCAAGAAGATCTCGACGCAACAGCAGAGCAGTTTTTGTTTCGGTATTTTACTGGCGGACAAAAAGAAGGGATTAATACAACGTGGGGCAAGCGAATAAACGAACGGTTCAAGCCAAATGCTGGTGGCATTCTTGACATGGGTGGCTTACGACCCAATCAGCCAGGATTTAATGCAAACGACCTAGATTATGAAGGCAATTTACACCGACACATGCGCGCAAGACGCAATGTAATAGCTGAAATGATGGAAAAGTACATTCGCACTGAGCTTTCAACCCAGTCAAGCACTCGATCGCTAACTGCCATTGATAGAAAAATAGCTGCCCGCGGAGAAAATGGAACATTAATCGCAGCAAGAAAAACAGAAATAACAGCAGAAAAAACTGCATTCGACAAAGATAGAAGTCTTGTGGATGCAGAAAAGACCAAGCTTCAGGGCTACAAAGATGTAATTACAGCACTGCAGAACGCCCGAGAACAAGCGCAACAAGAATTCGGCGTATCAAACATTGCAAATATTGATACAGAAATTACCAAGAGACGGGACAGCTTAACAGATCATACAATAGTTGGATCATACGCTCAAAAACAATTTAGCAATGATGTAGGTCGAAAAGCAGACATCGCTACCGAGGTCGGTAGCATTCCTGCAACACTTGTAGGAAAAGGACGGGCTGAAGAATCTGCACGAAGAGTGCAGGCCGTTAATCAAAGGTACGATCGAATGGAAGCTCGTCTTAAAGAGGAAGTCTATGATAAGGTTAACGAAGAGATCAATCGATTAAAAACGCTTAGACAACAAATCAATACACAACAAAAAGCATTTGCCGATTCCGAACAGACACCACGACAGGCCAGAGAACAATTTGAACAATTGACTCGTGACTTTGACACACTTGTTGGTACAGCAAACGGTATCGACGCACGATTAGCTGCCGCAGTACCACCAATTGCTGCAGTTGGATTAAACGAAGCTGCGCTACGTGATCTACCAATTGCTGACGTGCTAAGACTAATTAACGAGGCAAATAGACGTGGAGCTGCATATGTTCCCCCAATAGCTATTGGTTGGCCTGAATCACAAAACGACAGACCAGAGCTACGAAGTCAACTACTGCGCGGCCGAGCAGAAGCCAGATCTCAGCAAATGGAAGCAACTGATCCAACCCGCGCAACCCACCAAGGAGATTACACTGCGCTTACTGGATGGAATATTACCGAAAATCAACTGCGCTCGCTTGACACAAATGAGCTACTACAGCAGGTTAATGACGAACATACAAGAAATCCTGCAAACGGCTGGCCTGCTGCTGCAAACGCAGCAAATACGACAAGAGTTGAGCACGCTGCACAATGGGCGCAAGGCAGACTACAAAAGCGGCTTGATGCACTCGAGGTAGACAGTAAAGACTTTGAAGAACTTGCTAAGCAAAGAGAGGCAACGCTTGATGCTGTTGACTTCAAAGCAGAAGTAGACCAACTACAAGCAATTAAACACGTTATGACATCAAGGGGTGCGATTCAGGAAAAAACGCTTGCTATAACAGAAGACATTGACCGCTACACAAATGACCAAGCAATTGCACCAGCCGATCGAACCTTTACGCAAACCGAAAAAGATGCCGCTCAACCACGAGGCTACTACGAAATCCTGGATGTACTCTTCGATTACAAAACTGGCACAGAACAAACTGATCGCGCGACGTACTTTCAGGCCATTCAACGGCTCCTTCCTCCGGATGAACTACGAGACATGCTTAATACCTCACTTAGCCTAGGGCTAGCGGGGCCTGGCTTGACGATGGCAAATGTTTTAACTAGGATAAGGATACGGGTCCGTCTCGGACTTATTACACCAACACGACTTGGTAGCACATTTAACAATATCGCCAATGTGCTAATTGATATTGGAGAAGCAATATAAGAGTATGCAACTAACAACAAAAACCATTATTAAAGTTTTGCCATTGAGCGATGAGCTTAAAAAAACGTTGCTTGACAACTACGACACGCTTTTACCAAATCAAAAATTTTTAGTTGAAGACGTTGCGTGGAACACTTACTACGCGCTTTATAAGCTTCGCCTGCAAGAAAATATGGAGCTTGCGCTCATGCGCGCGCAGAAGAACCAAGAGAAGCTAGACGACACTTTTTACCAACGAGTCGAGCAGCAAACAGAAAAAGAAATGCAATCGGAATCACTTGAAAAAACTGAAACCGTAGATCTTTCAGCAGCGAGAAAGGCAATGGAGGTAATCGTCAAAGAAATTCACGCTGCAAAAGCGGCAAAAAAGCAGTAAGATACTGCGCCGCTGACCTTGTGCTTTGGCTCGTTTTTTACTATACTACAGACATGAAACACACATCGTTAACGCAGGCATTTTGGGATTACAACTACAGCGAACGGGAAATTGAGGCAAAACTCAATATGGGGACAAGAGAAGAGAAAGTATGGGTCGTAAGAAGAATCCTTGAGAATCTTCCCTACGAGGCTATCTGGAAATACATAACACTTTCCCAGCTTAAAGAGCACTTCAAAGACTTGCGCTTGCGCCCGCAGCTCAAAAATATCTGGGAGTATACGCTTGCTTTGTGGGACAAATATGATAAAGAAAAATCCGCTCACTAAGCTTCAGCGAGAAGCCCTCGTGCATTTCTTTGGAACACAACTAGGACAGGCCTACTTCCTCACCGGTGGCACAGCACTTGCCGGCTTTTATTTTCATCACCGAAAAAGTGTCGATCTCGACCTTTTTACCTTTGAAGACATTGAACTTCCTATCATGAAACAGGTGCTCGCATTTGTCGCGAAAAAGACAAAAACCGTTCTTGACCACCGCCTTGCAACAGAAAACTACCATAAATTTTTTCTCCTTGGAAAAGACGAGGAACTAAAAATAGACCTTGTGAAAGAACAGCCAGTCCATTTTGGTAAGATACAATCGTTCGACACTATCCGTGTTGATGCTCTCGAGAACATTGGAAGCAATAAAATTACTGCGATATTTGGGAGAACCGAGCCAAAAGATTTTGTTGACCTCTATTTCATTTTGAAAAAACAACGAGCGTTTTCGTTTAAGAAACTTTTCGAAGATGCAAAAAAAAAGGATATTGGACTCTCTGAATTCTACTTTGCGCACATGCTACGCCAAGTAGAAAATTTGAGAGATATTCCTGAAATGCTTGTGCCGTTTGCAAGAGGAAAGATGGAACGGTATTTCCTTTCGCTCGCAAACCGCCTGCTGCTTTCGGCAAAACCACAAGCGTAATACGCTGTTTTTCCTACCCACTTTTCACAAAACAGGCCGATTTTGTACCCCGTTTGACCTATTTTGATAATCTTGCAATAGTATTTTTCACGGGTTATGCTAAGCATAACCTAATTGCTCTATTGCTATATTGTTCGATTGTTAATGCATGCTAAAGAAGTATTTGCAGCTAAATGACATTGATTGCTATAAAAGAGCATTCGCGCTGTCAAATTACGTATGGGAAATTGTAATAAAATGGGATTATTTTGCCAAAAATACTGTCGGTATTCAGTTTGTAACTGCGGTTGATTCAATTTCAGCTAACATTGCAGAAGGATTTGGCAGATATGGAAAGAAAGATAAGACAAGATTTTATTACTTCAGTTTTGGTTCTGTTAAAGAAGGTCTCGACTGGAACGAGAAATCTAAAATGAGAAAATTACTAACTAAAGAGCAGTACGAACATATTTTCAATGAATTACAAGCATTACCAAAAGAAATACACCAGTTGATTAAATTTACCAACATTAAATTAAAAGAGTGACAATACAATCAACAATTGAACAATCGAACAATGTAACAATGATATAATTATGGAAAATCATCCCATCCCGCAAGACGTTACAGGCTTTCAGTTTAAACTGATCGGCGAGATGACGATTAAGCAGTTTGCCTACCTTGGGTCTGGCGTGTTTATTGCCTGGGTTTTCTTATCTGCTCCTTTGCCGGGAGTTGTTAAACTTATCTTTGCGCTCCTTTGCGCCGGAGGCGGCTTTGCGTTTGCGTTTATTCCAATTGACGGCAGGCCGCTTGATACCATGATTTTAAATTTCTTAAAAGCGCTCACTTCTCAAGACCAATTTGTCTACCAAAAAGCAGGCGTAGAACTTTTACACATCTTGCCGCTTAAGCAAAAAGTGCAGGCAAAAACAGAAGCTCCGGGAATAAAGCGAGCGCAGCTTGAAGCAATGCTCTATACAATCTCTAAGGCGTCGCACACCCAAAATCAGTATGATAAGAAAGAGGAAGATCAACTCTCTTCTGTTGCGGCTATACTAACAAACATACAAGAACCACCCGCAAAACCTACGCCAACATTAACGCCGCAAGAAACAAAAGCGCAAGAAGTTGCTGCCAAGCATGAGCAAAAACCGCAACAGAAAGTGGCGCTAAGAGAGATTGAGGATAAAGCGGAAAAAATAGAAGACGAACTCAAAGAGGCAAAAGCCAAGTCAGACTTGGCAAAAGCCCAAGAGTCAGCAGGACAAAATACACCAAACGCACTGCTTGCCCACGAAAAGGCAACAGATATATCAGATGAGCTTACAAATATGCAGGCACAAAAAGAACAGCTTGAAAAGGAACTTATTACCCTTAAAACAGCGCTTGAGACACATAAAAAGCAAGTCTTTGTACCTACGACAGCGCAACCACCGCCATCAAAACCGCCGAAGGTAACACAGCGCATAAGAATGATTCCAAAAGACATGGTGAAGGCGGCCGGCGTGCCGTTTGTTCCTGACACACCAAACCTTATTGTTGGCATTGTCAAAGATCCGCGAGGAAACGTGCTGCCAAACATTCTTGTTGAGATAAAAGACAAAGAGGGTAATCCCGTGCGCGCATTCAAAACCAATGGTGTTGGACAATTCGCATCTGCAACTACGCTGGCAAATGGCGTGTACACCATCGAATTTGAAGATCCAAAGGATAAGCAGCAATTCGAAACTGTCCAGATTGAAGCCAAAGGTGAGATTCTCTCTCCCTTGGAAGTTATCTCGCAAGACCAACGAGAATTACTTCGACAATCGTTATTTAAAACAAGTTAATATGAAAGACGCTGCCCGAGAACCTTTACCAAAACAAGGGGGTTCTACACAAAAGTTTACTGAAATTGAAGACATACACGACGACATCGTCATCCTTGCAGGCGGAAATGCTTGTCTTATTATAGAAGTCCAGTCAACAAACTTTGCGCTCCTCTCAAACGAAGAGCAGCAGGGAAAGATTCGAGCCTATGCATCATTCCTCAACTCTCTTTCGCAACCGATACAAATAGTCATACGCAGCAAAAAGGTAGATGTATCTTCATACCTTAAGTTGTTAAAAACAAAGGCGCAGGAAACTGCAAACGAAAAGCTCGCGGCGCACATCTGGCTTTATCGCGATTTTGTTGAGAAGCTTATTAAAATAAATACGGTTTTGGATAAAAAATTCTACATTGTCATTTCATACACATCGCTTGAAAAAGGACCAAGTGGTGTTTTCCATAGAGATGACTTTGCAACGCAAGCCCAGAATGCGCTGCACGCTAAGGCCGATCCTCTATTAAACGAACTGGCGCGCCTTTCTTTGCACGCTAAAATCCTTGAAAAAGAAAGGTTGATCAAACTTTTCTACGATATTTACAATCAAGGACTTTCCGAGACACATCAGATTGACAGTAACTTCCAAGCAGCGATCGTTTCGGCAACAACAGCACAAAAACAACCATGAACATACTTGGATTCGGGGATAAGAAAAAAACGGAAAAAAAACCTGTCATACAGCAGAAAACGGCTAGGCCAAACAGCATAAAAACGCTTGAGCGTGGCATGGTGTCACTTACCGATATTATAGCGCCAACAAGTGTTGAGGTTGACTTTCGCTTGATTCGCATTGGCGAGCGGTTTGTACGCACTTTCTTTATCGTCTCTTACCCTCGATATGTATCTGCGGGATGGCTTTCTCCGATAGTTGACTTTGAGCATCAGCTTGATATTTCAATGTTTATCTACCCAACGGCCTCGCCCGATATTCTCTCTGATTTGAAACGAAAAATTGCCGAGATGGAAGCAACAATCACAAGCCAAGCAAAGGAAGGTCAGCAGGTTGATCCGCGCGTTACTGCAGCGCTAGATGATGCCTTATCTCTTCAGGAAGAATTGGCAAAAGGAGTTGAGCGATTTTTCCTTTTTAGCCTCTACGTTTCCATATGGGGCGAAACAATTGCCGATTTTGAAGTTGCTTCAAAACGATTCACCGCCACTATTTCCTCTATGCTTTTAATGGCAAAAATTGCAACACTCCAGATGGAGAATGCCTTAAAAACCACCCTGCCCATGGGACAAGACAGACTCTATATAACGCGTAACATGGATACAACTTCTCTTGCATCAACGTTTCCTTTTACCTCTGCGATGCTCACGCAAGATCAAGGTATTCTCTACGGCGTAAATCAGCAAAACGGCTCGCTTATTATTTTTGACCGTTTTTCTCTTGAGAACGCAAATGAAGTAGTTTTTGGCAAGTCTGGGTCTGGCAAGTCTTATCTTATCAAACTTGAGGCAATGCGCCAGTTTATGTTTGGCGCAGAAGTCATTATTGTTGATCCAGAAGGTGAGTATGAAAATCTAGCCAAGGCATTAGGTGGTGAATGGCTTTCCTTTACGACTTCCTCGCCAATTAAAATTAATCCGTTTGATCTTACGGGGGTGTATGAGGAGGGAGAAAACGAGCTTGGACTTAAGATTCTTTCAATGCATGGACTCTTAAAAATTGTACTTGGTGAACTTGACGCAACGCACGATGCGATTTTGGACAGAGCATTAGTGGCAACATATAAGCAAAAAGGCATCACCGCCGATCCGGCAACGCAAAAAAAAGAACCGCCCCTTATGGAAGATCTCTATAAAACACTTTTATCTATGGAAGACAAAGAAGCAAGCGAACTTGCTTTGCGGCTTGAAAAGTTTATTAAAGGAAGCCTTGCCGGCATTTTTAACCAACAGTCAAACTTTGATATTAAAAGTCCCTTTACTGTTTTTTCCATAAAAGCGCTTGAAGGCGATTTGCGCGCAATTGCCATGCACATTATTTTAGATTTTGTCTGGACGCGCATTCGAAAAACCCTCAAAAAGCGGCTTTTGATTTTGGATGAGGCGTGGTACATGATGCAGTACGAAGATTCAGCCTCGTTTGTGTACGGCATCGCAAAGCGCGCGCGAAAATACTATTTAGGACTCACCACCGCAACGCAGGACATTGAAGACTTCTTACGAAGCGACTACGGCAAAGCAGTGCTCTCAAACTCGTCCTTGCAAATTCTTTTAAAGCAGGGGACTGCCGAAATAGACACTGTTTCAAAAACATTTTATCTTTCCCAGGGAGAAAAAGAACTGCTTCTTTCGGCAACAACCGGAGAAGGACTCTTTTTTGCAGGCCAAAACCACGTTGGCATCAAAGTCGTTGCGGCACCATTTGAACATGAGCTTATCACCTCTAATCCAGCAGAGCTTGTAGAAAGGCAGCAAGAACAACCGCAGACGACAGGACAACCCGCTACGCCTAACACGCCATAATGGACGATAATACAGCACAAAAAAAACGGTCGCAGGTTCTGAAAGCTACTGCTGAATGGGAAGGCTTTAGAAAAAGCCACGGATCAGGCCCAGACAATAAAACCCAATTTTACGAGTGGGCCATAAAAGTTGGCGTTGATCCGCAATATTGGTGGAATACAAAGCAAGTGGTCATGTTTGGCATTCCCCAAGCTTCCACGCCCCCCACGCATCAACAGCCACCTGAACACGCCGCAGCTGGACACGGCGGCGCTGGTGTTATCGGCGCAGTTGGCATGGCTGCGGTATTGCTTTCAAAAGAAAAACCGGATCTGATGGAAGACGACAACGACTATAAGAAAATCGAGGAGAGGCGAAAAAAAGAATGGCTTGAAAAAAATAACAGAAAAGATTTTAACAGTAAGGAGGGATTGGATTTTCTATACGGGTCGCTTGATGACCCGACAAAACCATCGCTTAACACCGCCGTTGAACAAGAATTTAGAGAGAAGTTTGACAAAAAAGCAAAACAGTACGACGAGAAGAAAAAGCGGGTTTACAAAAATATTGATGACGACCCGGCTCTCCAAGCAACAAGGGCAAAAATAGATACTCACGCAACTGCCCGCCACACGCTTGCAAAAGCAGTAGACCCAAGCGCATCGTTTGATGAAATACACAAACGCGTTGAACGTGTCGAACTTGAACGATTCGCTGCAAAACATCCTGAAAGAGCAAAAGTGTATGTTCTTGGAAAAGAGGGCGAAAAATATCCCGAACTAGCACGAGCGTACGACACCGTACAAACGAAAGAAATTACAGGGAAAGAAATCCGGCACGTAGAAAAAGCTCACCCCCAAGCGCCAACCATCTCTCAAGAAGAAGCGGCGCGAAGATTGGAGCAAGTTCTTCAGCAGCCACCGGCGCCTTCTGGTCTTGTCGGCCCAACAGGCATCCCACTCCCTTCTTCTCTCTCTCAACCATCGCCACCGCAAACACCACAACAACAAGAGCAAGGCGGTGCTCCATCGGCGAGTCGAGTTGGACAAGCAGCGAGAAACTGGCGCGCGGCATTAACTGCCAAAAAAACAGAAGATGAAGTGGCAAAACAAGCCGTAAAGAAAGCAATCTGGCGTTTACCCGGATTCTGGTACGCGGTAGGAGTGGTAAGTATAATTATTATATTGTTTATTTTTATTTTCTCTTTGGGCGCGCCGCTTGGCGGCCCAGGCGGATTAAGTGGGACGCCAACAACAGGCGTTGGCGGCGATATTGCCTCATGCACTTTCTACCGAGGTGGAGATAAAACAGAAGGGTACAAGTTTCGCATTCCAGAATGGCCAGCGCTTATCAACGAGGTTTCTTCTAAAGTCGGTGTGCCAGCGTCAATTGTCGCCGGCATCTTGCGCGTTGAGAGCGCTACCAATTTTTACACCAATGATCCAACATACATCGGCAACGACTATGATGATCATTTTTCAACAGATGATAACGGTAATCCGGTTGCCTACGGCGCAATGCAGTTAACCCCCGGCACGTTTAAAGCAACGTTTGATGCAAACAGAGCCGAGATGCAGTCTTTCTTTGGAAAAACAGAGGCTTCTAATAAGTTCGGGGTGAGTTCTTTGGCTGAAGTTGAACCAAATAACCTACTTCGCATCTATAGCGTAAGAGATTCTGTTATTGCAGCTGCATTTAAAGTGAAAATAGATAAGAAATCAATAAATGGGGATAAGCCTTGGGATGAAGCAGCGGTTCGGGAAATCGCTCGTAGCTACTATGGTGCGTGCGGCTATTATCAAAACGGTAGACTAAACAACTACTGCGATGATTTGTGGAAGAGCTATTCAGGATGTATAAACTCCACTATCGCCAACGCATGTCTGGCGGGAAGTGGCAGTGCCACAGGGTCAAAAACCGTTGTCCTTAATCCTGGTCATGCTATAAATTCAACTGATCCGGAGCTTGGAGGTGCTGCTGGTGAGGCAGAAAAAAACACTGAGCTTGCAAAAAAAATAAAGGGGAGACTGCGAGCGAAAAACTATCAAGCCCTCCTGGCAAGACCTGATGAAAGTGGCGTTCAAACATTTAATCCTGCAAATAGATACAATGATTATCAACAAAGAATCGATTTTGCAAATGATTATAACGATAAAAACCCCAATGGTGGACCAACGGATCTTTATGTTGAAATTCATTTTGATGCAGGAGCCGGTGGGCCGTACTCTTTTTATTCTGATCGAAGAATTATTGTTGATTCCGCTGGAGCTATTTCCCCCAACCCAAACATTATCACCCCTAATGTTGACCAGTGGATTGCAGAAAGTAGAAAAATTAATACACTTATTACTACAAAAATCGCTGAAGCAATAAAAAGTAAATATGGTACAGCTTATCAGTCAGACAGGGAGATCGCCGACCATGCTTGTATTGGCAGATCCTGCGGCGGACATCTTTTTACTATCGGCCCGCAGGGTGTCCAATCTAATCCGAATAGACCCGAGTCTATGATCCAAAGAGAAAATAAAGCAGTAAGTGCGTACATTGAAACCCTAGGCATGAGCAACCCTTACGCAAATGATCTTGATCTTTTAGCAGATGCGTATACCGATGCAATTGCTGAATATCTTGGTGCATCGTCGTCGACAACAACCGCGTCATGTACATCGTCATGTCCACTCCAGGGGACACGAACAATCAGCTGTGGATCGTTCATGTCTGATTCGAAGTTTAATGTAGACAGATGTAAAGGCCCTCAACCAATAGATAGAGGACACTGTGGCCTTAACTATGGTTGCTATAAAACACTAGAAGATGGAACGATTGTGAAGATGACCGATCCTACTGAAATAAGCAGCAGCAGGCGCTCGCATGCAATTGACGTGAGTGGACAACCAGGCGATAAAGTAAAACTACCAACCATTAACGGAAATGTTGTAGCATGGAACTATGCGCCATCGCTTAGCTACTCTGTTGCGGATAGCGACGGCGGAGGCTATGGTCATGTGTTTACTGCAAATTTCGGCGGCGACCGATGGACGCTTCACTTGCTCCACACAAAACCTCCGCCAATTTTCCCCATCCCGACGGGAAGGACTCATTACCAATCGGGCGACGACGTTACAGAAATTGAGAATACAGGGTATCCCCATGTCCACGTTAACCTTGGAAAAAATCCCGAAAGTAACAACGGCGGTCGCGGGTGGCTTAATCCCGAAGACTTGGGTATGTGTGTAAGCCTATGAACAAACTATTATTTTTCATCTTTCTTACAGTACTTCTTCTTATCATCGTCATAAGCGTGTTTTCTGTACTAAACCAAAAAAGACCAATAAACATACCATCGCCGATACCAACACCAACGCCGTTTACTACGGAAAAAATTACGAGAATATCCAATAAGGCTTTACTCACCTACCCTGCTTCGCAATATCTACAATCACTCTCTGTTGTAACGCCGTTAATTTTTGAATTTAGCGACAATATTGACCCAATATCCGTAACATACCGCATTACTCCCGAAATAGATGTTGAGACTCGGGTAGATGAAACCGGAAAAAAATTGACATTTTCCCCAGAACGCTTTTGGATTCCAAATACACCGTACACTTTGGTTTTGGAAGAAATTAAGAGCGAACAAGGCGTGTTTCTTATTAACAACTACTCCTTGAAGTTTAGGGCACTAAATACACCAGACGAGATATCAAGCGACGCTGAAGTGAACAACCAACCAAACAACCCTACCCCTGCACCCTGATGGGCATGATGAGGTGGAGGAATGTGGGGTCGTCTTTCACCTTAAACACCCCTGGTGAGAGTGGGCCGCTCATTTCAAACACAACTTCCTCTTCCTCAAGATGAGAAAATAGCTCAAGAAGATAACGGGCATTAAAGGCAATTTCATCTTCCTCTCCGCTTACTTTTGCCGCAACTTCAACAGTATTTTCCCCAACTGATGGGCTGTTTGCCGAAACAACAATTTTGTCTTTCGCAACCGACAACTTGATAATATTAGCTGCTTCTCTTGCAAAAATGGCGCACATCTTAACCGCCTGATGCATCTCCTCTTTGTCAAATTGCACTCTTGTTATAAAATCCTGCGGAATGATTTTTTGGTAAGGTGGGTATTGCGCCTCGATGAGTCTACCAATAAGCATAGTTTCCCCTTGTTCAAAAATCACCTGGTTATTTTTACCGGAAATAAAAAGCCTAATGTCTCCATCTTCATCTTTTAACAAAACTATCTCTTTCATAATACGAGCAGGTATTAAAAGTTCTTTCTCTTCGCTATCCCCCAAAACTGCTTTTAGGTTTTTATATTGTTTGAGTGAAAGACGGTATCCATCTGTTGCAACAAAAAGCATCTCGTTTTTTTCTTTCTGTTTTGCAAGCAAAACTCCAGAAAGAGCAGGCCTTGCAATATCCGAGCTGGCAGCAAAAATTACCTGGAAAAGGCCATTAATAAAAAGTTCTTTTGGAAAAACTGCTTGTTCCTCACCTTTTTCTTCAAATAAATTCGGGAAGTCGTCTATTGGAATTGTTGGGAGAATACTTTTTGTTTTTCCAGTTGAAACATGTAGTGTTGTATTGTCGGTTGTCATAATAATTTTTTCGTCGCTATTAAACGATGCTACTAACTCTGAGAATGTTTTTGCTGGAACTGTTACTTCTCCTTCTTCTTCAACGTTTGCTGGTATTTCTACTTGCACTCCTATTTCTAAATCAGTTGTTTTTAATTGCAATTTTCCATTGTTGGTAATAAGAGCGATGTTAAGGAGTACCGGTAACTGGCTTCGTGGGGAAATAGCTTTGTTAAGAAAACCAAGTTTTTTTTGTATATGAGAAGCTAACACATATAGTTTCATACATCAAATTTAATATATATATTTGTAGTTATAGTAGTGTAGTTGGAAAAGTGGAAAAAAGCAAGTAAGACTTACCCCACTTGCTAAACGAAAAATAAAACTGTGGAAAACTCGTTGATATCTTTGGGTATAAAGTGTTAATATCATTTTTAATAACGATTAATCCCCGCGTTGTCCAGATAGAATTCTACTTATCCGCAAGATATCCGCAGAAACACCCATGTTTTTAGCCTCGGATGTGGATAACTGCGATTCAATTTTTCCAACGCCGTACATAATTGTCGTGTGGTCCCTGCCGCCTAACGTATTTCCAATTTCAAGGTAAGTCATCTGTAGTTCTTTTTTAAGCAAATACATTGTAATCTGTCGTGCGCGGACAAGCGACGCATCCCGCTTTGGGCCCTTAAGCTGGGTTGATTTAATATCGTAGAAAGAACATACACATGCGACAACGTCGTCTGGGTGAAGATGCCCCAATGGGTCTTTTGCTCCTTTACCCTTAAGAACACGATTTACAAGTTCGTTTGTTATATCTTCTCCTCGGGCCTTGCTTTCGGTTATAATGCGCAAAAACATACCCTCAAGACTTCGGGCATCGGTTGTTGTCTGTGCAATGAGCTTTGCTGCGTCAATAGGGAGTTCTACGCCGTACTTTTTTGCTTTAATAAGAAGTATTGCGCTGCGAAGCTCAAAGTCCGGCAGTTCGATATCAACGGTTAATCCTGCCGTAAAGCGGGAGGATAAACGCTTCTCTAATTTTTTGATCTCGTTGGGCGGACGATCAGAGGAGAGCACGACTTGCGACGCATTGTCAATAAGAATATTGAACGTATGAAACAACTCTTCTTGTACCCTATCTTTTCCTGCTATAAACTGCACATCGTCAATAATAAGCAGGTCTGCAGTGCGGAATCGTTTTTTCATTCGCGCTGTATCATTTGAGCGAATTGCTTCAACGACGTCGTTGGTGAACTCCTCGCTTGTAAGGTAAATAATTTTTCTCTCTTGATTTTTATAGAATACTTCGTTTGCAATTGCTTGCATAAGGTGTGTTTTGCCAACTCCAGTTGGGCCGTATATAAAAAGCGGATTATATGAGTGGCCAAGGTTTTTGACAACCGTTTGTGCTGAAACAACCGCGAGTTGATTACTTGTTGAAACGGCGAGGTTTTCAAACGTAAACTCCGGGCGAACTCTGGAGAGAAACCGAGGCTGCGATAAAATGTTAGTTACTGGTTGCCGCAATACCTCATTAATAAAAAGCGGGCCGTTTCTTTCTTCCCCCACCCCTTTTTTAGGTGTTTTAGCAATAAAGATAAGCGAAGCCTCATTGCCTGTGTGTTTTGCAAGTTTTTGTTTTAAAAGAGGCATAAATCGTTTTTGCAACATATCTATAATCATTGCCGAAGGGGCTGCAATCGTTGCAGTTTTGTCGCTGATGGACAAAAGCATAGTGTGTCTAAATAGTGTTAAAAAGTTTGGTTTTGAGATTTCTGTTTCAATCTCGCCGAGGATTGTTTTCCAAAGGGTGTCAGGATCTTTTATTGCCATATTTATTTTACAAAGATTCTTTTTGTATTCTGCAGTGTAATAATGTGGATAACTTGTGTCAAGTACCAAAAAATAATAATTGTTCTATTGCTTCATTGTTCAATTGTTAGGGATTATTTTAACAGCAATATTAACAATTGGAACAATTGAACAATCGCATATTTTCTGCTATACTCATTCAAGTGGAAAAAGTAAAGTTAAAAATTCAGAAGATAAAGCGCAAGCGAAAGCACGGCTTTCGAAGTCGTATGAAGACGCGCGGAGGAAGGCTTGTGCTTGCGCGAAGAAGGAAAAAGGCGCGAAAACGGCTTACGGTTAATGCTTAAAAAGATATATCGCATAAACGTTGGTCAACGGTACGCATTTGTTGATTCTTTCAATACGCCATACTTCCTCGTCAAAATTGCGAAGAATAATCTGTTGTATAATCGGTATGGATTTGTTGTTTCAAAAAGAGTTGATAAAAGAGCGGTCGTTCGAAATAGTATAAAGCGGCAAATGCAGGCATGCTTGCAAAACAATAGTAAAAAGGTGAAACCAGGATACGATATGCTCTTTATCGCAAGGAGAGCAGTCACCTGCAATGCGCTTTTCGATGCGCTGCAAAATAAAGGATACGTACAATGAAGAAAGTAGCAGTAACGGCAATTGAATTTTACCAGTTTTACATTTCGTATAACATAAAAATGCTTGTTGGGGTGAAAACAGCCTGCCGTCAGACCCCAACGTGTTCTGCATACGCAAAACAGGCAATAGTCAGATACGGTGTTTTGAAGGGAAGTACTAAAGCGATAAAGAGGCTCGCAGCGTGCCACCCGTTTGCAGCATAAAACCTATGGGAGAAATATTTACATTGCTTATTATAAAGCCGCTTATCAACGCACTTCTCCTTTTGTACCACGGTCTTGTCTTTGTCGGCATGCCATATGCGTTTGGCTTCTCCATAATTTTACTTACGGTGATTATTCGACTTCTCCTCTACCCGTTTACTGCAAAGCAGCTCCATGTATCAAAAAAAATGCAAGAGCTTACGCCACACCTTGGTAAAATAAAAGAGAAGCATAAAGGCGACGCATCTCGCATACAGCAAGAGTCAATGCGGCTTTACAAGGAGCATGGAGTGAATCCTGCGTCTGGCTGTGTGCCAATGATAGTCCAATTAGTTTTATTGTGGGGGCTTTACTCCGTATTGGCAAAAGTCGTTG
Organism: Candidatus Levyibacteriota bacterium; assembly: GCA_016204465.1. Taxonomy (GTDB): domain Bacteria; phylum Patescibacteriota; class Microgenomatia; order Levybacterales; family UBA12049; genus JACQKQ01. Next base: position 16,961 of record JACQKQ010000025.1, read on the forward strand.
GTTTGTCTGGGGGAAATGTCATCGAGGAGATTAATAAGCTTGTCTATATTGATTGGCTTTCGCTTCGAAATGGTTGGAACCAGTCGTTCTTTAGCCTACCGTTAACACGAAATCCCTCCGATTTGCTTTCCGTTTTTGGTCCGTTTGTGTTTCTCGTTCCGTTTGTGACAGGAGCACTGCAGTTTATTCAAACAAAAATGATGTATCCGGCAACGCCGGCAGTAAAAGCGAAAGCTAAAGAGAAATCTTCGCAGGAAGATTTTGCCGCTGCTTTCCAAAAACAGTCACTGTACATATTTCCGATTATGATTGGATTTTTCTCATACACGCTGCCGCTGGGACTTGCGCTCTACTGGAATACGTACACAATTCTTGGTATACTACAGCAATATCGTTTGCAAGGACTTGGTGGGCTTGCAGCGTGGTTTAAAAAGGAGTCAAGTAAAAAAGAGTAAACTATGGAACAAACAGACGCACCGCTTTCCAAAAAAGATGTTACAGTCGTTGAAAAAACGGCAAAGAAACTGCTTGATACGCTCGGTATCGAGGCCACATTAACCGCAGCCACAAATCAGGACACGATTGAACTTGTTTTAGAAACGCAGGATAGTGGTGTTGTCATTGGGTATCATGGAGAAGCGCTCGAATCCTTACAGCTGCTTATTGCTCTTGCGGCATCAAAAAAAATTGGACGCTTTATTCGCGTATCCTTGGAAGTTGGCGATTACAAAAAAAACAGAATAAGTTGGCTTGAAAATCTTGCTTTCTCGGCAAAAGAGGAAGCAGTAGCCAAGCAGCAAGAGGTATTATTGCCAAGCCTTAAATCGTGGGAGCGGCGCATAGTGCACATGTATCTTGCTGATGATAAAGATATTGTTTCGGAATCAGTCGGAGAAGGAAGAGACAGAACGCTTGTTGTAAAACCACGGACATAGACATTGTTCAATTGCTTCATTGCTGCACTGTTACCAAGATCAGCAATGCAACAATGAGTCCGCCACAGGCGGCAACAATGAAACAATCACAAAAGCTGCAACTTCTTGAAAAAACAACGTACTTCTTAATTCTTTTATTTTTACCCACCCAACTGGGCAAGCATTTCTGGCCGTCCTGGTCGTACGTTTCAGGCCTTCGCATTGATTACCTCTCGCCCACAATTTACTTTACCGACATTTTAATAATGCTGCTTTTTTCTGTAGTAATAATTCAGCATGTTAAAGCAATGCGTTTTTCAAGTGCGAAGCAGGAAATTCGAAATTCGAATTTACCCATTGTTGGACTTTGGCTAGCAACAATAGTGATTGGTATTTTGCTCTCAAAGAATGTATTAGGTGGTTTCTATGGATCGCTAAAGCTTCTTGAGTTCAGTTTTTTTAGTTTGTATACAGCAAAGCATGTAAAGAGTATCGCTGCTGTTGCTGTGCCGCTTGCAATTGGCGTTTTGTTTGAATCATCGCTTGCGTTTGTGCAGGTTTTTCTGCAGGGATCAATTGGCGGTTTGTTTTACTGGTTTGGCGAACGAACGCTTAGTTCGCAAACACCCGGCGTTGCCAATGCGTCTTTAAACGGATCTCTTTTTTTGCGGCCGTACGCAACATTTTCGCACCCAAACGTTTTGGCAGGATACCTCATTATCGCAATGACGATAGTCGTGTCACATGTTACGTGTCACATGTTACGTGTCAAAAAATCTTTTTACACCGCTTCATTGGTATTTGGGACGCTTGCCATATTTTTGACGTTGAGCCGTGTTGCGATTGTGATTTGGGCGTCACTACTTATTATTAGTGTTTTCAAAAGCATACGAGCGAAAAAAACAATCATCTCAACATTGCTTATAATTGCAGCAATTTTCTTTTTCACTCCCCTTTCTACGCGATTTTTCCAATCCTCTTTGTCTGGTGAATCTTTGCAGCTTCGCATTTCACTTTCACAAAACGCGTTGGCAATGATACGAGACCATCCGATATTTGGTGTGGGGTTGTATAACTTTATTCCCACGCTGCCCTTCTACCAACACGCGTGGTCGGCTCCGCTATTTTCGAGTTTCCAACCGGTGCACAATATATTTTTGCTCGTCGCAACAGAAACAGGAGTTCTGGGGTTGATATTTTTTGCCTGGTTTATTGTTAAGACATGCAAACGTCTTCAATTTCAAATTTCAAATTTCAAATTTCAAATTTTATTCGTGGTTCTCGTTCTCGGAATGTTTGATCACTACTTTCTAACGCTACAGCAAGGACAACTGCTTTTTGCGCTTGTTATTGGATTATGCTTTCGCCGCTTGTGATACAATAGATAAAGTTAATTAGGACACACTTTTCATTTTACGGTGTTGTTATTTTTGTCAAATTTAGATTTATAGCAACATTTTGCAAAATAAAAAATAAACGAACATATTCGATTAGCCTTTAATAGCAATCTAATAGATAAAATATTTTCGAAGCAAAAGTCAAATATGCTCAAAGTCTATACAGACGGCGGTGCACGGGGAAATCCCGGACCCGCAGCAATCGGCGTATATATAACTGACGAACACGGAAACAAAGTGTATGCGTTTGGGAAAAAAATAGGCATTGCTACGAATAACGTTGCAGAATATAAAGCGGTTATCGAAGCGCTTTGCTGGCTTGTTTTACAGTCGTCTCTTATCAAAGCACACAAAACAATTGTTTTTTTTCTTGATTCGCAGCTTATTTACTCACAAATCGTCGGAGCCTTTAAAGTAAAAAACGAAGTGCTTCAGTCGCTTATATTTACCGTTCAAAAAAAAATGCAACAAATTTCCGCAACAATATCGTTTGTCCATATTCCACGCGAGGCAAACATTGAAGCAGACAGATATGTCAATATCGCGCTTGACACAAATTAGACATGACAAGTCTTTCATTTGCTACTATCGAGCGAAAACATACGCCTGCGCATGAGCAAATACTTATTGTTGACAAAAGAGGCACAATCGGCTCGCTTCTTGTAAATGAGCTTGCAAATCAGGTAACAACTGTTTTTATCACACAAAACCATTATCTAGCAAAAGACGCAAAAAACAGGACAGTGCTTGTGCCCTTTCAAAAAAAGATACCCGATACCCCCCATGCGGCATACTCGCACATTATTGTTGTTTATGGTGGTAAAAAAACAATTCTTACCTTTGCGCAGTCGCTGTATAAAGAATCGCTTCGTCAAAAAGCAACGTTTATGTTTGTTTTGCCGTATGTCTTCGCGAGTGATGATGTAATAATGTCTGCGTTAGGCTTTGGAAAAGAATCGCGTGTCGTTGTGGTTGGAGAAATGTTTGGCAAGCCAGTTGGGCCTATTGATATGTCATCAATTGACGCAATGCTTCTTGATGCAAAAAACATGGGCAGGATCACAATTGAAAACATGGGTCTTTTGCAGGTTCGTCCGGTGTATGCAGAGGATGCTACATACGGCATCTTACATATTTGTTTTGGACAGCAGTCAACCTCGCAGATTTTTTATGTATTTCCAAAACAAACGTACACCATGCTTTCAATTGCTCACATACTGCAAAAAATTGATCCTTTAATCCGCGTTGATTTTATAAAAGGAGAAGAGATTAGTAGTGGGAGATTTACTCCGGGCGAGGAAGGAGAATACGTAATAGGACAGCGCTACCCGCTTGCGCAAAAAATCAAAGATGCATGGATAAAAACAGAGAAAAATGTAAAAACACTTGCGTTGAAACGACGCGTTGATAAACCAAAGAAGCTTGTTTCCTCTATGCGTTTTATTGCAATAGTAATTATTATTATTCTTGCGCTGCCATTAACAGGGGCAGGTTTTTTCTCTTTAGCCGGCGGATACAAATTGCGGAAAGCGCAGCAAGAATCGTTTAGGGGAAATGTATCTTCTGCCGCTTACCATGCCAAAGGGGCACAGCGGTTTTTCCAGGCTGCCGTTCCCTTTAGTCGGGCGCTTTCTTGGGAAGCAGCGCTTATTGGCAAAGAGGAAAAGACAGATGCGCTTAAAAACGCAATTGCAACAGGAAAAGAGGCAGCAGTTGCCACAGAAGCGTTTATTTCCGGTGCCCTAGGGGTTTGGGACGTGCTTTACGGAAAGACAGCAAGACCGCAAGAAACAATTAGGGATGCTACAAACAATCTTAAAGATGCGTTGCTTATCGTGCAAAAATGGCAGATGAAAAACGCGAGTGCGCTTGAGCAAAACCCGTTTATTCCAAAAACATTTTTCCAAACCATAACGGACAAACAAGCAGCTTTGGATATACAGATACTTACCTCGATTTTGCCGGTATTGCCTGATTTACTCGGCGTTAGCGGAACGAAGCAGTATCTTATTCTTTTTCAAAACAACACCGAGCTTCGTCCGGGAGGAGGGTTTATTGGGTCGTACGGCATTTTGAGCATGGAAAAAGGAAGAGTATTAGGTTTAGAGCTTAACGATGTGTACGATGCAGACGGGCAGTTGAAGGGACATGTTGAACCTCCGTTTGCCATACGTCGCCATTTGCCTTCGGTACATTGGTACCTTCGCGACAGCAATTTCGATGCAGACTTTACGCGTGTTGCATCAACAGCGGCCTTTTTTCTGCGCGCCGAAACAGGAAGAGAAGTTGATGGAGTAATTGGCGTTGACGTATCGTTTGTTCAAAAACTCCTGCAAGCAACCGGCCCAGTCTATGTTTCGGATTACAAAGAAACAGTGAGTACGGAAAACTTCTACGAGCGCACGCAAGCGCACGCGCAAGAAGACTTCTTTCCGGGCTCAACGCAGAAAAAAGACTTCTTGCGCTCCCTTTCTCGTGCAATTATTACGAGAATTGTTGAGGAGGAGAGCCTCTCATATGGAGCGCTTGTCAAAGCGCTGCGAGAGGGAATTTTGGAAAAACATATCCTCTTTGGTTTTCAAGACAAGAGCCTCCAATCACTCTTTGCAGCAAATAATCTTTCTTCATCGCTTCCATCCCAAAGGCAAAAAAAAGAAAATACGCTCTATGATTTTCTTGGCATAAGCGAAGCAAACCTTGGAGTAAATAAGGTGAATCGCTTTATCAAAAGAAAGGTTGCGTACAATGCGTCTATTAATAAGGAAGGAGTAGTTACCGGCACTATTACCGTGAAGTTTGCCAACGAGAGCAAAAAAAACAACTTATACGAAGGTGATTATAAAAATTATCTGCGTTTTATTCTACCGCAAGGCGCAAGGGTTTCTTCAATTGCTATAGATGGTAAAGAGCAAGATATTGTTGCGGCTGTTACCGACCCTCAAGTATATGAGAGAAAAAATTTTACACCGCCCGCTGGTCTTGAGGTTGAAGAAACAGAACAAGACGGAAATACAACATTAGGGTTTCTTGTAGTAATTCCGAAAAGTGTGATAAAGACGATTAATGTGACATACGCATTACCCGATCTGTTTTCCGTCAATAATCCAGCTCCTGGGTACGACCTTTCGTTTTTTAAACAGCCGGGGACTGAGCCGTACAGTTTTTCGTTTTCGCTGTCATACCCATCTTTTCTTGTTTTGCGTGATGGGCACACACCCTTGTTTACCGATGTGCTTTTGGGAGATAAAGCCTACGTCTTCTCCTTTACCACTAAGTAACTCATGCTATAATTAGCAGATATGGATATCACCGCAATTCTGCTTACCGTTGCCGGACTTGCGCTGTTTGAAGCGATCACAAGCATTGACAACGCAATTATTAATGCAGAGGTGCTCTCAACAATGCAGGAAAAAGCAAGAAAATGGTTCTTGCTCTGGGGACTTTTGTTTGCTGTTGTCGCAGTTCGTGGTCTTTTGCCCTGGGCAATTATTTGGGCAACAATACCAAGTCTAGGGCCGATTGGCGCATTGACCGCAACGTTTAGCAATGATCCGAGCGTTATTAAAGCAATTGAAGCATCATCACCCATTTTGTTAATCGGTGGAGGAACATTCTTATTGTTTCTTTTTTTCCACTGGCTGTTTGTCGAGCCAAAGCGCTACGGTTTGTGGGGCGAGCGCTTTTTCCATAGCCAGTCAGTATGGTTTTACGCCGTTGTGTCAGTCGTGCTTGCTGTCATTATTTGGTTTGCACTGCAAGTAGATTCGATGATGGCGTTTGGCGCAGTTGTTGGGTCAACAGCGTTTTTCATTACTCATGGGTTTAAGCAGAGTGCAGAGCAAGAAGAAAAACGGCTCATGGAAAGCGGGCGGTCCGATATAAGCAAAATACTCTACCTTGAAGCAATTGATGCGACATTTTCCATAGACGGCGTTTTGGGCGCTTTTGCGTTTACGTTGTCGGTGCCGCTGATTCTCTTAGGGAATGGTTTTGGCGCATTTGTACTGCGGCAGGTAACAATTGGCAATATCGCAAGAATTAAAAAATATATCTATCTGAAAAACGGCGCAATGTACTCTATCCTTTTTCTTGGCAGCATTATGGTGTTAGATAGTTTTGGCTACCACATTCCACACTGGCTATCTCCCGCGATGACTTTTGCGACAGTCGGGTTTTTCTTCTACAAATCAAAAGCAGAAATAAAATAGGAGTTTATTTGGGGATTTGACCTGCGATAAATTGCTTGGTGAATTGGTAGATGCGATGGCGTTGTTCTTTTGACTTTAGCGCATGGTACAAACCAGGGGAGATAGAGGCAAGGATAATAAGTCCGACAATAGGAATAAGGTATTTATCAACATCAGGGATAAGACTTCCTAAAAAATACCCCGCAAGCGTTACGCCAATTGCCCAAAGTGCGCCACCAATGAGATTATAGAACAAAAACGTGCTGTAATGCATGGTGCCAATACCGGCAACAATTGGCGCAAAGGTACGAATAACTGGCATAAATCGGGCTAAGATTATCGTTTTGCCGCCGTGTTTCTCATAAAATCTCTGTGCCCGCAAGAGGTGGTCTTTATGGAAAAATAAGGAATCTTCTTTGTGGAATAGTCGGCGACCAAACTTGTGTCCAATGTAGTAACCAACGCTGTCTCCGCTTACTGCCGCGATAAAACAGCCGATAACAAGTACGCGAATATCAAAGATTCCTTGCGACGCTAAAAACCCTGCGGTAAAAAGAAGGCTGTCTCCCGGAAGAAAAAAACCTATCAACAGCCCTGATTCGGTAAAAACAATTGCAAAGACACCAAAAAGCCCAACTGCTTTGATAAGCTCTGGAAGATCAAAATGCATAGATGCTTATTATACGGTATTGTATTAGTGCTGTCTATGTCTATTGTTTTGGAATCCGACCATTGTATTTTTACAGAATAAGCCTTGCCGCTCGCTTAATGTTCTTTGCTTTATTTCGATAGAATCCAGTCGGCCGAATGTCATTTTCGAGTTCTGCAACGTCAATCTCTGCAAAATTAATTATCTCTTGTAATTCTGGTGTGATAGTTTTTCCGCCAGAGGCGGACCAGCCTTTGGCTGGGATTTTTGCATTTCGAAACTTTGGGAAAAGTTTCGATGTCACTCTGTTGACCACCACGTCCGTGCATTGCGCTGAAAGAATAACTGCGACCAAAAGTTCAAAGTTGTTCGAAAAGTTCAACACAATCTTTGCGCTCTGGTAATGCGTTTTAAGCAACACCAACATTTCTTCTGCGGTTTCTTTTGTAACTTTTTCCATGTATTTATGCGACAAGTTTTGCAGCACAAGCTCTTTGAGACGCTTTTCAACAGTCTCTTTGTAATGACTTGCACTTTGGAAAAGCGCGCCTTGCATGACAATAGCAAGATCAGTATTTTTATATTCGGCAATACCGGCAAGTTGGCAGGCAAAAAGGCTTGCGGAGTAGTCAAAAAGTTCTTGCGCAAGGGAAGAGACTTGCGCAATATTTTTTCGCGCAACGTCGTTTAGCTCTCTTGTAGAGGAGAGAGGCGGATAGTTCAAGTTCATCTTTTTTAGCAAAAGATTAAAGTGTTGATAGAGGTATTGCCCTGTTACTTCTTTTTAGAACAACTGGTTGCCGGGCACAACCGAGTGCGAATCAATAGATTTCCCCTCGTCGCTTTGCATAAATTTATTAAAGTTTCCCGATTCGAGATTGACCACATAGTGTTCATCAAGAAAAAAAGAAAGATTCGTACCAGTTCCGACAATGCCGCCGGCAAGCGATGTCCAAGAATATTTTGTTAGTCCAGAGAGCACAAGACGGACAACGTCATTTGCCACTGCTATGCAATGCTGTTTTGAGTGTTGAATTTCCATGTAACCAAAACCATTTGCAAACAAAATTCCGACACTCTACAATGTAGAGTAAGCACTATGGAACAGCGAGTACTGGAGGCGTCCTTGCCAATTTCCTATCGAAAATATGATGCAGCAACTTTGGGCGAGCATCTCAAAAATCGCCACTCGGTTGTGTTAGTTGGCATGAAGCGAGTTGGCATTAACCAGTTCTTGCGCTTTTTTCTTTACAATCCTGAAATAAAAAAAACATACCTCAACGACGGGAAAGAGCATTTATTCATCCACGTTGATTTAACCGACCTTGTCGAGCGAGACATATTTCCGTTTTGGACGTTAACTCTTAAGCGCATTGCAGATGCGGTACAAGACTCATCATTGTCTAAAGAAACAAAAGGGCAGATAGAAAACTACTTCAACAATAGTATTCAGCTAAAAGACCTATTTTTCACCCTTGAAAATATTCGAAAAAGCATTGCAACAATTATTGCTTATAACATCGTGCCGACAATTTTCTTTGTCCGCTTTGATCGCATTAAAGACGTCGTTACTCCTGCTTTTTTTGACAACCTCAAGGGGCTTCGCGATGCAACGCACTATACGCTCTCGTACGTATTCACAAGCTACCGAAGTCTTGGCGAGCTTGCGCCTAGCGTATTTGAAAAGGCATCCATATCTGCGTTTGCCCACACGATGTTTATAACGCCGACATCGCACAAAGACACGGGGATAGTTTTTGCTGCATATAAAAACATGTATAAGCTCAACATCTCGCAAGAACTTGAGCACGCTTTTTTTACCTTTGTTGACGGACACATCCAGTACCTGCAATACGGACTTATTGTACTGCGCGAGAAAGGGGAGATTTACAATAAAGAGAACTTGTGGCAAAACTTGTACGAAGACGAGCGGGTTGTCCTACAATCTGAAGAATTGTGGGAAAGCCTTAAAACAGACGAACAAAGCATCCTCAAAAAAATTGCAAAAGGGGAGAATGTTTTAGGCGATGAAAAGCAAAGGGCACGATACTTGTGGGATACAGGGTTGGTCAACGAGGCAAAACTTTTTAATCCGCTTTTTGTCAAGCATATTGAGCAAAAAATCGCAACGCGGGCAAGTACGCAGGGGAGTAACGTTGAGTTTACGAAAAAAGAGCACTTGCTGTTTGACTTTCTGCACAAACACCTAAACGAAATTGCAGAGCGGGAAGACATTATCCAAGC
>JACQKQ010000031.1 GCA_016204465.1 Candidatus Levyibacteriota bacterium
CTGGCAAGTTCACTTTCCAAAATCTCAATCCTCTCTGTTAGTTCATAAATCAACTGAATCAATTCGCCTCTTGGAGCAGTTAAGAGATCTGACATATTGATCTAGTTTAGCATAGTTATATCAGAAGTGTGAGTTCATTCTTTACAGATGTCTTTGTTGGAGATTATACGTTGCATCCCGAGGCTGCGCCGTCACATCATGATGAATCAGGTGTTTACAACCTCTAATTTTATTCCCGGGCTCATGGTGGACTTTAACGTTGCGTTTTTGATTTTGCCTGCCTGAATGGCCGAAAATACTGCTTTAATATTTTCCGAGAGCTTTTTCTCTCCAAAGGAGAGTTTGCCGATTGTTAAGTGAATAATTGGTGCTTTCTGCTCTGTCTTAAACCGAAGCGCGCCGGCCTCATATTTTTTTGCTTCTTCCTCTGGTTTTTGGGTTATAGTGCCTGTTTTGGGATTTGGCATCAGCCCCCGAGGTCCAAGGTACTTGGCGACTTTGGCAAGCTTTGGCATCATTTCTGGTGTGGCTAAGAGAATATCAAACTCTATTTTTCCTTTTTCAATATCGGCAATGAGTTTTTCATCGGCTATTGCTACCCGAACCTTCTTGCCTGATCCATGCGGTAAGGAGAGATTGCCGGAAAGGCCGGTTTCGATTGTATTGATATGAAGTTCAACCGTTTCGTCAAATTTGGCCAGCCGAAGTTTGGGGAGAAGTTCAAGTGCTTGTCCAAGGGAATATCGTTTGTTTTTATCCACCATTTCCGCAACAGCCTGGTACTTTCTTCCCCGTTTGCGCGTATGTCTTGTCTCCTTCTCTTTCTTTGCTACTTTTACTACTTTCTCTACTTTTGTTTCCTGTGGTGTTGGTACTTCAAGCTTTGCCTGTTCTTCCTCGGTTGGCCCAACGGCAACGACTCTTTCGCCGCCCTTAAGTCCCGGCGCCTTGGCAGTCCGCTTTTTTTCTTGCCGTTTCTTGGCCTGCCTCGCTTCTCGGGCAAGGCGGGCTTCTTTTTTTTGCGATTGTTCTAAACTCTCGTCTCCGAGTGTTTTTACTCTAATTTTACCCACAGTCGCTCCTTTCAGTCGCGAAATACTACCAATAAACCAATACTACCAATTTCAAATATTGAGAAATTTTTGCATTGATTTGTTTATTGGGTTATTTGTCATTTGTTTATTGCACTTGTACTCCCATTGATCTTGCAGTTCCCTCGACGATCTTCATGGCTGCTTCAACTGTGTTGGCATTTAGGTCGTCCAGTTTTGCCTTCGCAATTTCTTCAACCTGCGTTTTCGTTAACGTCCCGGCAGTTTCTCTGCCCGGCTTTTGGGCTCCTTTTTCACGGGCAATCGCTTTTTTAATCATCTCCGAAACCGGCGGTTTCTTTACCACAAAAGAAAAGGTTCTGTCCTCGTAGACGGTAATGACCGCTGGAAGAATCGTCCCTTTTTGCTCGGCCGTTTTCTCATTGAAGGCTTTGACAAACTCCATAATCGGCAGTCCATGCTGCCCAAGTGCCGGTCCAACAGGCGGAGCAGGCGTTGCCGCACCTGCCTGGATGTTTAGTTTGATGATGGTTTTTACTTTTTTAGCCATTTTACGTTGTGAATTATGAATTACGAATTAGGAATTAGGGCCCGCCATCTGGAGAATTTTCCATAATTCATAATTCCTTATTCCCATTTAGAGTTTCGCGACTTGCAAGAAGTCAAGCTCAACCGGAGTTTCTCGGCCGAAAATGCTCACAAGCACCTTGAGTTTTCCTTTTGTTTGGTCAATCTCGTCAATTGTTCCTAAAAAGTCTGCAAACGGGCCGTCAACAATTTTGACTGCCTCGCCAACGCTAAACGTTGCTTTATAGAGCGGCTCTTCGGTTTGCATAAACTTCTTGATTGCCTCGACTTCCTGTTCGGAAATAGGCGTTGGTTTGTTCCCCGCTCCAATAAATGCTGTAACCCCTTGAGTTGTCCGTACCAGAAGCCATGATTCGTCATCTAAGATCATCTTTACCAGCACGTATCCGGGAAAAATTTTTTCCTTGACCGTTTCCTTTTTGCCTTGCGATACCTTAATTGTGTTGCGTGTTGGGACAATAATATCGAAGATGCGGTTAACAAACCCCATGGATTCGACGCGCTGCCTAAGCGACTTTGAAACTTTATCCTCGTGTCCGGAGTAGGTGTGGACAATATACCACTTCGGCTCTTTTGATGCGTTTTCTGCTGCTTGTTTTGCCTGCGTTGACTGTTGTGTTGCCGCCTGATTATCCATATTTATCTTACCAAGCTTTCAGTTATTTTTATAAATATAAAGTCGAGTGCGCCGATAAACAATCCCACTGCAAGACTGACTGCAACGACGGTAAATGTTAGCCTTATAACTTCATTTGCAGTCGGCCACGTTACATTCTTTAATTCTTCTCGTGTTTGTGAAAGAAAAGTTAGCGGTCCTGTCATACGAATGTATCCGAATATAAATACTGCGAATGTATCCGAATATTCGCATTCATTCGGACTAATACCATTCGCATGCATCCGTCATTTTAGCAGATTTCATTTGACATGTAAAGGGCTTCAAGGGTAGAATAAGGTAACGCATGAATAAAATTCGTAAAGCAGTTATCCCAGCAGCGGGCTTTGGTACCCGCTTTCTTCCCCAGACCAAGGCAATGCCTAAGGAGATGCTTCCAATTGTGGATAAGCCAGTCATTCAGTACGTGGTGGAAGAATTGGTTGATGCGGGCATTACCGACATAATTTTAGTTACCGGTTACCATAAGCGTACCATCGAGGATCATTTTGACGCCGCAAATTTAGATTTAATCGAAAACCTTAGGCTCGGCGGGGAGAAAAAGCAGCCTCTTTTAGAACAGGTTGAAAACATCTCCCGCATGGCCAATTTTGTCTACGTTAGGCAAAAGGGTCCTTATGGAAACGGCACGCCGCTTCTGAATGTTCGCCACCTTATCGGAAGCGATGAAGCCTTTATTTACACCTGGAGCGACGATTTTATTTTGGCTTCGCCCTCACGATTCAAGCAGATGATTGCAATTTACGAAAAGTACGGTTGTTCTGTCTTAGGAAGCGTTAAGGCGGTAAAGGATGAGGATTACGACCGTTACGGATTCGCCGGAGGAAAACAGATTGCAGAGGGGTTGATAGACGCAAATGTAATTATCGAAAAACCGGGGAAACAAAAAGCGCCCTCGGATCTTGCAAACGTGTCGGGATTTATCTTTACGCCTGACATTTTTTCTTATTTGGATCAGGCCTTTGAGCGGCTGAAGGAGGGCGAGGAACTTTACTACAATGATGCACTCAAGCTAATGCTTGCTGATGGTAAACGGGTACTGGCTGCCCAAATAAAGGGTGGGAAGTACTACGATACAGGAAATAAGCTTGAGTATATGAAAACAGTTGTTGAGCTTGCGCTTGAGCACCCCGACATCAACGGCCTCTTCCGCGACTTCCTCAAAGATTTGAAGCTGTAGAGCAAATCTGATAGAATCACTTACTTAATGAGCATAGAAGCATTCAGGCCAGTGGAGAATTTGTATAGAGAGACACTTGAAATAGCAAACATGGTGAGAGGTCTTGACGAGATACCTAACTTATTTAGAGTAAAGAATGGTGTTTCGGGAAGTGCGCTTGACCTTTTTGGCAGGGTTACGTTAACACATGTAATACGTGAGTCGTTAAAAAGGGGAGAAATTATCGTGATTGACGAGAGAAGCAGCAACGCAGTATGCGGATTAAAACAGGAGGATAGGGGTGCGCTTAGCATCCTCACGATAGACCGCCTTAAGGGGACATCGCTTACAAGAAGAGTGGAAAAACCTTTCTTTGAAGTACAGTTTGGGAACAAAAAGCTTGGCAGAGAAGTTACGGTTACGGTCTACGAAATAGATAAGGATAGTAAACGTAGGGACGTATTTAGTATTTCTTCTAAAGATGGCGATGGATACTATAGAGGGTTTACAATTTCCACCAGACAACGTGTTCTCCTTATGCGTGTGGATAACACTGGTTCACTGGTTTGTATCAGAGATAGAATACCTATGACGTGGTGCATGGAGTCGTTCATCACGATAATTACCAAAAGGATCTTACTTTTGCTATACTAAAAACACTACGATGAAGCAGAGAATCACCGTTGCGGGTTTTGGAATTTTTATTTTTGCGCTTTTCTTTTTTTTCTCCTACCTTGTTGCCAGGGAAGTTTTTGTACAATTTGATTTCGACACTACAGTGCGTCTCCAGGACAACGTTTCAGCACGGCTCGATGATTTATTCTCTTTTTTAAGCCTTATTGGACATTTTGAGCCGGTGACAATTTTCCTTTTCCTGCTCCTTATTTTCTACCGAAAGATTAGGGGAATCTTTACAGTTTTCTTTTACGGCCTGTTTCACGCGATTGAGATTTTTGGCAAGGCGTTTGTTGACCAGCTTCCGCCACCGGAGTTTATGCTTCGTACCAAGAAACTCATTGAGTTTCCCCAATTCTACATTCGCGAGGAATTTTCCTACCCCTCGGGCCACGCGGGTAGGGCAGCCTTTATCACAACTTTAATTGGGCTAATGCTTGTGAAATCAAAAAGACTCTCTCGAACACATAAGTTGATCTTTATCTTGCTTTTAATAATATATGATATATCTATGTTTATTAGCAGAATATACCTGGGGGAGCACTGGATTGCGGATGTTGTCGGCGGTATGCTGCTTGGGGCAAGCTTGGGGCTTTTGAGTTTTGCAATACTCTAAGTTCAATAGAATCGAATAATTGCCGTGGCAATTGTTGCTAATGTATAGGCAACCGAAGCATAGAGCGTAAACGGCAATAGCCGATATTTTGCGTTACTTGTCAGTAAGAACCCATTTGCAACGATCATTGAAAGAATAAGGAATAGCAGTCCTACCGATACTTTGTCAAACGCGGCGTACGCGATAAACGTCAAGGTAAAGACAAGGCTATTTGCAAGCACAATGGCGAGTTGCTTGCCCGTTACTTTTTTCTGCGGATTGCGGCGTTCTATCAAAAATAATGCAATATCAATCATCAACAGTCCAACAAAAAAATAAACGTTGCCGGTGTAGTAGTCATTAACAAACATGCTCCCGCACATTGTCGACTCGATGACTTCTGTGTTGCAGTAGGTATTAAACAGCGCGCTTGCGACTTCGTGCAACCCTTCGCCAAGGCCATAAAAGTATGTTCCTGCAACAAAGAGAACAGCATAGAGCGTGCCTTTTGTGTCTTTGAGCAGCGCAAAATTATTCGACATGATTTTGATAAGTAGGAATGGTCCAATAACGCTTACCAAAATAAAAATCGTCATTTGGATAATTTCGTGGAGTCGCAAAAAGTCGTAGGGCTGGAGTCTGATTGCGCCGGTAAACGACAACCGCTCAACAATCGTCAAAAACGCGTTGAGGGAAAGAATGGAAAGAATGATATTAAAGTTTCGCATATGCTCTATGCTATCTTGCTTTGTGACCCCACATCGTCCATGTGTCTCGAGTTGCACCGCTCACATTACTTTGCACAGCAACTCTTTCGCTCGCAATCGGTGCGACGCCGGCACCGCGAAAAAGAAACAAAAACTCGTCATAGGTAAAATGGTGCCCAACAAAATGGGTGCTTCCATCATTGTTGTGTACGACAACACTTCCGTACTCGCCAGTAACCTGATTATCTCGCCGATACACGTCTGTCCAGGGAACATTGTCGAGACGCGTTGTTACTGCGGGATCGTAGATCATTGCAAATTCAGCAACGTATAGAAGACCACCTGGTTTAAGTGTTTTAACTGTTGCAGCAAATATTTTTCTTCGCGCTTCTATGCCTACCGCTCCAAGAACACCAAGCATGACAGCGCCGTCAAATTGTTCATTTTGAAAGGGAATCTGTTCTCCGTATGCCTGCACAAAGAGAACATTTGGAGAAGATTGATGACCCAAGCGAAGCTCTTTAAAATTTAGATCAATGCCAGCAGTTTTCGCACCTCTTTTTTCAAGCTGATGTGTAATTCTGCCATACCCACACCCCACATCTAAATAAAGATCGCCTGGCGACACTAGGGTAAGGAAGCTAGGGTGTAGTATTGTGGAACTAGGAGTGCTTCCGTCTCTGTGTTCGAGCCAGTAAGCAGTTTCGCTTGGGGCAGGCCGAAAAGGTTCGATGGCCATGTTTACTCCTACTATCTCTTATATAGTACAGCTGGAGCAAGAAGTCAAGAGAAAAGGTGATTATGGATATGTTATTACGGTTGGGCAAGGCCGAGGTGGTCTTCAAGTTTTTCAACGCGCTTTAGTGTTTTCATGTTGTCTTTGTCAAGGACATGGGAGACTGTTTTAATTTCTTCTTTTAGCTCCTTATGCATCTTTGTAACTCTAAGTTCGAGATTTTTTATTCTATCTTTGAGTTCGTTAATCTCCGATTGTATTCTCATTCGCGACATTGTAATATCTGCCCCAAGAGCATCTTTAATTGCTTGTGCTTCATTTTCAACTTCTTCGCGGATAACTTTTCTAATTTCTGTCAAATCGGATTTTGTGAGCATATGGCATTTAGTATAACCGCTCAATTTGGTGAAGACAAGAGAACAAAAGAAATCAGAAGCTACCTATACTTAGCCAAATACTTACAGAGAAAAATAGCGGAATATCGAAAGAATACCGTTGTCGTTGATGTGAGGAGCGATAATATAATTTCCTTCACCTTTCGTTTTTACCAATGCTTTTATTTGTTTATCTGCGTTTTCAAGCGTTGCGGCATATTTGCAAAGCTGCATAAATTTCCAGTCGCTTGCGCCATCGCCAACGCCAAGAACCTCATCAAAAGACAAAGCCAAGCTTTCAATTGCTTCTTTCGCAGCATGTTCTTTTGAAACATTGGGCGCTGTAATAATGCCCGGCCGAGCAGGCGCAATGTATGGATGGCTTGACCAAATAAAGGTAATCATGTTATTAAACTGCCGTAGTATTTTTTCGATACGCGGTATGTCGTCATCATTTCTCGTAAACGAAATGAGCTTGATAATTTGTCCTTTTTCCGCAATCGCATGTAATGATGTAACAAGTATTGGCTCTTTTTGCAAAAGATCTGTGCGTTTTTTTGTAAAATTCGACACTTGTGATTCCTGAACGTAATAATTCTTTGGCGTATAGATTTCAAGGTAAATATTTTCCTTGATAAAAAGTGCACTTAGCTTTTTCACGATGTGCTTCTTAATGACATGGGTTTTGATAATTTTGTGTTCGAGCGGATTAGTAATAAGCGCGCCGCCGTCGGTAATATGCGGATTGTTCAATTCCGCCTGTTTAATTATCTCAAGAATTGCAAAGCCAAATTTTGCCGTGCACAAAATAATGGGGATGCCTCTTTTGTGGATCTCTTTCAGTTTTTGGATCACTTCTGCTGCAGGAAGGGGAAAATTAACACCTTGTTTGTCCCCAACGATAACACCGTCTACATCGAGAATGATTGCTTTCACCATATAGTGAGGATTATAGCAGAAGCCCTCGTGTATTTGAGGAGTTGCTCTGTTCATGAACGAAGTGAACTGAACGTAGCAGGCCTTAAGCAACTATGTTGGAACCTTTTATTTTGAAAATCAGAAATTTATTTTAGCTTAAAAACTTTCATCAACTTTCTCTTTAACTGCGGAATAAGTTCATCGGGGAGGGAGCCTTGACCTTCTTTTAAAGCGATAGGTTGAAATGTGCTTATTCTGTGCAATTTTACGAGCGATTTTTGCACAAGTCCTGTCGAGATAAAATATGGTGTAGCAGGATCAAGGACTATATCTGTTTCCAATTGTTCATCCAGTCGGGTCGTAATATATGCAACAATCACTTGTTGGTGTTTTCCTAGTGGAGGAGAAATAACAAAACCAGGGCGAGGTTTTCCCTTATCTGCATCATTTGCAAAAGGAAACCTTGTACTAACGAGTTCGTACATAAGGTTTTGGAATAAATGGCTTCAGCTTTTCGGGGTGGGCAATATTATCTACATCAAGAGATCCATCTTCCTTAGCCCATTCGTAAAACAGTCGAGCCGATAATGCATCTAATTCATCTGGACTCAAATCCTCCTTTTCTTTATCAGCAGTTTTTATCTTTGCAAGTTCGCCTACAGACATTTTTATAAGCTCGGTAGTATTAAGTGTTCCCATAGTTGCCCGGCGCAAAACTTGTAGGGCTTTTTCAATCTCTGGAGTAATAGTAATGCGTATCGTTTGTGCCATAATATGGCTATTTTATACCATAAATAGCCATTTGTCAACAGGAGGAAATATATCAAAATATATCAGCAGGGACGCCCCGATTCGAACGGGGAAAAGCAGTTTTGGAGACTGCTGTGATAACCGTTTCACCACGTCCCTAAGTTCAGAAGATATTATATATCGCTTCAAGTTCTTTTGCAATTGTTGCCACCTTTGGATAAGCATGGTAAAATGGAAGCTACTCTCTAGCCGGCTTAGCTCAGTGGTAGAGCAGCTGTTTTGTAAACAGCAGGTCGTCGGTCCGAATCCGACAGTCGGCTCATTTCGACGAGCTCAATGTAAACTAGCTGAGTTGGCGGAGTAGTCAATCGCACCTCGCTGTAGACGAGGCGCCCGAAAGGGCTACGGGAGTGCAAATCTCTCACTCAGCACCCTTCATTACGTTCAGGGTAAACTAGTTTACGCCGAGCGCAGCGAAGTGCCCGGGTAGTTTAGTGGTAAAACAAGCCCTTGGTAAGGGCTAGAGCACGAGTTCGATCCTCGTCCCGGGCTCTTTAAACGAAAGGAGGAAAAAATATATGGCTAAAAAAGGCGGACATAGAATGACAATTGGCTTGGTGTGTTCGGTGTGCAAAAATCGAAATTATCTAACGCAGCGAAACAAGTTGAATACACCAGATAAGTTAGTGCTAAAGAAGTACTGTCGGCACTGCCGAAAGAAAACCGATCACAAAGAAACAGAAAAGTTAAAATAAAGCCTGTCTTTGGTACCGAGCGTAGGTGGTATTTCCCCAGGATTTGCTAATAGGAAGGCTGTGCCTTTATCCTCGGACAAAAGCAACTTTGCCTTGTCGTCCGATGTAACATCGAACTACCTCAAACCCAATGAATTTGTGGAGGAAAATTTTCCACTTACCTCCAATACCAAAGAACAGAAATAGTATAAAAAATGAAAAACGGCTTGTCAATACGGCAAAAGAAGTGATTGCGCAAATGACATAAGATCAAAGATAAATTTCCCAAGCGAAAACCCATCTATGGGAAATAACAACAAGAAAAAAAGGATAAATATTCCAATGCTCCCAAGTGATAAATAGGCGCGGGCTTCTTTATCTGGCAGAAGCATGGCAAAGACTTTCGAGCCATCAAGCGGCGGAATTGGCAACAAGTTAAAGACAGCCAAAAGTACGTTGTATTGCATAATAGTGATTAAAAAAAAGCCAACAAAGCCAGGAATAAGCACTGGAATCCAGTCGAGGAAGCGGTAAAGAAGCGATGCTGCAATGGCAAGAAGAATGTTTGTCAGCGGGCCTGCAAGGGAAACGAGAGCAAGGTCTTTTCTGCCCTCCTTAAGGTTAAACGGGTCAACAGGCACGGGTTTTGCCGCGCCAAAGATAACCGGCGAGCCGCTCACAATAAGAAGAAGCGGCAGAAGAATGCTCATAAACGGATCAATGTGCGGACGCGGATCAAGCGTTAATCTTTTGGAAAGCCTGGCGGTTGGATCACCGAGCCGATCGGCAACGAACCCGTGCGCGATTTCGTGCAAAATTGCGGAGTAGATTAAAATAGCAAGGCCGATGACAAGTTCCATGTTCCTTGTTTTCCCTTACTCTGTATGATATCATAATGAGTACCTAAATAGTAAATATCAAATATGAAAGAGGCAAATAGAGAGTATAGAAGTACAGATATGATTGATAACGCATTCGTTCGAGTGGCGGAGGCAACAGATTTTTGGGCGGCACCATAAAAGAAACGATTGTTAATGTTGAGCGGTTGCAGAGATTGAAGAAGGGAAACTATTATGCAAAGAGTTGAGGGAGAACAAAGGGGAATTGAAGACCTGGCAGTAAAAGGGGGAGTGATAGCTGGGGCAATTGGTTTAATAGTTATGGCAGCAACAGGAAGTGGTGAAGCATTGTTTGCTCTAGGGTTACTAACTGCAGGTGGCGGTTTAGCGCTTAAGAAGTTAAGAAAAAAGTAATACAAACTATGGAAAATGAACGAGGAGAGACATCTGAATGGGAGGACGAGCGTGACGAATCGGGATTTTCTGAGAAGGAGATGGATTTGGATGTAGAGATTCGAGCCGGTGAGTGGCAGAATCTGCGGCGCTTTCGTTCTTATCAACGTCGATCCCGGCAATGGAAAATTATTGCGACATACCAGGCAATCAGTAATCGACTGCGTCAATTAGAGCAGCTCTTCTATGAACTAGTTCGAAATCATCCGACAAAAAGCGAGAAGCTTTTATGGGAGATTAAAAAGTTGCGTCTTATCCAGGAGATTCTTCTTCAGTGCCTGGTATGGTATCAATCCAAAAGAGACCAACAACAACTTGAAAAAGACATGGTCCCCCAGGAAGTCTGGGATCTTATTAAGTAGCCTTACTTTGTTAATCTCCTCATTTTTTGCTAGAATCGCTATAGCTAATCGGGTGGTTAGCTCAGTGGTAGAGCGCCAGGTACAAGACTGTACCTGGCAGCCGGGTACCGACTGGTACTCCGGCGCGTCTCTGATAGCGCCTGCCTAAGCCGGGCACGTAGTTCTTTGGTAGAACGCTTCTCTGATAAAGAAGAGGTGGATAGTTCGATTCTATCCGTGCCCACCTGGTAGAGCGCCAGGTACAAGACTGTACCTGGCAGCCGGGTACCGACTGGTACTCCGGCGCTTCTCTGACCCTCCTTCGTCCCGCCAGGGCGGGACTTCGGAAGGGCAGGTAAAGAAGAGGTCAATGGTTCAATCCCATTACCACCCACAAAAAATCGAGTTTAAAATGAGGTATTAATCCGAAGCTTTTTAATATCATCGTCCAGGGTAAAAATCTCATCGAGAGAAAAATTTTTAATGAGAGTATATGAGGTTGCATCAGTAAAGGAGATTTTGTGATCAGAGAATTTAAGAAATAGTTTCTCAGATTCTTGGAAAATGTGAGAATCTATATCTAATACGGTTAGTTCGCTTGATTCGATGGCCTCTTTAATTAATTTGATTGCTAATTTTGCACCATGACTTCCTGCTCTATATAAACATCTTGTGTACAGCTCATCGAGAATATAATAGGAAGTAGTGAGTCTGACCCTGCCTTTTTTGTATATGCTATATTGATTTACCACTTTTTGATGAAAAGTTTCATCCTTGAGGATGAGAGCTATGAAAGCGCTGGTATCAATAAAAACTTTCATTA
>JACQKQ010000027.1 GCA_016204465.1 Candidatus Levyibacteriota bacterium
CCTGGAAGACCGAAGAAACAACGGATGAAACAACCGATTATCCTCACAACCCATACCCTTAATTACAAACCACCACCAGATCATCCCTGGAAAAAAAGAATACTCCCTATTAGGGGGTGACATTTCTATTTTGGACTGACATGAAGTGTACGGATTAGGACATATCCTACGTTTGTGGACAAGACAGGATTCGAACCTGTGACCTCTTCGATGTGAACGAAGCGCTCTAACCGGCTGAGCTACTTGTCCATTGTTTCAATCATACTACCACAAATACTCACGGTTGACAAAATTAGGTTTGATTGCGAGAATAGTGCATATGGGATTTTTAAGCAAAATCTGGGCATTCATCTTAGATATCGCGCAGACTATTCTTCTTGCAGCATCTGTCTTTTTAGTTATTTATATCTTTTTTTTTCGGCCTTTTCAGGTGAATGGCGCTTCTATGCTTCCCTCATTTGAGGATAAAGAATACGTACTTACAAATATTTTTATTCTCCATTTCGAAAACCCCAAAGTAGGCGACGTCGTAGTGTTCAAATCACCAACAGAACCAGACAAAGATTTTATTAAACGGGTTATTGCCATCCCAGGCGATACGATTTCGCTTCGCAGCGGAGAAGTGTACATAAACAGTCAGAAATTAGATCAAAGCGAGTATGTGCCAAATTACGTACAAACATCTGAAGGATCGTTTTTAGCCGAAGGCGAGTCTATTACCGTACCCAACGATTCCTACTTTGTCATGGGAGACAACAGGCTGCACAGCTCTGACTCCAGACAGTGGGGTTTTGTTAAAAAAAGCGAAATTATCGGAAAATCACTCTTTGTATATTGGCCATTAAATAGAATGAGGCTTGTAAAAAATCCCTACCAAAAGTAGTAATTACGCGGTAACAAGCAAGTCTTTAATTTTTTTCATCACTGGTGTTGTTTCTTGTGGATTGCCACGAACAACAATTGTGATGCGTGCCATGCTTCGAGATTGAAACATTTGTACCTTGTCAACTCCTTCAACTTTTCCCTCAATCTCTTTACCCATCTCATCAAGTTCCGGAACCCAAAGCTGTGTTTTTACGCCGGCATGCTCTTCTCTCTTTTGCACTTCTCCTTTTACTTGCCGAGCAATCTCTTCTGTTTGGCGAACCGTACTATTCTCACGTAATATTTTCTTGAAAAGATCAAGCATAAGCTTCGGGTCACCAAGAGAAATAAGGGGTCGCACATGCCCCTCGGTGATAACACCGGCAACCAAGGCGTCTTTTATAGCATCTGGAAGGGAAAGTAATCGAATAGTATTTGAGACTGTCGGCGAGCTCTTTCCAACGCGTTTTGCAACCTCGTTTGTACCTAGCCCAAATTCTTCGATAAGACGTTTAAATGCAAGCGCCCGCTCAATCGGATTAAGATCTTCACGCTGCACATTTTCAACAATGGACATCTCAAGCATGCCCTGCGGTGTTGTCTCCCTAACTACAACAGGAACTTTTGCCATGCCTAGTATCTTAGCGGCGCGAAGTCGCCGTTCTCCGGCAATTATTTGATATCCGGCAGGCGTCTTTGCTACAACAAGCGGTTCTAAAATTCCCTGCTCACGAATAGAATCAACAAGTTCAGTTAAAGATTCCGGCGTAATAATTCCCCTTGGTTGCAAAGGATTTGTTTGCAAAATCGTAATATCCAATTCAAAAATTTGTTCTTCTTGATTATCCATTCAGCACCTCAACGTATTTTTTTCCGCGCAACGTACGAAATCTCACAACACCGTCTGTTGTTGCAAAGAGCGTGTAGTCGTTCCCAGTATCAACGCCGCGTCCGGCAAAAAACTTGCTGCCTTTTTGCCGAATTATGATGTTACCCGATATTGCTTTTTCTCCGGCATATAGCTTCACACCTAAGCGTTTTGCAATTGAATCCCTATTTCCTTTTACTGCTCCTTGTGCCTTTGTATGCGCCATACTATATATAGTAAGTGAAACATTGTTATTATCTTTCGATCAACGCGGATTTTTTATCCGTGTTTATCCGTAAGGGCATTCCATTGGATTACACAGATAGATTTTAATCCGTGAGATCAGACATTGTTAAAGTTTTGTCTCACTCACATTATCTTGTGTGAAAACGCCTACATTGTAGTAGGGATTTTCACGAATGTCAAGGATTATTTTGCAACCATTGCTTTTTTCTGTTTGCTTTTAGCTCGAACAGGTTTCCTAACAGCGTCTTTGGCCGCAGCCGTGTTTGACCCTGCACCAGACGGTGCTGGGTTTGACGCGGTGGTTACAATCTTTTCAATCCGAACCGCGGTGAGCCGCTGTCTATGCCCCCGAACTTTTCTGTGTCGCACTTTAGCATGGAACACTGCAACCCTAATTTTTTGTCCATGAATGTGATTGACAACTTTTCCAATAACTGCCGTATGCTTTACCGTTGGCAAACCAACAAGAACCTTTCCGTCCTCCATTACGCACAAAAGGACATTATCGAACTGCACTGTTTCATTGGGCCTTTCAGCAATTGACTCAACCGTGATGGTATCACCTTCAGATACCTTGTATTGTTTCCCACCTGTTTGAATAATAGCGTAACTCATAAAAAAAGATTGCGAATGAAACCTTCTTGTTGTTGGATTAACGCGGATTTTTTTCATCCGCGTGCATCCCATAAGGCTCTACTTTGGATTACACAGATACATCTTTATCCGTGAAATCAAAAACCGTTAAGTTATACATAATCATAAAGATAATAGATTATATCAAAGCAATTACTTAATTTCCAGCACCTGCTGTAACTTTTCGCGCGTTTTAAGTGAGGAAAGCATGCCAAGTATAATAAAATTGGAAAGTATGGAACTGCCGCCAAAGGAAACAAATGGCAAAGTCACGCCAACAACCGGCAAAATACCTATATTCATGCTGATATTTACAAATGATTGTACAAGAATAAGAAAAAACGATACAGCAACAAACACTCTACTTGCTCTATCGTCAACATGGTTAAAAAGCGCATAAATGCGGTAGAGAATAAATCCGAACGTGATAACAACAATTGCTGTGCCGATAAATCCAAACACTTCCGAAAGACTTGCGAAAATAAAATCAGTATGCCGTTCGGGAAGAAAACGAAGCCCCGATTGCGTTCCTTCCCCCAACCCTTTACCAATCACCATCCCTGAACCAACCGCCACAATTGACTGCACTGCATTATACGATGTACCAAGTGGATCCTGCATGGGATTGATAAATGTCAGTACCCGCTGCTTTTGATAATCATGCAAAAAATGCCACAGAATTGGGCTTGCAAGAACTAAGATGATAAACCCAGCTAAAAACCATCGTTTGGGAAAACCAACAGCAATTAAAGTTGCAAAAAGCACGCCAAAATAAATGATTGCATTTCCAAGATCCGGCTGTAAAAAGATCAACACACCAACTGGCAGGGAAAAAAAGAAAACTAGAAGCAAAAATCGTAAATCGCGTCTCTCTGTTCTACCTATAAAGCCAGCAAGCGACAGCGCCAAAAACGGCTTAAGGACTTCCGAAAATTGGATACGCAATCCAAAAATATCAATCCAGCGCACAGCGCCACGGGTTTCGGCGCCAAGAACTAAAACAAGAATAAGAAGAACAATTGATGCAATATAAAGCAATAGTGAGTAATACTGAAAAATTTTTATATTGCTATGCGAGAAAAAAATAAAAACAGTAAATGATACAAGAATGTAGAATAATTGATTCTTAAAAAAATCAATATCCATGGAAAAAAGCGTCGTTAGAGAAAATGATACGAGAACAACAACAGGAAGAAAAAGCGATATGTCAATTTGGGACAGCAGTCTGTTACTCATGCGGGTTGTATGTGAAAAAGATCACCTTTTATAAGTGTTCTAACTAGTGCTTCTTTTTTTATTGTCTCTTCAAATGCCAAAGGCCAATCTTTGATAGTTACATTAACCTTGGAATCAAGAGCAGTCCCTAGCCTTTTCCGCTCTTGTTGAATTTGCCGAATTATATCGCGTGCTTTCCCTGCTTCAATATCTTGATTTTTCTCGCTGAAATCACCTTCAATATTTATTTCTTCGGACTTTCCTTTATAAATTACGTCATAAATATTTACTTCTGATTTAACAATTTTTTCGATTGTATCTTCAATTTTCTTAGGAGCTGTATATGATAGTCTTTTAAGTGGAATCCGAACTTTTACATTGTGTTCTTTTCTTAACGAATGAATTTTTGAAGCTAATTTCATTCCAAAATCCATTTCTATTTCTAGATCTGGATTACTTAGATTATCGTTAAGTGATGGCCAATATTCTAAATGCACAGATTCTTTTCCTGTGAGATTTTTATATATTGACTCAGTAATAAATGGAATAAGCGGCGCTAATGCCTTTGAGTATTCTGTTAGAACCGTCCACAGAGTAAAGTGTGCAGCCCGCTTATCTTCATTGTCATCTGCAGAAGGACCAACCCGGTCGCGTGATCTTCTAACGTACCAAAGAGAAAGATCTCTCATAAATATTGATGCTTGCCCCACCACTTCTGGAGTATCATATTTTTCATAGCCTTTTTTTCTCATATTATCTATATTTCCTTTTAATCTCGAAAGAATCCACATATCTAATTTATTAGACGAAGAAACAAATTTTTGAGGCGGTCTCCACTTATCTACATTTGCATTAGAAACAAAAAAGTTATAAACATTCCATAAAATCAGCAAAATTCCTCGGACTTGGTTTCTGTAATGTTCTTCAGAAATTATAATATCTTCTCCCCGAACAACAGGACTGCTCATTAAATATAATCTCAACGCATCACCGCCGTATTTTTCCAGTAATAGTTTTGGATCAGGGTAATTACCGTAGTTTTTGCTCATTTTCCTCCCGTCGGTTCCTAAAATTACGCCGTTAACTAAAACATTCTTAAACGCTTCTGTCGCATAAAGTGCATTCGAAATAACATGCAGCACATAGAACCATGCCCTAATCTGTCCTGTATATTCAACAATAAAATCAGGAGGATAAAATGCTTTAAGCGACTCTGTTTTAGCAAATGGAAAATGTCTTTCGCCAAACGAAGCAGAACCTGCTTCTATCCAGCTATCAAGAACTTCGGGTACTCTTTTGGCAGTTTTTCCACATTTTTTACATGTAACAGTGATGTCATCTATTGCCGGCTTATGGAGATCGGTGATTATTTTCCCGCTCTCATTCTCAAGTTCCTCAATCGATCCTGGAACAAACCACTCTCCGCATCCGTCAGCTGGCGGACATTCCCATACAGGAACCGGAGATCCCCAGAACCTACTTCTTGAGATATTCCAGTCTGGCGCGTTTTCAAGGCTTTTTAAGAATCTGCCGTGCTTAAAGTGAGCAGGAACCCAATTAACCGACTTGTTCGTTTTTTTCATCTGCTTTTTTAACGCTTGGACACTGATAAACCACGCGTTTTGCGGCGCATAGTAGAGCCTAGTATGGCAGCGCCAACAAAGAGGCACGCTGTGGGAAAGCTGTTCGTCTTTGTAAACAAGCCCCCTAGCGTAAAGATCCTCGTTAACAGCTTTGTTTGCTTTAAGGTAGTACACGCCTTTAAACCTTGGCACATTCTCTTTGATTATCCCCTCCTCATCAAGGTGCATTTCTATATGGATTCCCTGCTCTTGCATAACTTTTAAGTCTTCCTCCCCATACGCAGCAATTGTTACAACACCAGTTCCCTCGTCAGCTGTAACAAAATCTCCCTTGACAATTTCAAATGCTTTTTCGCCTTTTGCAATCGGATAGTAATCGTAGTGAGGAATAAACTTTTTCCCAATAAGATCTTTCCCCACAAACTCCTCTACAATTTTGTAAGGTTCTTTTTTGAGCATTTTTAGCGTTGCTTTTGCGAGTATATAACGCTCGTTTCCTTGCTGAACTTTTACGTATGTTAGTTTTGAGTTAACTGCCAATGCGGGCGTGACGATTTTGTTCCACGGCGTTGTTGACCACGCTAAAATGTATGTCGATTCCTCATTTTTAAGAGGATACTTATACACCGTTGCTGGATCAGAAACGTCTTTATAGTTGTCGGCGTCCATTGCAACTTCAAAATTGGATATTGGTGTTGCACAATGTGGACAATAGAGAGAAACACGAAGCCCTTTGTAGATAAATCCCTTATCGTATATTTGTCTAAATACCCACATAACCGACTCCATATATGGTAAATCCCAGGTTCGATACGCGTGTGTAAAGTCAACCCACCGCCCAATGTGATCTACATACCATTCCCACTCTCCGGAAACTTCGGTGACGTACTTTTTGCACTCCTCAATAAATTTTGCCACTCCAACGACTTCCTCGATATCTTTTTTTCGCTTGATATTGAGTTTGTTTTCTACCTTGTTTTCAACCGGAAGCCCATGCCCGTCCCACCCCCACACCCTACGGACTCTATACCCTTTCATTGTCCAAAATCGGGGAAAGAGATCTTTTGCGATACTCGTAAGCAAATGCCCGTAGTGGGGAAGACCCGTTACAAACGGAGGGCCATCCAAAAATGTCCACTTTTTCTCTTTTGGCCTAGATTCAATAGATTTTTCAAATATTTTGTTTTTTTTCCAAAACAGCAATATCTCTTCTTCAAGCTTTGGAAAATCAACTTTTGGAGAAACAGGTTTAAACGTAGGCTTTACCATAGCCTCAATTGTACTCGATACGAAAAGATACTTCAAGAAGATACGCGCTTATGGATTCATAACCATGATAGAAATTTGTAGCATTGTTGCAATAAAAACCCAAACAAGGTACGGTGTTAAAACTAAGGCGATTAGTTTGTTGTACTGCCAAATAGTAAACATACTCCAAGGAATCGTTAAAAAAGCGATGATTATATCTAATGTCGAAAGCAAGAGATCTTTTGCGCCAAAAAACAAAACGATGAACATAAGGTTGGCAACAAGATTAATGGCAAACGGCAGTGTAACGTGTTTTGGTATGCGCCGTTGTGCAAAAAACGTACGGTAGAAGACATAGCTGTAGGAAATAATAATAATCGGATATAAAATCCACCAAATAACAGCAATGATCTCTCCGCTAGGCGTCCATGAGGGCTTTGCGAGCACTTCATACCACGGTTTCCAATTCCAACCATCCTGCATGCTTTCTATGGTATCACAAAAATGAAGTAATTTCTGCTGAAAATCTAGCGTGGAGGTCTTGGTTTAACACCAACAGCAATTCCTATTGCACCAAAAACGTCAATTGCTGTGCGTGGATCTCTTTCCATAACTTTACGAACATTATCTGCTGCCAATCCTTCTCTAGCCCCTGAAGGCATACTAATAAATGCTCTTGCCGAAGCAAGCGCTATTTGCTCTACAATTTTTTTTGCCATGGGAATTCTCGGTGGGTGTTGCGCAGCGCGAACACAACAAATAGTTGCTTCTACAAAAGTATGTGCTGCCAAAGAAAAAAATCGCTCTCTTAGTACCATATTAATTCCTGTGGCGTAAGAATGCAGGGATGTCGAAGACGTCCTCGTCGGGTTCAACTTTAGGCGTCTGAACAGGCGTTTGCGGCGTTGACGATGTTTGCTGAACCGCAGTTTCTTCTTGTTTTTCTTCTAACACAAACGATCGAAGTTTCTGTTTTGTCTGGTCAAAACCGGTTGCGATAACTGTAATTTTAATCTGATCGTGCATGGACTCGTCAATGGTTGCACCAAAGATAATGTTGGCATCCGGGTCTGCAGCCGCAGCAATAATTTTTGCCGCTTCATCTACCTCGCTCATCGTCAAGTCCGGTCCGCCAATAATATTAAAAAGGACCCCGCGCGCGCCATCCATAGAAATTTCCAAAAGCGGAGACGAAACAGCTAATTTTGCCGCATTCTGCGCCCTGTTTTCACCAACGCCCGAACCAATACCCATAAGCGCCGAGCCGGCATTGGACATAATTGTTCGCACATCGGCAAAGTCAACATTAATAAGTCCCGGCATAGTGATTAAATCTGATATACCTTGCACGCCTTGGGACAACACCGAGTCCGCAACACGGAATGCTTCAAGAAGAGATAATTTTTTATCAACAACGTCTAAAATACGCTGGTTTGGAATAACAATTAGGGTATCAACCTTGTCCTTAAGGTTTTCGATGCCATCCTCTGCTGCAACCGACCTTCGCGTCCCCTCAAACGAAAACGGCTTGGTGACAACTGCAATGGTTAGCGCGCCTGCTTCTTTGGCAATTTTGGCAATAATCGGCGATGCGCCTGTTCCCGTGCCGCCCCCCAAACCCGCTGCCATAAACACCATGTCTGACCCCTCAACCATCTCTTTTATTTTTTCAACCGACTCTTCAGCAGCTTGCCTGCCAATCTCCGGCTCGCCGCCGGAACCAAGTCCTTTAGTAAGATTTTCACCTATCTGGAGTTTCGTTGCTGCTTGACACATGAGCAGGGCCTGTGCGTCGGTATTGACAGATACAAAATCAACGCCTTGAATTTGGCTTGCGGCAATCATAGAATTAAGTGCGTTGTTGCCTCCGCCGCCGACACCGATGACGCGAATCTTTGCAAAGTTTGCGGTTTGGGGTTTGATTAACATCGTTTCCGCCGTATCGTAGCAGATAAAAATTTAATTTGCAAGCAACAAATAGTTTACATATTTCGGACTAACAAATCTAAAATAGTGATTTTATTCATTTCAATGTTTGTGAACCGAGAAAGTGGTGCGGGGTTTAGGGCATGAAGGATTTAATAAAGTCAATGATACGTTTGAGAATCTTTCCAAATTTTCCAAATGGTAGTTGCGGAAAATTAAACCCAAACGGCAGTGACGAGCTTTCAAGCCTTGCTCCGTACAAAATAAGACCGATTGCGCTTGCAAATGCCGGGCTTTGCACCTCATCAATAATTCCTTTAAGTCCTAACGGCGCTGCAATGCGAACAGGCATGGCAAGGGTTCGCTTTGCTGCTTCCTGTGCACCAACGGTTTTAGCGCCTCCACCGGTTATAACAAGTCCTGCCGGTGTTTGTCCGCCATATCCGCTATTTTTAATTTGAAGACCAATCATTGTAAAAATTTCGTTGAGTCGAGGTCGTATAATACCCTCAATCAGTGTTTTTTTGGAAACGCGCCTAATTTCTTCGGGAAGAGCAAGCGTTGATAAATCAAGTTCATCTGATTTGTTTGGTACGTCAATCTTCCCCTCTCTTCTTGGAGTTTCTTCTTCGGCTGAAATCATTCGCCGGCTTTCCATGGGTTGGGATAAAAAGAGCTTAATTTTTTCGGCAGATTCAAGCGAAATGCGAAGCCCAATCGCCAAGTCATTGGTAATGTGCCGTGAACCAATCGGCAATACAGACGAGTACGACAGTGCGCCCTCAACGTAAATAGCAATATCAGTTGTACCAGCACCAATATCAACTAATACAACACCCAATTCTTTTTCGGTATCGGAGAGAACTGCAAGAGCGCTTGCATAGCCGTTAAAGACAACCGCGTCAACATCAACGCCAACTTCAGAGAGTGCTTTTTCCAAGTTTCGAACAGAAGTAGCGTTTGCGGTAACAATATGTGTATCAACCTCAAGCCTAACGCCGGTCATGCCGATTGGGTCTTTAATGCCTTCTTGTCCATCTACGGTATAATTTCGCGGTAAAACGTGGATAATTTCGCGGCTTGAAGTAAGAGAAATAGCTTTTGCCGCTTCTACAACTCTTAACATATCGCTTTTTGTAATTTCCCCTTCCTGCGCAGAAACAGCAACTACTCCCTTCGAATTTAGACTTTCAATATGACTGCCACCGATTGAGGCAATAACGTGCGATGCAGAATACCCTGCCATGCGTTCCGAGGATTCCAAAGACGTATTGATAACACTAACTGCTTCTTCAATATTGACTATTTGGCCTTTCCTAATTCCTGCGGCCGCAACTTCCGAAACTCCGAGAATATTAACTGACTCATCAATTTTGGCAATAATGGTAGCTACTTTTGATGTTCCAATGTCTATGCCGACAACAACTTTTCCTTCACTCATAATTTAGCGCTCCGTAATAGTTGGTTTGTCAAAACGCAAATCAACCTGGGCGATACCTTTACCCTTTATTGTAAGCTTGGTGAGGATCAATTGTAAAGAGGAAACTTGCGATTGCAAAGGTTTTGCTAAAGAGAAAATAACCTCCACTCCGCTTTTAAGCTGCACAAGGTACGAGTCGGATAGCTTAGTTACTGATTTTACCGGTATGTTTTCTTGTTTTAATAGTTGTTCAAATTCCCGTTGTCTATCATTCCTGCTTTCTTCTCTTTCTAATAGAGCAAGCGGAAGTGGGCTTATATAAGAAAGGCGGAAAAACACTGCCTTGTAAATAATAACTAGCCCAATAGCCAAAATAATAAGTAGAATGCTTACGGCAGCAAAGATCAGTCTACGATTTTTTCGTTTCTTTTTGGGTGTACGCGTTGTTTTCCACATACGCATTTAACCTGCCACTACAGAGCTTAAAATGGCAACAATGCGTTGCGCCGCATCATTTGTGACAAGTCCTTGCGCTTCTTCCCTGTGCTTTGTGCTTTCACAAAGTATATTATAATGTGTTTCAATATATTTAAGTAAAGACTGCGGGGTGAGTAAATTTTCAAAAAGTACCACTGCCAACCCAAGCTTTGCAAGAAAAAGTGCATTTTCCTCCTGTTCTTTGTTAAGTGGTATAAGTATGGATGGTTTGCAAAAATACATAAGTTCTGTAAGCGTGTTTATACCGCAGCGAGAAATGACAAGATCGGCGTTTATTAGGATATCACCAACATCATAAGCATCCACAAATTTTGTCAGCATGTAGCGCTTTTGTAGACGTTGCGAGAGCTTTTGCTTAACATCTAGCAAAGTGTTAAAATCTCTAGAATTATCGGATTGTCCTGTTTGGTGAATAATCCTAAATTTTTTAAGTAATTGTCCAACACATTGCATAACGGTTTTATTAATCGTATGCGACCCCACACTCCCTCCCGTGATATAGAGGAGAGGAAGGTGTTTGTCTGCCAGATCATCTATGAACGAAGAATGATGAATGGAGAATTTTCGTACCGGGTTACCAGTGAGCACAGTTTTTGCTCGAGGAAAAAATTTCCTCGATTGTTCCCAAGAAACGCATACCTTTGTTGCAAATAAAGACCCTATTCTGTTGGCTAGACCGGCAGATAACGTTTGTTCGTGTAAAACAACTGGAACACCACGCATCCTTCCGCTCAAAATTACGGGAAGAGACACATAGCCGCCAAACGAAATTATTACATCCGGGTTAAAGTCTACAACAGCTTTATATGCCTGAATAAAACCAACAGGAATCTTAAGCAGAGACGGAATCGTGTGTTTTGTTAATTTTCGCTGCAGCCTTCCTGTTGTAATTGGCCAAAAAGGAATACCACGACTTTGCATTGTTTGATACTCAAACGAGATGCTAGAATCTCCTTCAAGCGGGTATTTTCTCCCAACTATAAGTGTCTCTGTGTCTTTTGGTAGTGCGTCAATAACACAAAGCATCGGAGAAAGATGACCACCGGTTATAAGTACTTTCATTTGTTTTGCCTCCCAAAGCGAGCGATATTAAGCAATACACCAATTGCACACATATCAACAATTAAGGCCGATCCGCCATATGAGATAAACGGCAGCGGAACACCAGTAACTGGAAAAAGCACTGTTTGCGCACCCAAGTTAATAAGAGTTTGGACGCCTAAAAAAGTCGTAATTCCAGCGGCCAACAACTTACCAAACTGATCTTTTGCATGCGACGCAATCGTTAGCCCCCGCCACACAACCACCATAAGTAAAAAAATAACAATACTCGAACCGACAAACCCAAGCTCCTCGGCAATGATAGCAAAAATCGAGTCGGTTGTGTTTTCAGGAAGGTACGCGTACTTTTGCAATGAGTTTCCAAGCCCAACGCCGGTAAGACCTCCCATGCCTAAAGCTATTAAAATTTGCTTAACGTGATAAGACGATGATGTAAGCAATTCTTGCGGAGTGAGAAATGCATTTAGTCTTGCAGCGCGGTATGGCTCAAGAATTATAAGTAAATAACCCAAAAACCCCATGATCGGAAAAAAAAGAAGAAAGGTAAGAATATTTGCACCCGACACAAAGTAAATAACTATGGCCTCAGCAAGAATGATACCCGCTGTACCCATATCGGGTTCAAGCATAATAAGAGCTATTACAACTCCCAACAAAAGCAAAAATGCAAAAAGTCTCCCTTTTTCTTTAGAAGAGAACCACGCAGCCAGGTAAATGGAAAGTGCGAGTTTTACAAATTCAGCCGGCTGCAGCACGAAGAACCCAAGATTAATCCAGCGGCGCGCGCCAAGCGCGGCCACACCAATCCCTGGTATAAATACTAAAATAAGAAGTACAAGTGCGGCAAGAAGAAGCGGCAAGGCAAGTATATAAAGCTTATGGTAATCAAACATCGAAAAAAATAAAAGCCCGATAAAACCTAAAACAATCCACACGCTTTGATCTTTTATATAATAATACTTGTCAGAAAAATCGCGGAATGCAACAAACGAAGATGCCTCAAAAATCATAAGCAGTCCAAAACCAGACAATACAGCAACGCTGGAAAAGAGAATAATATCAAAATGCTTCATACCCTATTATACGCATGTTTGCCGAGGAACTAAAAGAAGGCGATATAGAGTCCTAAAATCGCAAAGATAAACCCCAATAGCCATGCGCGCATGACTATCTTTGGTTCTTCCCAACCGCGTTTAAGAAGAAGAAGGTGCAAGGGCGAAGCAGGAAAGATTTTTCTTCCCAAAAACTTCTTGCTTAAAAGCTGCAACATTGATGAACCTACTTCCAGTACAAACACACCGCCTATAAAAGCAAGAGCAATAATTTTACCTGTCAAAAGGCCAATCACTCCTAAGGTAGCCCCAAGCGAAAGCGAACCAACGTCGCCAAGCCAAAGTCTGGCTCTATATATGTTAAAGTACAAAAATGCTGCAGCGGCTCCCATTAGAACTGCAACAAAAATACCAAGTGATTTATCAAGCTGCGTTGAGGAAATGGCAAGAAATGCACCAAGACAGATAAGCAAAAGCCCAGATGCCAACCCGTCGAGTCCATCTGCGATGTTAAACGCGTTAGCAAAGGAGACAATAACAAACGCAGCAAACGGAATGTAAAGAAAACCCAAGTCTGTAAGGCCAATGCCGCGAATAAAAATAAATGTATATCCAAGTTGATAGTATAAAACCGATGCAATAATCAAGCCAAGAACCCATTGGATAAGAAACTTATACCGCATCCGAATACCAAAAAATCCGGTTTCTCTTTTGCTCAATTTTTTAAGATCATCATAAAAACCTAAAGCACCATATCCGACAAAGGTAAAAAGTATTACAAACAACTGCCAAGGCTTAACATCCACAGAAAACATACCAAATGCCCAGAGCGACAAAACAGCAATAACTGCGATAAGCAATAATCCGCCGCCAAAGGGAGTTCCTACTTTCCAAGTGTTGTAGCGGTCAAATACAGGAGTGTACCTGTTAAATGGATCTTTTGTTTTTTGTTTTTGGCGCTGGAACTTAATCTTGTAGAGAAAGTCTATAAAGGGCACAAGAAGTATACCTGTAATAAAAAAAGACAGCAAAGTCAATCCCAATAGCTGCGCCATAGACTAACATTATACCAGAAAGAAAAAATAAAAGGCTAACTTAAGAGCATCGCTGCAGCGCCTATGCGGGCGGTGTACTTTTCGGTATTGTCGTTGAACGCATCTATTTTTTTAAGCCTCTCAACAACCGCATCCGAACCTAAAAGGTTTACTACATTGAGTTTACTCTTACGCACAAGCGCTGATACTTTGTCTAAAACCCCTCCGGCGCGCTCATATACTTTAATATCTTCTACCATTTGCTTGCCCTCTAAAAGGCCAATACCAGCCCAAGCAGCAACAGCCTGAATCCCATTACCTAATCCTAGATGGAACGCCCAAAAACCAAGACCAGTATTGGGAAAATAGTTTAAGGAAAAGTCCAAATACTCAAGAGAAAGCGCGACATTGGTGAAAGGGTCAGTAAGATTGATTGTCCTATCGTGATTAAAGGCGATCTTATCAAGCGCAGTTTTAATACCTACGCTCTTTTTACTCTCATATTCTCTTATTAATCTCTTGAACATATCTCTGGCCGTACCTTGTTTGATCTGGCACAGGCCTTCTGCACCGCTCTTGGGGTTTTTTGCGCTTGCGACTCCCTCGCTCTCAACAAAAATGAGAGCAGGCAAGAGTTTTGGCACAGGAGAATCGTGCCTAAAACCTAGCAGCGTTGCTGCTTCCTTTACTATTGGCGTCCATGCGCTACTTTGCGCGACTATCTCTTTATAATCTCCCCTATTCCTATAGAACAACATTTCTTCCTCAACCATTTTTTTTGCTTCCAATTTTTCCGTATCGTTCGCGTTTTCAAAAAGCGCAGTGTACTGCGCAGGCAGTTTGACAGGTGGCACCTCGGTAGGTCTTGGTGTTGGTACGAGAACCTCTGGGGAAATGATTTGGGGTGAGGATTTGGGCCTATCTTTTTGGGAGGCGAGAAACCCGCCCAATACTACTCCTGCGGCAGCGCCGCCAGCAGTCCCTCCTAGTGCTTTTATAAACAACCTTCGAGTGACCTTAGGTGGTTTCCTACCTTGCCCCTCCCCGCCTTCCATACTCCAAATATACCACAACTTTGGTATAATCTGGAAGTGAAGAAGACAGTTACGATAGGTATCGTAGCATTAACGCTGTTACTTGACCTCTTGGCGCTTGATGATATTACAACCAACAAAGAAAACCACCTTACGGAGTACATTTTTCTACTCTTAAGCCTTCCTATGATTTACTTCTTTATCATTAAACTCTCTGCGCAAACAGGAAAGTAATTATCTAAAAATACATTTATATATTTTCTTTTACGAGCAACCCATTCAAGAAACTTGATTTTTTATTCGAATTGTTCCGAAGTTCTCTAACAATGTTAGCTATAACTGATTTTTAATCAAAACATAATCCTTACTTATTTTATTCAAATTCTCAACCTACATAATTATTGTTCTTGACAGGAGTAAAACTCCGGTGTACATTTATGGAGACATGCCAGACATCATTCAAACCAACCCAAAAATTCTAGGCGGCATGCCCGTACTTAAAGGAACAAGAATTCCTATAGCTCGTATTGTGGCTCTTTTTGTTCAAGGATATACAATCAAAGATTTTAAGCGGAATTATCCATATTTAAATATCACAAGAAAAGATATAGCAGACATCTTTTCTTATTACTCTCATCTTGCGATACAATAAGCATAAACCTAAACAAAAACGAAAATTCCGGTTTTTATTGGATTCCGCATTTGCAGTAACAACGCAATTTCCAAAACTTAGAAAGAAAGCAAATATTGCTCATTGTGTTCATGACTATGGATTATCAATTCAAGCAGAAGATAAAGAAATTTACCAAACAGCAGTAAAGGAAAATAGATTTGTTTTGACAGTTAATTTTAAAGATTTTAAGCCCATGGTAGGAGGAGGAAAGCCAGAAGTAATCGGAATACCTTCTCAATTAACGAATCAACAGATTGATGAAACTGTATGTACGTTTATTTCGGACATAAATCCGAATGATTTTGTAGGAAAGGCAATAAAATTGTAATCCTCCATATTCTTAAATTCTTGAGAATATTGGAATGTAGTCTCGCTTGACAGATCGTGTAGAAAAACATTAAATAAAGAAGGCTATGCAAATTGCTATAGTTACTTTTAATCTTTTTCTTGTCTATTTAATTATTATTTATGGAATTGGTGTCTTCCTTGCTCCTGCAACCTTTCTCTTTTTTATAAAAGAAAGACGTAATAGATCAAAAATTCTGTATAGAATTATTGTATTACTTCTTGTTATTCTCATCTACCTCACAATTACAGGCTTTTGGCAGTG
The DNA here is from genome assembly GCA_016204465.1 of Candidatus Levyibacteriota bacterium. Taxonomy (GTDB): domain Bacteria; phylum Patescibacteriota; class Microgenomatia; order Levybacterales; family UBA12049; genus JACQKQ01. Next base: position 15,967 of record JACQKQ010000027.1, read on the forward strand.
GCTGGCAAACCCGCCTAAATTTCACCCATTATAGCTCTAAACAACAATTCCCGCGCTTGACAGATCTTTGAAAAAGACTCGTTGTTATTTACGCTGCAAGTTACGCTGCAACCCCGAGATTGCAGGCTAAAAGGTTTACCTTTTTAAGCCTTCAAGAAGAATTTAACAGGCAAAAGTCAAGACTTAAAGAAATCGGTATATTTATAAGTTGAACATGTAAGAGGAGTTAAAAAAGAGCAAATTATGGTATTAAGGTAAAGCCTAATTGACTATTTTTAATGTTTTGAAATTTTATATTAGGTATGCCTTTCTCTTCTAAATAGATATGTAAATCAAATTCGTCTGTTAAGACTGGCATTCCACTTCCTTTTGCTAATTCATAGATGGTCATATCTGTAAAACCAAATCTACCTAAAACTTCTAATTGCATCCCCCATAAACACTCTACCTGTTGATGGTGCTCTTTAGCTTCTCTAAGAAGATTAACAACTGACTGTAAATAAATCATTGCTTCGTTTTTAAATTCACCTTTGTTTTTCGTTATTGATAAATTAGAAATCTCGGCAAGTATTTGTGGCGTAATAACCAATTTATTACCGAAATAATTTATAAGGCGTTTTAATAATTCAAAATCATCAATTGTGTAATTTTGACCATTATCTTTAAATAAACTAAAATTTTTGATGAAATCGGCTTTGTAATTTCCTATTAGTAGTAAAAGAAGAATGTTTGTATCTATAATAACTCCCTGCGGACGCTTACTTAAAATGTATCTCCTAACTTGCTCTTCGTCGTGCATTTAGGAATTAAATCTTGCGGATTTTCATTGATAATACAGTTTTCCCTGTTTTATCAACTTTAAAGTCTTTATATTCTCTTTTTCTATCAAAAGTAAATTCACCTTTAGTGTCGTAACTCAGTGTAATTGAGAAATCCCCACTCTTACTAACAGTTACTTCTTCTAATCTAAAATTAGAAAAATCGCCGAAATTAGGAGAAACTTCTTTTAAATAATTGAAGGCAGTTTCTACTGCTGTTTTTGTTACTGGTATCGCCATGTACTTTCCTTTCTGCCTTAATGATAGAATATCTATTTTTACTAAGGTTGTCAAGGATATCATATTTAGGTCTTAAATACAAGATATTCTCATTACAGTATTAAAATTTGTTATAAGTATAAAAATGAAAAAAAATAAATAGAAAAAGGGAAGAGATCCGAAAAAAATAGTGTGTTGTGTCGCACAATGGTTGATGTAAGTCTTAGGGGCATTAGCGGACTCGGATATATTTGTGGTTGTAGATGGTATTGTCGGGTTTGTTTGAGGTGTGGCTGAACATATACCATTTGTATCCCCCAGATCAGAAAAAGCGAGGGAGGTTATCTAGCGTCTAGCTACTAGCGTTTAGTGTTTAGTTTGAGGGATGGTCGGGGAGCTGGGTAAGGAATTGCTAAATCTTTCTAGAATGTTCTTTGAGCCGCGCGGCAATTTGCTCAAACGAAATGCTTTCGTTTTCTACTTTTAGCGCAAACGCAGCTTCTTCTTTATGAGTATTTTCAAGTTGATACCCATTCAATTTCAAGAATAATCCAGCAGACGAAAGCGCCGCGCGTTTATTTCCATCAACAAACGGATGGTTTTTAAGAAGTGAGTGTAAAAGGGCAGCTGCTTTATCAAAAATAGTCTCATAGAGATCATTTCCACCAAAGGATGCTTGTGGTTTTGCAACAGCTGATTCAACAAGTCCTAAATCCCGAACGCCATAAGATCCACCGAAGCGTTTAATAAGTTGGTCGTGGATGTATAAAACTTGCGCTGAAGTAAGGTATTTCACCGTTTCGCAAGCTCCTCGAGAACATCTTGGTGTTCTGTAAGGAACTCGTCAACCATTTTGGCAAATCTTGTATTAACGCCTGAAGCTTTTTTCTTTTGCGTGGTTTTTGGAAGTATAAATATTCCTTTTCCCTGCTTCTTTATTTCAACAGGGACTCCAGGATTAAGTCCTGTTTCTCCACGAATGGGTTGAGGAATAATAACGCCAACTGAATTGCCTATCTGAAGCGCTTTCTGCATATGTTATAACTATGTTATAATATAAAAGGGCTGTTGTCAATTGGTAAATTGATAAAAACTAGTAGCCTTTCAGTAATTTTGTGGTAAGTTCGATTGCGTACGTTTTCCAGTAAAGAGGGGAGAGGGGCAGGTCCATGGCGTGAATGAATTCGAGCTTTTCTCCTCCGAAGCCGGTTTTGAATAATGTGAGTCCGGCCCATGGGTGGTTTTTGTCGTTTTGGTCTGCAATGCCCCAGAAATTGTAGAGTTTAATACCGCGCTTTTTTGCCTCTTTAATTGCTTCCCATTGAATAAGGTATGATGCCGGAATGTTGCGGTATGCATTTTCCGATGCGCTGTGGCGGTAGATTGCCATGTTTGGCAAGAACGCAAAAATCGCGCCGGAGATTATTTTACTGTCGTATTGAGCTAAATACAAAACCTCTTGATCTGCTTTTGAAAAGCTTGCAAACTCCTCACGCACACCCCTGTGCGGCACAAAGTGTTTTCTAACAGAAAGATCCTTGTAGAGTGGTAAAAATTTCTCTATATCGGATACTTTTGTTGTACGAACAATTTCTATATCCATACCTTGTGCTTTTTTAATAAGATAGCGGTGTGTTTTTCTCATGCGTACCAAAAGTTCGCTTTCTCTTTTTGTGGTATCTAACACCCAACACACTTCCCCATCCATTCTGTGAATCGCTGCATTGAAAAATCCGCGAGATTTGAAGAAGTTGTTTGGAATACCACTTACTGTAATGTAGGGACTGATTCGTATAAAAGACGCATTTTTTTCTTTAGCGAGATTTTTTACGTAAGCTAAAAGCGAATCGAACGCTTCATCTGTAAAATTCTGGAGAACAGGCCCGTGACGAAGGTGGAGGTAATGGCCCCGCTTTGCTTTTATATCAATAATTTGACAGACACCAATAAGGTTTTTACCGCTGAATAGCCCTAGCCGATCAACGATAAACCCTAAACTCCGTTGCACTTCTCCCCAAAGAAAGCTTTGGAAAAAAGGGTAGAATGAATGAATTCTGCTTTGCAGAGTACCGTCTGGTACCCGGCTTTGCAGAAAATCTTCCCATTGTTTCTGATTGTCAATGTGTTGTACTGTAAACATATTCCTTTAAGGAAGCAATAACTTTCTGCGCATCTGCAATTGTCATTGTTGGGTACGTTGGCAAATTAATAATTTTTGATGCAAGGGTTTCGGCATTTGGACACGATCCGCGTTTGTAATAGATAGCCTTAAAATCAACGTCTTTTGGGTCAATAATATTTGCATACCAATTGCCAAGATATATCCCTTGCTTTTGTAATAAAGAAAGAATAGTATCGCGTTTTTCTACAAGAATTGGAAACCGTAACAGCGGCAAACGTTGTGCAACAGGCATTAAAAACTTGTTTCCTCTAAGCCCTTGTATGTACATTTCACAAAACTGTTCCCGTTTCTTATTGTACTCATTAACACGCCTCAGTTGCAAAAGAGCAAGCAAGGCCAGTGCGTTAGGCAGCTTTTGCACAAAGCCTTTTACCATTTTTCCCTTTTTTTCTATAGGAAAAATAGGAAATGATAGGAGTCGAAGTTTTTGTAGAACAATAAGAATAAGCTTACCAATAATAGTATAGAAAGGAAGAATAACGACAAACGCAATCGGATGCAGTAACTGTTGGAATACCCAATAAAACGAGGGAAAATTTTTATCTTTTTGAAACGCGCGTATTTTTTTACCAAATACCTTGTTATTGGTAATTGCCATCCCTCCAAAAACCGAAGAGAATGCTTTATCTCTGCCAAAACTGAAAATTGCAGCATCGCCAAATGCTCCAAGCTTTTTATTCTGGTACGATCCTCCAACCGTGTGCGCGCAGTCCTCAATTATAGCTACGTTTTTCTTTCTTGCTAAAGCGATAATTTTATCCATATCCGAAGGAATACCAAACGTGTGCTGCACAATGATTGTTTTTGTCTTGGCAGTGATTTTCTTTTTTGCATCAGTCGGGTCAATCGTAAGTGTGTCTGTAATATCAACGTAAACAGGCCTTGCGTCAAGTTCCAAAATTGCATTCGGAACAGCAACACATGTAAATGCCTGCAAAAGCACTTCGTCTCCCTCCCCAACACCAACGCCCTTAAGAGCAGCAACAAGTGCAGACCGACCAGAATTAAACGAAATTGCATACGAAACGCCAAAGAAGTTTCTAAACCATTGCTCAATGCTCTTTATTGCCGTTCCTTCAATGTACGACCATGGAGATAAAAGCAGTTGCACTGCCAAAAATGTGTCTTGTTTTTTTGTATTAGGAGAAAGTCCTATGGCAATTGGCCGACTCATTATGAAACCTCCAGTTGCGAAAGCGCAAATCCCGATTGTCTACCCTCAAAGGCAACGACATCATCTTTTTTTGCGTGTTTTTCGATGTAGTTGGCAATTTCAATTGGCCGCGAAACCTTTACTTCGCAGTCTTTCTGTCCATCGTTTGTTCCGGCAATAATTTGCTTATAGAAATTTTTATTGGTAAGAAATACTGTGTCGCAGACATTTGCCATTTCTTTTGCAACACGGTAGTGCTGCGCGTATGACTGTTCACCAAGTTCAATCATGGGTTCAAATACAAAGATCTTTTTCTTTTTATAAATTTTTATGTAGTCGAGTGCCGCCAAAACCGCATCGGGGTTTGCATTATACGTGTCGTCTACTATAACAACTCCTGATGGAAGCGTTTTTACTATCATTGTTTTTGGCAGCGGGGTAAGACTTGCAACTGCACTACGGATGTCTTTCATCTTCATCCCAAGACTTTCCGCAATGTAAATTGCGGGCAAAATATTTTCTACATTTTGTGTTCCAATAAGCGGTGTTTCCATATGGTGCGTTTTGCCTTTTAAAACTGTATTAAATTGGATAGAGGATTTACGCGCAACTATGTTTTCTGCATAGATAAGATCTTTCTTTGCGCCCGTATGCATCGCGTGGATTTTTTTGCTGTTGCCGCCTCCAGCGCACATAGATAGCACTTTTCGCTTTTTCGTGCGAAGGTAGAGCTTATATGCGTTTTTATTGTTGCCGTTAAAGATTGCAATCCCCTCTTTAGGCAGTGATTCAACAAGCTCGTACTTTGCTGCCATCGTGTTCTCGATACTGCCAAAAAGAGATAGGTGCTGATCGTTAACTGCGGTAATTATGCCGATACGTGGAAGCACCATATTGCAAATTTCCGCAATCTCTCCCTTTTTATATGCACCCATCTCAACGACAAAAATCTCTATGTTTTTCGTAATGCCATACAGAATGGTGTTGGCAATTCCAATTGGTGTATTATTTGTTCCTTGTGTTTTTAGCACGGTAAATTTTTTTGAAAGAATTTGGGCAATGTATTCTTTTGTCGAGCTTTTCCCATAGCTTCCTGTTACTCCAATCACTAAAAGATTCTTGTGTTCCCGCATACGTTTTTCTGCCTTTTCAGTGCTATAGTCGTAATACAGTTCAGTTGGTATAGACAGTAAAAAAACAACAAAAGAAATAAAAAGCGGCACAAGCCGATCGGCAATAAGAAACCAAAGGTACAACTCAACAATTGGATATGCTGCAAGCACAGCAGTAAATCCAAGTGTAATACTTAAAAGAAAGATTGCTTTTAACGTAAGTACTGGCCGAGCAAAACTCCCAAGAAGGATTTCTTGAAAGACAACAAATGCCTGAAGCCAATATATACCAGCAACAAAAAGCTCAAACGGCAGCAGGAAATTTCCTCGAAAAATGACAAGCATGTAGGAAAAAATTGCAAACCACTTGGCAACTGAAAGGAGCGAAACGAGCAGTTTCTTGCCTTGTCCTGTTTCCACAAGATGCACCTTAACTCTGTCGAAGCGGTATTCTTTTCGCTGCCAAAGCGAAACCCAGTAGAGGGTATTTCTAAGTACCCACAAACCAAATGCAGCAAGGGTAAAAATAAGTACAGTATTCATTGAATAAATGCCAAAACCTTCATAGCAAAATCTGTGGGATTTTCATACGGAACCCTGTGTCCGGCGTTTTTAATGGACACAAATGTTGCTCGTTTAATCCGTTTTGCAATTTCTAAACCGTCTGATATAGAAACTGTTTTATCCTCCTCCCCCCACAAAACAAGTGTTGGAACAGCAATAAGTGGTAAAACTGGGGCAACATCGTATGCGATAATTTTCCTCATCGTTGCCTTAAGCTCTCCTGCTGTAAAGTAATCCCACTCGCCTAATCCCCGATAGAGCAGTTTTCGAAAGAAGTACTGGAGGCTATCTGGAAGAGATTGTATCACAAATTTACCTGATTTTGCGAATATAAACGCAAGACGCTTCTTTATTGTTGGTTTATGCTTAATAAGCGGAGAACCGGAAATAATCAACTTCTCAACAAGCTTTGGGTATTGGGAAGCAAGAACTGCGCCAATTCTCCCCCCAAACGAATGACCAATAACAATCACCTTGCTTATTTTACGATTCTTAAGAAAAGAGCGAACAAAGAAAACGTAGTCATTAAGTGTCATTGGGTTTTTAACAAGCTTTTCCCTGCCAAAGCCAGGAAGGTCGGGCGAATATACCGCATAGCCTTCTTTCTGGAGCAGCTTAATCAGTTCGTAGTATTTATCACCAGTCATGGTGCGAGCCCAACCGTGAAGAATAAGAATAGGAACTTTTGTCTTTGGTCTTTTGTCATTTGCCATGTTATTTAACAGTAACGCTCTTTGCGAGATTTCTTGGCTTGTCCGGGTCTTTAATGCCTCGCGCTAAAGCTAAATAATATGCTAAGAGTTGGGAAATAACTATCTGGGAAAGCATTGTTGCTTCTTTTGTGTCCGCAGTTGGAAGCCACTCTGCAAATACATCATTATTTTTGGGCCCGATGCCTATAATGTACCCGCCACGGGCTTTTATTTCCTGTGCATTTGAAACAATATCTTCGTACGTCTCATCGTTTGGTGCAATAACAATGCACGGTGTACCTTTTTCGATTAGAGCAATAACACCATGTTTTAACTCTCCGCCCGCAAACCCTTCGGCATGGATATAGCTTGTTTCTTTAATCTTTAAAGCTGCCTCAAGCGCAGTCGCGTAGGAAAGCCCTCTGCCAATAATGTAAATATGCTCTCTATTCTTAAGTGTCTGTGCGACCTTTTTAATCTTTGAAATAGATATATCTCCAAGAATTGAAGCAACATCTTTTGCCGTTTCTAATAAAAGTTGTCGACCATCTCTCTGTTTGCTAATAAATGTGTACGCACAAAGGAGAAGTTCTGCAACCATTGCGGTAAAACTTTTCGTTCCAACGACAGCTTTTTCAGGGCCGGCACCAAGCAGTATTTTATATTTTGCTTGCCGATACAATGTTGATCCTAAAACGTTGACGATTGCGGCAATGGTGGCACCCTTTTCCTTTGCCCGCTCAACAGGCTCAACAACATCTATTGTTTCTCCACTTTGTGAAATTGGAATAACAAGGCTTCTATTTGTTAAGTAGTCTTCTAAATAATTAAATTCCGAACCGATAGAAAAATTGACATGTTTTTTAGCAATGTGAGAGAAAATATAGGTGCCAGCGAGTGCTGCGTACGATGCGGTTCCGCAGCCAAGCATGAAAGTACCAAACGCGTCGCCAATGACCTTTGCTAATATCCGAGCCTGTTCATTGTGATGCAGGGCAATATTTTTTAAAACGACGGGTTGTTCATTAATTTCTTTAAGAAGAAAATGTTTATATTTTCCTTTTGAAACCTGCTCGAATTCCCAATTAATCCTATGGATTTTTGGGGGAATTTCTTTTCCATGCGGCAAACGGATGAGCTTAAGTTTATAGCCTAAAACTGCCATTTGGTTGTCTTCAAGAAAAATAACGTTTCGCGTGTGCTTAACAATGCCAACGGCGTCCGATGCGACAAACAGTTCGTTTTCGCCTACTCCAATGACAAGCGGCGAGCCGGTTTTTGCCGCAACAATTTCTTTTGAAGGCGCATACATGACAACGATTGCGTTTAACCCATGAAGTCGGTTGAACGCGTCGCGAACAGCAGACGCAAATCCTACTTTTTTTAGATTTTCCTCGATAAGATGAGAGACGACTTCAGTATCCGTTTCTGAAATAAACGTGTGTCCCTTTTTTATCAGCTCTTTTTTTATTTCACTGAAATTCTCAATGATACCATTGTGGATAACTGCGATAGTCTTTTTGCAATCAAGGTGAGGGTGTGCATTTGCAACCGTTACACCGCCGTGCGTTGCCCAGCGGGTATGCCCGATGCCAATGGTGCTTTGCGCAAGGGAGACGCTTGCATCACCGATTTTCCCAACGTGTTTATCTACCGCAATTGTTTTGCCTTTCTTAACAGCAATTCCCCACGAATCGTAGCCACGGTACTCTAAGAGCTTTAATCCCTCAAGAACAAGGTTAGCCGCATTTGATTGAGAACCGACGTAACCGAAAATACCGCACATAGTTTAGACTGCTACGATAGCATGAGCAAGTGAAATTTTCAACGCTCAACTATCTTTTCAAGCTCTGTAAGCGAAGAAATTGTTGCGTCAGGTGTAAATCCTTTTATCGGCTGTTGTAAAAGAGCATACCGACCGCGTTTAATCCATACTGTTTTTATGCCTGGACGATTTTTTTTTGCCTCAAAAAGCATTGGGAGCATATCATCAACAAAAATAATCTTGTATTCTTCATATCTTTGTAAAATCTCTCGCATTTCTTTTTTTTTATTTTCCGGAATATGGATATGACTGGGATGAAAATGGTGGATAATAGAAGCAAGTTTTGCCCGCTGCAATTTTTCTTCCCCCTGTGAAAGAATTCCAATTATTGCTTTATTTTTTAATTTTTTGATTGTTTCTACTGAATCACTGTGAAAATGATCCTTGAGCGTATCCTGGGCAAAAACAACTGCTAGTAATGTTTCTATCTTTCCTTTGTGGAGTTTCGCAGTCAGTGAATGTATGAATCGCTCTGGATTAAAAACGCCAAACGCTTTAATTTGCTCATCATATAAATGTTGGCAAAATGCTACGATCTCTGCTTTTTTCTCTTTATCGATAATTTCAGCGAATTTTGAGAATATCTGTGCTCGAAAAGAAGCAGGATCAAAAAGCGTATTGTCAAGATCAAAAAGAATAAGTCTTCTCATTTAATGGTAGAGCCTTCTTTGTGTACGCCGAAAACCGACACAAGCGGAAAAACAATACTATTTTTCCCCAAGACTGTACCAGGGTTAAGCACCGCATTCACGCCGATTTGGCAGTCGTCGCCGATGATCGCGCCAAACTTCAAAAGCCCTGTGTCTATTTTACTTTTATCGTGGCGGACGTGAACAGATTTTCTGTCTAACCGTAGATTTGCAACAATTGCGCCGGCTGCAATATTTACTCTATTTCCTACAATGCTATCCCCAATGTACCCGTTGTGCGTACCAACGGCGCCATTGAGCATGATTGTGTGTTTTATCTCTGTCCCGTGCCAAATACGAACATCATCTCCTAAGATGACATTTTCCCGCACATACGCGCCATGAGCAATAAAACAATTTTTGCCTATAATTGCCGGACCTTTTATAGATGCTCCTTCTTCAATGACTGTTCCTTTACCAATATACACATTGTTTCTCTCTTGATAGTTTGGAATAAGTTTCCCCGAAGAAAATTGCTCGCGAACGTACTGATCGATATATTTGAGCACATCCCAAATGTGTTCGGTTTGATCAAATACATTTTTGAAGGGAAACGCTGATAAATTAAAAAAATGCTCTTTGCTAAAGCTAGTCATATTATTTTTGTTGTGAAAATAAACGCTGTGCCTCTTCTAGTTCTTTTTGTGTGTTAATACCTCGCCATAGAAATTTTTCCTCATACAGCGCTTGCACTGACTCATTGTTTTTAACTGCCAAAGCAACAATATCTGTTAAATAGTATTCCAAAGTTACCCCACTCTTTTTTATTTTAGGCAAATATTTTTTAAGAAAAGAAACGTTTGCGACATAGCAGCCTGCATTTATTTCTTTTATATTTCGCTGCTTTTCATTTGCATCTATTTCCTCTACTATTCCAACAGGTTTTCCGTCCTCTCTTACTATTCTACCAAGTCCTAATGGTTTGTCCATGTGTATTGTGAGGAATGTGAGCGATGCTTTTGCTGACTCGTGCATTTCTATCAATTGTTTGATTGTTTCAATTGGAAAAAACGCTGAATCATCGCCGTTGAGTATTAATACACTAGCCACTTCTTGAGGAATTTTTTTCAACCCCGTAAATACTGCATGGGCGACCCCGAGCTGTTCTTTTTGTTCTGCGAATACAACAGGTTTATCGCAAAGCGCGGAAATAACTGATTCTTTAGCAAAACCAACGACAACAACGACTGGGTGAACATGTAATGTATCCAAAAGATTAATTGTGTGCAAAATCATTGGTTTGTTCCCTAATGGCAATGTAACCTTATTCAAATTTTTCGACTTGAGTCGAGTTCCCTTTCCTGCCGCCAAAACAATTGCAGAAATGTGTTTATCCATGTTACTCGCTTGCCCTCCTTATTTTTGCCCCTAACGCATTTAAACGCTTCTCAAACTGTTCGTAGCCGCGATCTAAATGTTCAACGCCAAAAACTATGCTTGTTCCCCTAGCTGTAAGCGCTGCAAGGACAAGCGTTGCGCCTGCACGAAGATCAGTGATATTTACCACTGCATTGTGCAGTTGCGTTGCACCAGTAATCCGTATTGCATGGTGCTTTTCTTTCGCAACTTTGGTGAGATTGAAATTGTAAAGCTCTTTTGGATTGGTAACACTCGGAGAAAAAAATTTTATGTTTGCGCCCATTTTGATAAGCTCGCTTACATAGCCAAAGCGGTTTTCATACACAGTTTCATGGATTGTTGATACACCAGTAGCTTGTGTCATTAAAACTGCCCATGGACCTTGCCAATCCGTCATAAAATGCGGTGCTGGTGCAGTCCGGATATCACTTGGGGAAAGTTCTTTTTCTAAAGAGTAGAACCGCATGCCTTGTGGTTCTTCTTTGTAACTGCCACCTACCTGTGCGAACGCAGCAAGAAATGCTTCGATACCTTCTTTCCGTGCATTAGTAATATAGATGTCGCCTTTTGTCAGCAAAGCTGCAATTGCAAGCGTTATAATTTCATTTCGGTCGGGATTGATAACAAAGCGCGTGCCGTGGAGTTTTGAGACGCCTTTAATAACAATAGTCCGGGGTGCTGTGCGTTTTATGTTTGCACCCATGCGCACCAAAAGGCCGATTAAATCATTTACTTCTGGCTCTTGAGCGGCATTTTCCAAAATAGTTTCTCCGTCTGCAAGCACTCCTGCCAACAAAAGCGTCTCTGTGCCTGTATGTGTATTTTTCTCAAAACGATAAGTAGCG
>JACQKQ010000028.1 GCA_016204465.1 Candidatus Levyibacteriota bacterium
CAGTCAAGCTGGCTTGTGCCTTTACACTATCGCTCTGATGTCCATCCAGAGCTAGCCAACCTTAATGAACGCCTCCGTTACTTTTTGGGAGGCTGCAGCCCCAGCAAAACTGCCCACCAGCCACTGTCCCGATGAAACCCTAAGAAGGCGGGTCGTCAAGTAGAGGCTTACTTGACGACCCTAAAGGTGCAACCTACGACCCTAGCTCCAGTTCAGTCACGCATTCTGTCCTCCAGAATAGGCGATATTCGTTCCTGGTATTATGAGCCGTAAAAATAGTTGCGCCCTCTTAGGGTCCCACCGGTTAGAATTATAAATTTTACAGATGAGTGTTTCATTGGCGGATCCGCCACATCCGAAAACGTGACTTCAAATCCTACTCACTACGCTACGCAGTAAAACTCATAACCCAATAACAAGCTGCAGTAAAGCTCCCGGGGTCTTTCCGTCTTGGTGCGGGTAGTCAGCATCTTTACTGACATTGCATTTTCACCAGGCTATTGGCTGAGACAGTTCTCAACTCGTTACGCTATTCATGCGCGTGGGAACTTACCCCACACAATCTGTTACTTAATCAACCCGAGAGGATTATGACTCCGATGTTATATCGGAGCGATCTGGCGCGAACCAGATTCTGCACATCGCTATGCAGTTCAGACTATATCATCACCCCGTGATCGCTTAATGCGATTTTACGGGGGTTTGGCGTGTAGTCGTTGAGGAGCTCTAATATATGAACTGAGTGATAGACCCGAACTGAGTGCTCAGTTCGGGGACAGATTGGGAACGGACTATCACACCGCCATGCCTTACCTCGGATTAAGAGTCCGAGCCAGCAAGACGGATGTCTCAGTGTATCTTCATACACGCCCCTTTCCATCACTCAATTCATATTTAGATTTCCTGCGGATTGTCCGGCCCCTGCCTTGCGGCAAAGTCACTGAGAACATTGTTACTCATCGCTTTAATTATACCATAAATGAGTAGTTCCAGATACCTCCGGAGTTTCCCGCATATAGCCAAATTTGCTATAAAAATCACTTTTTATAGACCCTTGCATGACTTAGGTATTTCGCTACTTTTAGACAGTTCTGCCAAGTTTATTAGTTAAGGTAGCTTCTTAACATCCTCATAGTCGCCCATGAGATCGGACTATATCTTCCAGGCACTTTCTAAGATTTCAAAGAAAGTGACTGGTCTGACGTATAGTCTCTGAGGATTCTTAGTTGAAAGTTAGAAGATGGGGGCGTCAATGACGCCCAGCGGCTACACGCCGCAATTCTTCAATAGGCATTGTGTTCCATCCAGCTCGCATTACAAGAATTTGTCTGTCAGTCTCAACGCCTTCGCGTATGTTTTCAGGCATCTTTGGATGAAATGGATAAATTTTATCAAGCATCTGCTCGATCAACTTTCCACGTTCTTCAAACTCATTCATTAAATTCTCCTTTCAATGGTTTCCCATCTTCTAACTTTCAAAAAGTCTTTCCTGCTGATTGTCCGCTTCGATCAAAGATTTTTACTACTTGGAAGCTTAGCTTCCAAGTGAGTACTTTGATATGCGCGGAGTTTCCAGCATATAGTCAGATTTTATAACTACAACTGTCATGTTTATAGTTACTGCCGTCGTTCACTGGCGCTTCGGACCACCGCCGTGACTCACCGTCACGACTAAAGTCTAAAGTCCAAAGGCTAAGGCCAGAGAGAAGAATTTCTAGCTTTAGTCATTAGTCCTTCGTCTTTAGACGCATCGGTGAGCCACGACTTAGATCGTTAACGTTCCAGCACTGGACAAGCGTCACCCCGTATACATCCTCTTACGAGTTAGCACGGAGTTGTGTTTTTGATAAACAGTCGGTTGAGATCGTTAGCTGCGTCCCGCCCCGTTTTTAAACAAAATATTGACAATACTTTTAATATGTGATAGCATCACTATGCAGTATATTTACTGCGCTACATTTACAAAACAAAAACAAAAAGGAGTCTAAAATGACCACTGAGATACTGCCTGTAATATACCAAATTCCTGCTGCATTAATAATTGCGTTAATTCTTGTTGGGGTTTCCTCTATCTCAGCTTTTCTTGTTTTTCGTATTTACGAAATCGTAGTAGATAGTTTATTTTACGAAAAGCTTAAAGATTGGTTTCAGTACAGACAAACAATAAAAACATACAGAAGAATAGATAAACTAGCAAAAGAAGAAGGGTGGGTCAACATTTACGGAGTAAAGTCATTTTTTTAGATAACTTTCATAAGCCGGCTCAACTTACAGAGCCGGATTTATTTTGTTCAAAAATGGGGCGGGAAGGCCTTATTCCTAAGTTACGGCCGCTTTTTTGCCGAGTTCCTTAGCCAATAATCACCTGTTCGCCTTGGTGTACTCACACCAGCCTACCTGTGTCGGTTTTAGTACGTTTTCACTTAAACATCATAGAGACTTTTCTTGGAAGACTCTTAAATTGAATCCCTCCTTCCGAGGAAGGAAGTTTCTTCAGAATCCGAATCTCATCATTAAAGATAGCCTGCCGCATTTTACAGACAAGCGATTCTTAAAACCGAAGACACAAATCCAATAACATGCTCAATTTTATTTTCTCCGTCATCCCATAGCAAATTTAAGTGAAGGGCCGGAATATTAACCGGCTGTCCATCGCGATCCCCAGCACCACTTTTACCCGTAATAAACCGACAATTTTAAGCTTAAAATTGTCGGTGTGAATATGGATTAATCGTTACAAAACGAAATTACATATAAACACCGGTAAAAGTGGTGCTGGGTTACGCTTAGGAACGCCTAACCCTCCGATGATTGCCATCGCGGAGGAAACCTTAGGCTTTCGGCGGCAGAGGTTTTCACTCTGCTTGCGGTTACTCATGCCTGCATTCTCCCTTCTTAACGCTCCACACCGGCTCGCGCCGTATGCTTCACTGCATTAAGAATGCTCCCCTACCACTCCACCGCGCCTCGCTATGCTCGGCTTGTTGGAATTTTCAATTTTTAATTTTTCAATTTTCAATCAATTTTTAATGTTTTAATTTTTAAACATTTTAAATTCAATGAAAATTTTAAATTTTAAATTAAGAATTCCGTGCCGAACGCAGTGAGGCACGGTAGAATCCACGCTTTCGGTAATAAGCTTAGCCCCGGTAAATTTTCGGCGCACTTTACCTTCCGTGACTCGCTACTGCTCGTCACAAGTTATAAGTTTTAGGTTTTAAGTTATAAGTCAGAAAATTCAGACCTATAACCTATAGCTTATAACTTACAACAAAGTGGCGAACAAAAGTGAGCCACGGTTCGAACAGTGAGCTGTTACGCACTCTTTAAAGGATGGCTGCTTCTAAGCCAACCTCCTGTCTGTCTAAGGTAAAATACTTCCTTACTTGCACTTAGCTTATATTTAGGGACCTTAAGCGGTGATCTGGGCTCTTTCCCTCGCGACCATGAAGCTTTGCCCCCACGGTCTCACTACCGGTCATTGCATTGTAGTATTCGGAGTTTGATTGGTAAATCTACCCTAAAAGGGCAAGACGAACCATCCAGTGCTCTACCCCTACAATTACTAACCGGCGCTGCCCCTAAAGGCATTTCGAGGAGAACCAGCTATTACCAGGTTCGATAAGCTTATCACTCCGAACCACAGCTCATCCCATGATATTGCGCAATCAACGGGTTCGGACCTCCGCCGTGCTTTCGCACGACTTCATCCTGGCCATGGTTAGCTCACCTGGCTTCGGGTCTTACCCACACTGCTTTTCATCGTTCAAAGGACGCCAGGCATGAGCCCGCCGTTCTCTGAAAGATGAGAATCGCGCTATTAACAC
>JACQKQ010000030.1 GCA_016204465.1 Candidatus Levyibacteriota bacterium
CTTGTGTGGGTGCGGGGCAAGGGCATTGTTATTCGGGAGCCATCCGTTGTTGCGATGCACAAGAAAACAAAAAAAGTCATTGCAATTGGAAGCGAGGCAAAGAGCATGCTTGGCAAAACACCTGCGTCTATTCTTACCATAAAACCGCTTAAACACGGTGTTATTTCGGACTTTGACGCAACACTTGGTATGATTTCTCATTTTGTCCACCAGGTGCATGAATTCGGGGCGTTACCGGTGCACTTTGCCAGACCAAAAGTGGTTATTGGCATCCCGTCCTCGGTTACCGAAGTGGAGCGGCGCGCGGTTTGGGAAGCAGCGCTTGCTGCCGGTGCGCGCGAAGCGTTTCTTATTGAAGAACCGATGGCTGCTGCGATTGGGGAGGGAATTTCGGTGTTTGCACCAAAAGGCGCTATGGTTGTTGATATTGGCGGCGGGACAACGGAAATTGCGGTTATTTCTCTTGGTGGTATTGTCGTTAGCAGGTCGCTTCGCTTGGCAGGCGAAGACATGGATCAGGCAATCTTACACTACATCCGCCTTCGCCATGGGATTCTCTTGGGAGAACGAACGGCAGAGGAGCTAAAAATAAAAATAGGAAGCGCGTACAAAAAAAGCGAAAAGCGAAAAGCGAAAAGCGAAAAAATAGATGATACGAAGGAAGATCAGAAAATTCAAGTTGGGGAAGAAAAGGGAGAGAAGCTGGCAATTGTTAGAGGAAGAGATATAGAAACAGGTTTACCCAAAAGCATCCGAATTGGGGAAAGTGAAGTTAGGGAAGCGCTTGCAAGCGTTCTTTCTCGAATTATAGAAGAAGTAGCTGATGTGCTGGAGGAGTCTCCGCCAGAATTAACAAGCGATATATTAGAACACGGTATACTTTTAGCAGGCGGAGGAGCTTTGCTTTCTGGGATTGATCAGCTTATAGTTGAACGCATCCATATGCCTGTTGTAACTGCTCAAGATCCGCTCACCACCGTTGTGCGTGGAACAGGAAAAGTATTAGAAGATCCTGTACTTCTCCAAAGAGTTAGAGTCACCGGAGGCCTTAGGTAACGTTTTCTATGCTACAATTTATGTATGCGACAACGAGAAAATTTCCTTTTAGTTTTCTTTCTCTTTCTTTTACTTTCAGTAATTCTTATTATTTTTAGAAACTCTCTGTTTGTCAGAATGCCGGGAGACAAGATCGGTGAAATATTTTCATACGGACATGGCGCAATTGTTGCTTTTGCATCAGAAATATTGCGTTTTGGAGAAGACAAGCGTATTGAGGCTCTTAAAAAAGAAAACAAAAATTTACGAGAGCAGCTACTCGATCAAACGCTATTACTGCAAGATTTGGCTGCGCTTAGGGATCAGTTTCAGATTACAAAACCCTCATCTGTTTTTCTCCTGCCAGCTCGCGTTGTTGGTATGCCTTCATTTATTCCTGGCGTATCGCTGCCAGAACAGCTTACCCTTGATAAAGGGTCTTATGATGGTGTATTGCTTGGGCAAGCTGTTGTTGTAGGAGATAATTTATTAGGGGAGATTTCGGCAGTATCAGATTCATTGTCTTTGGTGCGGCTTGTATACAACGCAAAAACGTCTTTTGCAGGACGCATTTTGGCAAGAGGAGCATTAGGTGTTGTTAAAGGAAAAGGAGGAGGTAAAATGCTTCTTGAGAATGTTTTGCTGTCCGAAGAACTTACAGAGTCGGATATTGTTGTTACCGTTGGTGATTCCGACGAAAAGGCAAACGGTTTTCCTTCGAATTTAATTGTTGGAAAAATTACATCTATTGAGAAAAAACCGAGCGCTCTTTTTCAAACTGCGACTATTAAAAGCCTAATTGATTTTACAAAACTAACGACTGTTTTTGTCTATAAAGGAATTGGGAAATGAGAAGGTTTTCTTATGTACTCATTTTAAGCTTTGCGGCTCTTTTAGAAGGTATGGTTACAGCGCTTCCATTATTGCTTGTTGCGCTTATACTCTTGTACACAATTAAAAAAGATACAATGCTTTTTTCATTGGCATTTATTTTTGGTTTTCTACTTGATGTTGCAAATGTTGATAATATTGGGTATCGCAGTTTATTTTTTACACTTACTCTCTTTATCATTTTTTCCTATGAACGAAAATTTGAAGTGCAAACAGCGTCATTTATATTCTTTGCGTCACTGATTGGAGCGATAAGCTATATATTTACATTTTCCGAAAATACCAACATTTTTTTGCCTTCATTTGCAACCGCAACTCTTTCGTTAGTACTTTTCGCTATTATTACTAAATTAGATAAGAGGTATTTTATCGAGTAACGGAGATTGACCCAGCTATCTCTGCGCCTGGAGCCTCAACTGTTATTCTATTGTCTGTTGCAGAATTCATAACAGTGTAGTCTGTCTCATAAGCTTGTGAACAATCTGTAACTGCGTCACCATTTAGCAAAAGTGGATCGCGGGGAAGCCCAGCAATATATGTTGGTACCAACTCATCACAAATATCAATCATACCTACAGTATCTCCAATTTCTGTAGCTGTTGCTGTAATACCAAGCGGTGCAAGATTCCCTCGGTTATCTGCCGCATATTGGTGAATTGCATTGAGTAGCGCATTCACGTCGCTGCTTCTTTTTGTATCATTTGCTTGAGAAAATTGGCGAGCGGGGTTAATGGCGACTAAAACGATTGCAAAGAGAACTGCTAAAATTCCGATGACAACTAAAAGCTCAATGAGGGTAAAACCAAGAGTACCACGTGTATTAAAGGGATAAAAATATCGCTGGTTTTTGGGCAGTTTGTTCATTAGTTTAGTTACTTATCTATCATAAGCATAAGATTTTTTCCTTGTCAATACATCAAAATATATCAGTATTATTTTCATTGCGGCTGGAGTGCGAATGAGTAGTAGACAAGAAATCCTGCAATTGCGATGAGGATAAAAAACAAAATGAGTAACATACGATTTTTTTGTTGTTTTTTTGCCGGCGGCTCTTCTTTGGCTGCGGTAATAATTTCCCGTTCTTCAAGTATATTATTGTGCCGCGACACATCGAATCGCTGAAGCATCAAAGCGGCGGTGTCTTGATTAAAACCTTCAATGTTTGCGCCAAAAGCAAGTACCGGGATAACGCCGCTTACACTAAACCCTTCCTTTTCAAATGCTGTTTTTATTAATTTGCATAAGTCTTTATTTGAGGCAATGATTTTTTGCCCATGCGAGAGGGGAAACGATTTACTCACAACAACTTCAAAGGGAACATTCTCTAAAAACTTCTGCGCTTCAATTTCCTGCTGGCTTGCGTCTCCTTCAACGATGTCTTTATCAAAGCAGATTGACTGTCCAAGAATGATAGTAAGCGTTGCTGGAACAAGTTTGTTATTTTGGATAAATGTTCGAATCTCAAGTTCTAACCGGTCGCGGTTAACTACCTCAATATTATTAACAGTATCTACGGGAAAAGTGTAGCTTAATGGCGCTTGGCCGCTTGCTTGGTAATAAAAGCCGCTTCGTTCTACATAGACAATTCCACGCCCGTTTGTCATAATGTTTGAGTTACTGGAACACAACCTTAACGGTTTTAGATCTCGCGGATACTATGCATCTGTGTCATCCAAAGGAGAGCCTTTACGGATTAACACGGATAAAAAAATCCGCGTTGATCTAAAACGAAACAGTAATGTCTTACTCACAATTATTAGTATACCTCCTTCCACGACGAAATGGTATATTCATTATTCGTTATTTGAACTTCAACTTCAACTATGTGTGTATATAAGCCAATTGTTCCTTGTGAACGAATAACTTTAGGGTTTGTTCCTGTTACTTGTATTACTGCAGTACCGCCATCAAGCGCAACACTTTCGCCCGTGTATGTTGTATCTCGAATGAGTCGCAAATAAGCATTTTCTGCACCGCTTTCGGCAATGGAGAGTGCATTCATTCCTTGTTCAAGCGTGTTTGCGCCTTGCGCATTGATAAGTATAATAATTGTTGCCGAAGACGTAATAATCGCTGCAATCACGGAGAAAAACAAAAGCGTCACGAGCGCACTACCTGCCTGGCTTTGCCAAGAGTGCAGAGTTTCTTCAAATTTTTGAATTTTGCATTGCCCGCTTCGCCAAAGCTCCAGCGAGGCGAGTAATTTTGAATTTTTCATTTTGAACTTTTAATTTATCTTAGTCCTACTGTGGTTTGAATACTCTTTGTTTCTTGTCCTTTTGTTTGTATTGTTTTACCGGTAACAGAAAATTCTATTTGAACAGTTGGTTTGCCGCCGCTTTCACCAAGTCTTGTGAATCGTACATTTCCTATTGTAGTGTTGAAGCTATTGAGCTGGTCTGTGCCAATGTTATCGTTTATTGTCAGATTACCGTTTTGTACATTATAGGTGTAATTGATGTTATTTCTTGTAAACTCAAGTATAAGCGTTTGGTCGCCTAAGTTAGCCGGCGTTGTTATTGACTGGGCATTTATGATATTGTAAGTTAGACTAGAAAATATAAACCTTGCATCTTGCTCCACGCTTGATACCGTCTCTGATTCAAGTTGAACATTAATAACTGAACTAAAAACTTCAGTTAATATCATCAATAAAATCGTAAGAAGCCCCATATAGACCGTAAGCTCAACTACGGTGAACCCCCGCGCAAAATTGGAAATCTTCATTATAAAGAATAATTTATGTGTATTTCACGAAAGATTGGCGATAGCAATGTATCGCTTGTTTTAAGAAATACTTTGTATCGAAAACAGCGTGCCGGATTCTCAAACAAAGCGCCATCATCGTTTAACGGTATGGCGCTGTTTGTAGCAAATGCGGTGTCTGGCGTACCATCTGGGCCGATAAAATTAAATTCTGTACCAACACAAGTTCCGGTTATTGGATTTGGGTCTGCTGCAGCAATCTGATACGAGATAGACGAATTTGGCGGTTCATCTCCAATTTGTTCGAAGCGATTAAAAGCAACGGATGAGGAAGCGTCAAACGTTTGCGATTCAAAAGTGCCTTCGGTAGAAAACTGTCCCCCCGGACCGCCTTCGATAATTTTAAACTCGGCGTTTGAATCTCCTGTGACAATGTAGGCATAAGCATCGCCGTCGGCTTCTAAGACAGAAGCGCTATCAAAAACAGAAGTATTAATTTCAAGTCCGCCGCAGCGCGTTGGGTTTGTTTCATTTGTAATATTAACAACTTGGTATTCTTCGCCTCCTTGGCCAACAATGATTGCCTTACCTCCCGGCACCACTTCAACAGCATTTGGACTCATAGCGCCTGTATCGTATGAGCCAATAACAGGTCGGCTACCGGTTTTTGTAGCTATGTCAATGATAAAAAATTCGCTTAGGTTGCTGGTATTTTTGATAACCAAGTACGCGCGACTTCCCGTTTCGTTTACAAAAACGTCTGTTGCCACTTCATCTGAGTTAAGATTCAATGGATCAACGTTGCCGTACCCAACAACCTGCATGTTCGTTGGGTTTCCTACGTCTATAATTTCGAGTGCTCGTGAAGATTCCGAAAGAGCAACATATGCGTAATTTCCTACAACAACAACGCTTGAACCATCGCCTGAAAGCTCTACTCCGTTTGAATCAAGTTTGGGACGAGCGCCGGTTTTGCTTGCAAGGTCAAAATTCCAAAGCGTATCATCCTGGATAAGGTATCCGGTATTTCCTTTTACAAAAATGCTTTCTCCGTCTTCTGATCCGTCAGCATTAAAATAGCCGATTTCGGTAAACGGTGTGTTTGCAATATCAAGAACAATAACTTCCTTGCTGTTCGTATCGGTTGCAATGTAGGCATAGTTTGGTTCGCCAAATACGTCATTTGTTTTATAGCCGTCAAATGTTTCGATAATACTTGCCAGAGGTGGTTTTGTATTTGTAATGCTTATATCAACAAGCGATTCTCCCGAGGAATCCTGCCCGGTTCCCACAAAGGCCTCGCCTTCAACGGCCGTTATCGCTTTTGCGGCGCTGCTTTTTGGAAGGTCAAGCGGTGTAATGGTAAGGTTTGGATTGCACCAATCAGATCCTCCACCACCTCCTAACGTTACTTCACCACCGCTTATGTTTGTTACAATGGTACGGTTTTTAGTGCCAGCATCAAAATCTGTCTTCAGCGTTTCGGTGTAGGATGTATTTGCATTTCTTGTTATAAAGATTGTTGAAGAAACGGAGTAGGTAAAGGGTGTTGCCCAGGACACGCGGCTAACTATTCGTTTGGTTGAAGGATCCGCTATACCTGGTGTTGCGACAATTGCGCCGCCTGCATCTCTATAGGCATCCGAAATTGTGATTTCCCGCGTGAAGAATCCGTTGATCGTTTCTTGTCCTGTTGCAAGTGTCCATCCGTTTCCGCTACGCTTTGGGTAGTACGTGCCATTTGTAGGAAAGTTATTCCATCCTTGTTCTCGAACACTTCTTACTGCTTCCCCTGCTTCCAAAAGAAGGGGGACAGCTTGGGTTTTTTGTACTTGTTGTGCTTTTCCTTCCTTTGCGCTGATAAGACCAGTAAGAATTGCAGGAAGCAATATTGCAGAAAGTCCCATTGCCAAAAGTAGTTCAACAATAGACTGACCCGCCCGCCCAAAGGCGGGAAATCCGAAATTTCTCATACCATTAGTACACATTGGTAACGACGCCTCGTCTATTAAATTCAATTGTTTTCTGCAATGGTAAAGCGTTTGTATCGGTAAGGGTAACTTTGTTTTGTGTTGGGTCGTATCCAACAATCTCTCCGTTTCCTTTGGCAAAGATAATTGTATTGCTAGGCAGCGCAATTGTAGAGAAGGTTATATTGTCAGGTAAAGCGATGACAAAATTTGTAGGGTTGCTTGGGTTGTATAAAGAGCCAAAAAAAAGTGTGTACCTATCAGTTGCAAAGTAAACGCCAAAATTGTCGCTTGTGGCTCCTATGGGGCGGTTGCCCTTCATTGCCAAAAGCTGTTGCTGTTTAAGGTCGGTAATAAGCGCTGTTGCTGTAGTATTTATAGAAGCCTTGGTAGTTGCAGATAACAAATTTAACGTGATGAGTCCAATTAGAGTTGCTAAAATACCAAGAACGATAGAAAGTTCGATAAGCGTGAAGCCGTTTTTCATCTTCCTCCCACCTGTCCAATTAGGTTGTAAATGGGGGAGACAATAGTAAGCATCATACCGCCAATAAGGCTTCCCGCTACAACAAGCAGGAGCGGTTCAAGAAGTGTCGTAATAGTTTTTAGTGTATTAGTTACTTCGTAATCAAGGTACTCGGAGGCATCCTGCATGGACTTTTCAAGCGAGCCGCTCCGTTCTCCTGCTTCGGCGATTTTTATGACTATGCTTGGAAATATCTCCCTTTTGTCTTTGAACCCTTTCGATAGTTTGGCGCCGCCAAGTACGGTTTCCTTTGTGTGTTTTATGGCAGCGTATACCTCCTTTTTCAAAACGACGTCCTCTGTGAGTTCTAATGCGCTTGTGATAGGCAGTCCTGCGTTGAGCAGTAAGTATAGACTTCTCGTAAAGCGAGTAAGGTCAATATTTTTTACAAGTTTTTGAATAAGCGGCAGCGATGAAAGAGCGCCAAGCATAAACTTTTTATTGTGTTTATAGAGTATGATAAAACCAATAATCGCTGCAATGGTTACTACAACGACTGGTATAGCGTATGCGATTAGTGTATTAGAAAGAGCAATCATTATCTTTGTTGGCAAAGGGAGATCAACGTTGAGTCTACTAAAAACAGATGATATTTTAGGCACCACAAAAATAAGAATCATTAATAGTACCCCGACAAACACAATAACAATCATTATCGGGTAAATAAGCGCAGCCTTAACTTTGTCTATGAATTCAATGTCGCGTTGGATATTTTTTTTTAAGTCCTTAAGGGTAATATCAAGCGTGCCTGCTTCTTCGGAGGCACGGATGATATTCACAGTTACTTTGTCAAACACCGCTGGGAATTTGCCAAACGATAAGTAGAGTCGTTTGCCCTGGATAAGATCTTCTCGGAGCGTTTGTAAGAATTTTTGCTGATTACCCTTGGAGTCCTCAAGCAAGGAATCAATTACTTCAAGAATAGGAATTCCTGCCTCAAGCATCGTTGAGATGTTGCTTAATAGGCCGAGTTTTTCGCTACTTGAGAGAGAAATGCGTTCTAGTTTCATAGAGATTCTACTTTTGTAACTCTTAACACCTCTTCAAGCGTTGTTATGCCGCGTGCTACCTTTTGCAGTCCGTCATCAAACATGGTAGTCATGCCTTCTAAAGCAGCAGCTTTTGCGATAACATCGGAATCGTTTTTTGCAACGATAAGTTTTCGAATATCTTTTGTTACCTCCAAGACCTCAAATATACCAATACGCTGTGCATAGCCTGTGAAGTGGCATGACTTACACCCTGCTCCCTTATACACAGAAGTTACTTCCTGATTGCCGAAATGCTTAACTAGCATCTCTTTTGGGATATTTTTCTCAAGCTCAACTGTTGCTATCGTGTACTGCGTTTTACAAAAATCGCAGATTTTTCTAATAAGACGCTGTGCAACAATAACGTTGACAGTTGAAGCAACCAAAAACGGTTCTACTTTCATGTCGGTTAAACGTGGTAGTGCTGTTGCTGCATCGTTAGTATGTAGTGTCGAAAGTACCAGATGCCCAGTTAAAGCAGCGTTTACCGCAATACCGGCTGTTTCGCTGTCTCTAATTTCACCGACAAAAACAATATTTGGATCTTGCCGCAAAATAGAACGAAGTCCGGAAGCAAATGTAAGATCAGTTTTCGTATTCACATGAATTTGATTGACTCCTTTTATACGGTATTCAACCGGATCTTCAATAGTAGTAATATTTTTTTCTCGGGAATTAAGTATTTTTAAAATCGCGTAAATAGATGTTGTTTTTCCAGAACCCGTTGGCCCGGTTGAGAGGATCATGCCGTAGGATTTACTGTATGCGCGAACCATTTTATGCAGATCCATTTCTGTCATGCCAAGATTCAAAAGAGAAAACTGTCTAAATCTACTGGCCAGTAACCGTAAGACCGTCTTTTCTCCTTCAACAACGGGTATAATGGAGACGCGAATATCCAAATCCTCTTCTTCAAGCTGCATATGCATTTTTCCGTCCTGGGGGGCTAAGTGCTCGTCTGTTCGAAGACGGGACAGGACTTTGATTCTTGTGATAATTTGGTCGTGCAGAGCCTTTGGTACATAGGCGATGTCATGCAAAATACCGTCAATACGAAAACGTATAAGAGAGTTTTTTTCCTGCGGCTCGATATGAATATCGGAAGATTTATCTTGGTAGGCGTAATCAATAATAAGGTCAACAATTTTGGCAACGGGTGCATGTTCAAGCGTTTGCGCATCAAGAATCCCGCTTTCCTCCTTGAGCAGCCGGTCAAACGTTTTTTGGAAGTCGCGGCGGTATA
Source organism: Candidatus Levyibacteriota bacterium (assembly GCA_016204465.1). GTDB lineage: Bacteria > Patescibacteriota > Microgenomatia > Levybacterales > UBA12049 > JACQKQ01. The sequence goes on from JACQKQ010000030.1 coordinate 9,403, forward strand.
TGCGAAGCGTGTTATATATATCTCGTTCTGTTGAGTAGTAGACAAAAACGTTCTGTTCGGTTTTTTTAGCGATCATTTGCTGGATTTCTGTGTTGCGAGGATCTGCCATAGCAAGCTTAATGCCGTTATCGTCTTTGGCAAAGATAATCACTTTTTGTTTTCGCGCAACGTTTTCGGGGATAATGGTAAGCGCATCTTCGGGAATTGAGAGTTTTGAGAGGTTTATAAAGGGGAGGCGAAGGAAACTGGCAATGAGCTGGCCTAACGCATCATCTGTAATGATTTCTTTCTCAACAAGCGCATCAACAAGGGTTGCATTTGTGTTGCGGGAAAATCGAATAAGGTCTTCAAACTTTTTCTCATCGAGGATTTTGTTTTGAGTAAGGATTGTTTTTAATTCGTCGTTTGTTAACAACATAACAACATCACCTTATAAAGGTGGTACTTTCAGTATTCATGAACGGCCAAAAATTGTCAAGGAAATGTTAATATTTGTTCTTTAACTATTGACAGCGGCCGCGGGGAGTACTTAAATATTTATATATGAGGAAACTGTTGCGACCGCAGGACATCCTTCTTCTTGGCTTATCGTTTGGACTCGATGTGTTTGAAGAACTTAGCGATCCGCTGCAAATTATGGGAAAAAGCTACGAAACAATGTACGGTTGGATGCCAGAAAGATACAAAAGGCATAATTATTATCATCTTGTATGGAGAAATCTTAAGACAGCAAATATAGAAAAAATTGAAAAGAATGGCCAAGTCTATCTTCGTTTGACGCCACAGGGGCAAAAGAAAGCTCATAGAGATTTTCCTTTGCTGTCCATGCAGCAAGCGCCTTGGGATAGGAGGTGGCGAATTATTAGTTTTGATATTGACGAAACAAAGAGAAACGCCCGCGACTACTTGCGTGAGAAGTTAAAAGATCTTGGATTTGCTATGTTGCAGGAATCTATCTTTATTACCCCACATGATTTTGCAAAAGATCTTGCTGAATTTGTCGAAAGCCTTGGTTTAAAAGAGTACGTGTATATCTTTGAAGCATCGCGAATTGCTATGGGAAATGAAAAAGAGTTAGCCCGTAGTCTTTGGAAACTCGATTTGCTACAAAATACGTATGAAGAAATTGCAGAAAAGTTAAAAGATGTCTATTTAACTTTATCCCGCGGCCGCGGCAATAAGTTAAATACAAGGCAGAGAAATATTTTAGCTAAGCTTAAGCATACATATTTGCAAATCTTACTGTGTGATCCTTTGTTGCCACATAAGCTTTTACCCTCTAATTGGAAAGGAGAAAAAGTAAAAAAACTAATAGCGCTTTTGGGAAAATATGAATGATCGAACGCACTGGTTGGGATTCTCCGTTTTTCCAGGCATTGGGCCGAGAAAATTCGATCAACTCCTTTCAGAGTTTGGTTTTGCAAAAGCAGCATGGAAGGCAAAGCAGACTGATCTTGCGAGCGTACTTGGCTTAAAGCTTAGTCAGGAATTTATACGTTTTCGCAACACATTTTCTTTTTCAGACTACGAAAAAAAGCTCACGCTTGCGAAGGTATCGTTTATCATACTCACTGATTCTTCATATCCATCATTGCTAAAACAAGCAGACAAGCCGCCGTTTGTGTTATATATAAAAGGACCACTTAGTCACGGCGCTTTGGTCGCCAACGATCCGTCTAAGCCGGATGTAAGCTCCCCGCGCCAAGAATTATCTCCGGCCGCGTCATCCGCTCCAACTATTGCCATTGTCGGGACTCGCAAAATCACACAGTATGGCAGGGAAGTTACGGAATTGTTCACAAGAGAGCTTGTGGACGCAGGATTTACGATTGTTTCCGGTCTTGCGATGGGCGTTGATGCAGTTGCACATCAGACAACTATCGACAATAAAGGAACTACAATTGCTGTTTTGGGATGCGGGGTTGATTGTTGCCTGCCTTTAGAAAACGAGCATATATATAATAGTATTCTCGATAGCGGCGGGTGCATTGTCTCCGAACTTCCGTTAGGCCATCCGCCAACAATAGGTTCATTCCCGGCCCGAAACCGCATCATTGCCGGAATGTCCCAAGCGGTTCTTGTTACAGAAGGCGCAGAGGACAGCGGCGCTTTAATTACTGCCGACTGCGCATTCAAATACAATCGCAAAGTTTTTGCGGTTCCAGGCCCTATTACATCACAGCTATCAAAAGGGCCGTACAAGCTTATTGCGAAGGGAGCGAGATTAGTAACGAGTGGACAGGATATTATTAAGGAATTAGGAATAAGGAATAAGGAATTAGGGAAAGTTCGAAAAAATATAAGAGGGGAGACGAAAGAAGAAACGGTGATTTTAGATCTTTTGGCAAATGAGTCACTTCATTTTGACGAGATTGTAAGGCGTTGCGGATTTACTTCATCGAAAACTGGCGTGCTCCTATCTCTTTTGGAAATGAAAGGGCAAATCAAAAACATCAATGCTACTTACTCGTTGAAAGCAGCGCAATAACGTCCCACACGCGCGGCCGCTGATCGGAAGGAATATATTTTCCAACCAAGTTATTCACATCAATTTTCTTAGTAGTGATAATTTCTTTGTAGAGGTTAGCGCTATGCCGCAGTGTCCGTTCTCCGGTCATAGGATTTAATTTGAGCAAGCCAAACTGTTTTTTGTATCCGTAGAGCCATTCAATATTATCAATGGTTGACCAGTGTATGTATTGGCGGATTGGAATTCCTTCCTGCAGGGCTTTCCAAACCGCGATGAGGTGGGTTAATATATAAAATGCGCGGTACTTATCTTCATAATCTGCAATGCCGTTCTCGGTGATTATAATTGGTTTGTTGCTTCGTTTTCGAATTGCGCGTAAAACATCAAGGAAAAAATCCGCAACTATTGGCCAACCCATATCGCTTGTGTAGGCGCCGGGTTTTTTAATCTCGCCAAAAAGTATTGTTTCGGGAATGCCCGCCGCGTCGCGGCGCATAGTAAGTTTAGTATGTTTAAGATTAAGGTCGAGATAGTAGCCCGAATAGTAGTTACAACCGATAAAATCAGAAGTATCCGCTGTTGCGTCAATAAAATTAAGGCTGTCAATATAATTAACAAGGCTTGCGTACCAACGCTCGGCAAAAAACCCTGCGTTTTCCGGACGATACCAGCGAAATGAAATGGCAAGACCGACGTTTGCACTTGGAATCGTATGCTTAATAACAGCGTATGCTTTTTTATGGGCTAAAAGCATGTTTCTGCGCGCAACGATTGCACTTCCAAGATTTGTTTTATACGGCGGAAAGTAGCTTGTAAGATAGCCTGCTTGTAAAAGAATATTCGGTTCATTAATAGTTACCCAATGGAAAACGTCCGTAAAGTGCGAGATGATAAGCTCGACAAAGTAGGCAAACATACCCGGCATCTTCCTGTTTTCCCAGCCCCCTCGTTTTGCCACCCACAAAGGTAAGGTAAGATGGTTGATGGTTACCATGGGGATCATACCCAGGCTATGGATGTAGTCAATAATTTCGTGGTATCTATCAATCGCTTGCTTTTCGACAAAGCCTTTCTCCGGCTCAATCCGCGCCCATTCAAGGCTAATACGGATAGTTTTTGTGCCAAGTGCAGACATAGCTGAAATGTCTTTTTCCGCAACGCCGGCAGTCCACCAGTTAGGCCCTATTTCTTCAGGTTTTATGGAGTTTGCATGATTTTTAAAATACTCATCCCAGTCAGTATCCCGCTTGCCAGTGCTTCCTTCTACTTGAAATGCTGATGTTGCGGTGCCAAAGACAAAATCATCAGGGAAGCGCAATGATTCTAGCGTAGGCGCATTATTCACGGTAATATTTTTACTATACGGAATTTGTGCGTTGATCACAAGTGATCGCTTTATCGGGTCTGATGCGACTTGACATGTTGTGTATAATTGGAGACCAGTGTTTCACCGCGTCAAGACGCTGTTTCATTGCTCGATTGCTTCATTGTTGATTTATTCTTGTAACAATGTAACAATTTAACAATTGAGCAATAGATGATATATGAATTTAGTTATTGTAGAGTCTCCAACTAAAGCACGAACAATCGGTAGGTACTTAAGTAACGATTATACAATTAAAGCCTCAATGGGCCACGTGCTGGACTTGCCTAAGAGCACGCTTGCGATTGACATAGAACATGATTTTGCTCCGCAGTACGAAATCATCGAGGATAAGAGAAAATCTATCCAAGAGCTAAAACTAGCTGCAAAAACTGCAGAAACAATTATTCTTGCAACCGATCCGGACCGCGAAGGCGAAGCGATAGCAGCTCACGTTGCGGAGTTGCTTACGAAAGACGCTAAAGGTAGTTCGCGAAATTCGCAAAAAAATTCTAGAAAATTCGCGAGGATAGTTTTCCATGAGATCACAAAGGAAGCAATAGAAGAAGCATTAGAGCGCCCTCGCGACATTGATGCAAACTTAGTGGATGCTCAAACGGCGCGCCGGGTTCTGGATAGACTAGTTGGGTACAAGCTCTCGCCCCTTTTGTGGCAGAAGGTGCGCCGGGGACTTTCTGCCGGCCGCGTTCAATCCGTTGCGCTACGGCTTATTGTTGAACGAGAAAAAGAAATCGAAAAATTCAAAAAAGAAAACTACTTTACTATTACTGCAGTATTAAAAGGCGATAAACATCAAGCAGTAGAGTTTGAGTTGCTCGAAATCAATAGCGAAAAAATAGAACTGCAAAGCAGTTTTGCGCTCTACGACGGCGAATATAAAGTTACAAAGACTACCATTACCACAGATGAAAAGGCGGCACAAATTATCAAAGACTTGCAGGGCAACCCGTTCACCATTTCCGACGTAGCACAAAAAGAAGTGCGCAGAAACCCGCAACCTCCATACACAACTTCAACACTTCAGCAAGATGCATCTCGGCGGTTTGGCTTTTCGGGCAAAAAGACCATGAGTGTTGCACAAAAACTCTATGAAGAGGGTTTTATTACCTACCACCGAACCGATTCAGTCAACCTTTCAAAGTCCGCTGTCTTTTCGCTCCGCTCTTATGCAAAGAAAACGTATGGAGACAAGTATGTTCCAAAAAGTCCGCGATTTTACAAAACAAAGCAAAAATTAGCTCAGGAAGCGCACGAAGCAATTCGGCCCACACGAGTTGACGTTCAGAGCTCAGAGGTTAGAGGTCAGATGGGGAATGATTATGCTAAGCTGTATGAGCTAATTTGGAAACGAGCTGTTGCCTGTCAAATGGCAGACGCGATAATCGAATCGACAAGTGTGCTTGCCGATTCTCAAAATCAAAAATCAAATATTAAAGATCAAAAACAGAATAAGTATCGGTTCAAGGCAAATGGATCCGTTTTAGTTTTTGAAGGGTTTCTTAAGGTAAATCCACAGGCGCTTGAAGACAGGAGACTTCCGCAATACAAACTAGGAGAGGTTTTGAATGGAGAAAAAATTGACAAAATAGAGCACGAAACTCAGCCGCCGCCGCGCTACAACGATGCATCGCTTATCAAAACGCTTGAGGAAAAGGGTATTGGTAGGCCTTCAACGTATGCAACTATAGTCTCGACCATTGAAAACAGACAGTATATCGAGCGCACCGAAGGACGGTTTAAGCCAACATCAATTGGCATTGCAGTCAACGGCTTTTTGGTTGAAAACTTTTCAACGATTGATGATATTCCGTTTACCGCAGAAATGGAAGACCAGCTCGATCACATTGCGCAAGGCCTTAAAAAGTGGGTGCCGGTAGTTAGGGAATTTTATACTCCGCTTGCCGTAAAACTCAAATCAGCAAAAGACTTAAAGCGCGTAAAAATTGAAGTGGAGACAACAGATGAGAAGTGCGAGGAGTGCGGGTCTCCAATGGTTGTGCGCATTGGACGGTTTGGGAAATTTTTGTCCTGTTCAAAATTCCCCGAATGTAAGTTCTCAAAGCCGTTTGTCGAAGAAACGAATTTTACGTGCCCAAAAGACGGGGGAAAGGTGATTGTGCGAAAAACCCGCAAAGGCCGCAGGTTTTATGGTTGCTCAAACTATCCAAAGTGCGACTTCGCCGCTTGGAAATTAAAGGATATTAAGAAAGTTTAATTAATTTTTGTAAACGTTGATGGGTAAACAAGACCGGTGCCGGCGTCAACAAGTATTTGATACTCACCGTCAGCCGCTGGCAAAATTTTGAGCAAGAAAACATCGTTGTTTAGCCATTCCTTAAATGCATATCCTACCTGACCTCTACCTTTTACTCCATAACTTTCTAAACTTCGATAGATGTTCTCCGTATTTTTGGCTATTATGTCGTCTACTACGACATTCCTTTTATTATCCTTAACGCGTATGATTTGATTATCTGCAATCATTGTTTCCTCGACTAAGTAAGACCCATTCGGTGAAGCATAGCTCATTGGTTCATCTTCACCACGGGGAAATTTAAAGGTTTCGACAATTTTGTCAAACTCTTCGAAATTATCATTCGTGTAGTTATTCGCAAATAGTAAGTAATACAAATTATCTTTTGTAAATTCAATAATTGCTTTGTTTACGCTCCCAGCAATGCCCCCTGTTTCAAAATATTCCGTTGTTGTAACTCCATCAATCAATACTAAGCGTTTTTTACCATTTGGACTAGAAAGAGAAGAAACCGAAGGAGCTGAATTTTTAAACTTAACTACAATAAACATTTCAATTTCTTCTGGCTTGAGCTTTGAGAGCTTCACATACGTAACCTCCGATTTGATTTGGGGGTTGCTTAGATCTTCTACAGTCCAGGTCGCAGGGTATTGCAATGAAAAATAGGTATTGTTATATTCTTTCCAGTTTGCCGTTGGTCCGCCAGCTGGCGGAGGAGTTGGAGATGGGAAGGCTTGAGGTATTTGCGTTGGCACCAAGGTAACTTGTTGTGATTTGTCTGTGTTCTGAACATACAATGCGCCACCAAGGGCAGCAAGAGAAAAAAGGAATACGATCAGCAGCCATTTAAGGAGCACAGGTTTTTGACTCGGCGGAGTTCCTTGTAAAGGTTCACTTGGAACTGGTTGTGGGGCAAGTTGCTCCTTATTATTTTCCATCACCTTGAGTATTCCATAGCGATTATTTGCTGTCAAGCTTCGATGGCACTTATTCTTACTTTGTTGTCTTGAAGAACCGTAAAGGCTTTTGCCAATTTTTCTTGATGTGCTCTAAACAAATTGCGTAAAACCTTTAGCTTATTTTTGGAAGAATCTTTCTTTAGTCGTAGTAGAATTACTCCTGCATGGATAAGTTTTTGAGCATAAACAAGTTCCCCAAAATCTTTATCTGTGGTTATGAGTATTCGATTTTCTTTGTTGGCCAACGATAAAACTTCTGTGTCCTTAATACCTGGGCTAATTTCTAAGATTGATCGTATATCAAAGTATATCAAAGCCTTGTTTGCGAAGTGGCTTTATGACTGAGAATCCAATATTCTCATCGGTAAAGAATTTCATTACTGGGTCGTAAGAGGATAGGCTCTTTCTTTACTTAGAGATTCAGAAACGTAGTCTATTGCTGCTTCAATGTCAGTCTTTTTGAGGCGAGGGTAATCTTTCAGAATTTCTTTAATACCTAAGCCCTGTTTAAGCAGTTTTAATATATGCTCTACCGTAATCCTCGTGCCTTTAATGACTGGTTTACCAAGCATGATTTTTGGATTAATTTCAATTCGATCTTTCATATAATGGAATTATAGCAAGTTATTGCTTTCTTGACAATACGCACGAAAATACGATTTCGTCCCGCACCACGCACCAGATGGTGCGGGGCTTAGCAGCGTGGCGGCTCTCGGAGATCAAGAAGAATTAATAATAAGGAATTATGAATTAGGGTTGGTCGAGGAACTTGAAGGTTTGGAGGATTCGGTCTATATAAGAAACATCAAATTTATTTTCGTTACCCGAATTTGCATCAATTGAAACAACTCTATTATTATCTAAAATTTTATAGACAATGTATACACCTAATTCGTCTAATTGTAGACCGCTCCCGGTCAGCACCTCCAATCTAATAGCAGGCCGGTTATCAAAAAGCAATTTTTTGACTTCTTCAAGTGCAGAATTTCCCAAAAGGAATTCGAGATTATCTTTTGTTATCTTGATTCTAAATTTTGAATCGAGAGACTGATAATATAGATTATTATTTATGGATACTGTAATAGTATATAAACCTGCAGCATAGTGTGGATTGCTTCCAGGAGTTACGGAAAGTTCAAGTATTTTTATTTTTTCCCTGGGAATGTTTGCCCATTGCATTATTAAACCATCTTCTCCCTCTTCTTGCTGAAGAATAATTAATTCGGAAGGAAGTTTTAGCATGAATCCATGCTTAGTATTCGTATATGTTTTCCAGTTTGCCGTTGGGTCAATAGTTGGTTGAACAGTAGGACAAGTGGCAAATTCGCATTTAGGGCCGATTCGGCTGACATACGAGCCGTCAGGGCATTGTTTTGCATCTTGTGTACAGGCGACTTGCGTATTTCTGTTTGCGATGTAATATGTTCCGGAAAATGCAAAAATTGCAGCTACAAGGAGAATAAGCAATGATTTTAGCGAGAAAAACGAAAAATGCCGTTGCGGTGGGGCGTTTTCAATAGGAGGATTGGACACCGATTGACGCGTTTGCTGTTCAGGAGTGTCCATTTTTTGAGTATCCCACGATAAGTGCTCTTTGTCAATTTGACGAATATGCAGCTATTTAACTTAAGCCAGCGGCCGCGGCAACAAGTTAAATAGAATAATTTTATTCGAGTTTCTTGTGCTACAATAGTTCGATAGATAATGATTTTGATTATTCGGAAAAAGGCGACAAAAGAGGAACTCCAAAAAATGGCAGAGGATTTTGGCGGAGATTATATTAAAGTAGTTGTCGATATCGAAGGAAACATTCTTGCCGGCGGAGGAGCACGGCACGTTGATGGCGAGCAAGTATTGTTGCAAGACGGCTCAAAACAAGAACATTTGTGGGGCGGCGGTTTAGACCTTGAGGGTGGCGAAATTGACTATAACTCAATGATCAACATTCGTCCGCAGCAACAAAACCTAAGCCGGGATATTATGTCACAAGAGGTTCGTTATGCGTTCGATACGATTGTGAAAAAGCTACTCTTGTCCGAAGTATAGTACTATATAGTAGTAGACTATAGAGATGAAGTATGGAACTAAGCAATAAAGAGTTACTTTTGGATATTTCGGTAAATCTTGCGCGGGTGAGTGATTGGATTTTGTCTGAAAAGAAGCAGAAATTGGTTGACCGATTTCTTGAAGGAACAGAGCAATTCCTCAAAAGCTTACAGCATGCTCATGTTTCAATCCGTTTCAAACCAACACTTGAACGGTTTAGTAAGGAGTTCGAAAAACTTCTCAAAGATCGAAATCAGAAAGACAGGGAAGAGTGGGCGGAGCGGGCGCTCACGTGGGCAAACATCCTCCAGCACCGGGCCAAACTGGCGTAATTTACCGGATCGCAAAGCTATTCCAATACGGGATCGGAGGAAGGTTTATTTATTGAGGGTTTCGTAGATATCTTTGGACATTAATGCCATTTGTTCGTTTGTCTGGCTTGGATCTTTCGTTTTGCTCATAAAAATTAAAATGTAATTTGCTTTTGGTGTGTAGAAAATGCCGGCGTCGTGCGAATACTCCTCGAATTCTCCCGTCTTGTTGTGCGAATAAATACTTGCAGGCAAATATTTTGGAAGTTTGGATAATCGTGTTTGATCTCTGAGCAGGCGCAAAAGATACTCGCTCTCATTATCAGAGACGCGAAGCGAGAGTGTAATGTTTTCTAAAAGAACGCCAACGTTTTTTACTTTGATGGCAAGACTTCTATCAAAGTTAAAGTTAATATTGAGTTTCTTTTCGATTGCTTTCTCTATATTTTTCCAACCGTATGTATCTGCAAGTTCTACAGCGTACTCGTTGTTGCTTTCGGTGATAATTTTCTCAAGCGCTTCTGAAAGTGTTGCGCTTTTTGTCCCAACCGGACTATCCAATTGTGTTTTGTTTTCTTTTACCAAATCAAGCATATATAGACTTAGGATAATTTTATAGAGGCTTGCCATGTAGTATTCTTTGTCGCCGTCAACTACAACAGATTCCCCGGTTGTAAGATTTTTGTAGTAGACACTGACATCCCCTGCGATTTTATTAACGCTATCGTTAATAGCGTTTCCGACGAGGACATTTTTTGAATTATTCCCTTCCGACTTAACAATTACCTGTTTTAGTCCGGAGGATTGTTTCTTGTAACTTTCAAATTCGTTTTTGAGTTTTAAGTAATTCGACCGATCTCCTAATACAACTTTCTTATATTGCCTAAGCGCCATGTGCTGTTCGAAGAAAAAAAAGGCAACGGCAAAAATGATAACAAAAGAAGCAAGGGTGACAATAATAACGGTGAATGCTCGCACGCTTCTATTATAGATTGCTTTTTCTTACTATTACAATAGGACAGCAGAAAGAATAAGGAGTAAAACAATAATTGCTTGTCCAACAATACCCCATGGGAGGTCAAGATCGGTGTTTGTTGCTTTGCCTAATGTATATGCCCACTTCATTTGTTTTATGCCGAAAAAATAGTATGGTGCAAAAAGCCAATCGGGCAGTTGTGCTACAACAATAACCCAAAATGCATAAAGTAAGTTAGTTGCCGGAAAAAGAAAGAAGATAAGAAAGTAGGAGATGAAAAACCCAAATAAAACATCAATGAGCGCTTCGTTAAACATCCTCCCTTTCGATTTTTTGCGTTTGTTTGTGGCGATGTCCCAGTGAGGAATGAGATCGGCAACAAAATGTGATGCAAGCGCAAGCGGAACAGCAAGGTAGGGGTTTTGCACTTTTGCTGCGATGACTGTACCGATAAGCGCGTGGGCAGTTGCGGTCATAAAAACATAGAGTATCACAAGCAAGCGGGTACCACAAGTACCGCAAGTACCGCGGGCAACTTGACAATGGAGAAAAAATGGTTCAATAATACATTGTGAAGCGATTTGCTGCTCCTTTGTTTGTATTAGTTTTTTTCGTTTTATTCGTCCAGTCATCGTTTGCCCACCACAGGAAAGCAGTGCTTGGTGAATCAACGGTAGCATCAGAGCTTGAAACGCCGGCAGTTACAGCAGGGCCGGGCTACATTCTTCCCGACAGTCCCCTATATTTTGTCGACAAAATTTTCCAAACAGTACGTATTGCTGCAGCATTTACACCAGATCGAAAGGCCAAAATCAGAAGTGAGATTGCGGGAGAACGTTTGGCAGAGCTACGTATTATGCTTGCGAAAAACAATTCGCAAGGTATTTCAACGGCAATTTCGCAGCTCACAAAAGAAACAGATCTTACTGCACAAGATTTAGGTGACGCTGCTTCTAGGGGAAAGGATGTTAAGATATTAGCAAAAGGTATCAATGAAACCATTAAAATTCACCGTGCATTCTTGGGAACATTAGCCAGCCAATCTCAAGGAGCAATGAAACTGCAGTTTCAAGCAGCTCGCGAAGCCCTTCAAGAGGCAAAAGTAGAAGTTGAAGACGAACTTTCGGAAGATGAGTTAGAACACGAGATAAACGAGGCGCTTGAGGAAGAAGTTAAAGACGAGATGGAAGATGCATCAAACAGCACAGAGGCGCTTGAGCGTGTTTTAGAAAAATTTCAAAAGCAGGTGAGTGAATCTGCAAAAAAAGCGCTTTCCCATAGAGAGGAAGCAATTAAACAGGCGATTGAAAATAAAAATGAAGCCTTAAAACGGGAATATGAACAGCTCTTTACGCAAGAGAAGAAAAAGCAAGAGACCTTATTAAAAACACACGAAAATGCAAGTAGAGAAGCAAAAGAAGCTGCAGAGAAAACGCGTAAAGCAGCAGAAAATATAAAAGAAAGCAGAGAAGAGATAAAGCGAATTGAAGCGCAGCCGGTTGGCTCAAACACGTCGTCGGGCTCATCTGGCGGCAATTCCGGGAGTGGCAGGTCAAACAGCGGAAAGGACTAGGCTTACCTCATATAGTATAATATCTACATGATCAGATTAGGGGCAAAGGAATTGCGTACGACAAAGGCAGATCCTAAACAACTCAAAAACATCAAAAAAAATCCTATCTATATTATTGTTGACAATGTTTTGGATACCTACAACGTCGGTGCGATTTTCCGTTTAGCTGACGCAGTTGCGGCAGAAAAAGTCGTTCTTTGTGGGCAAACCGAAACTCCGCCGCACACACGCATTAAGAAAGCATCAATCAACACAACGGAATGGGTTCAATGGGAATATACAAAGACTGCGGTTGAAGCAATACAGCGAATTAGGAATTATGAATTAGGAATTAGGGTTGTGGCCATAGAACAAGATAAACGAAGTGTTCCGTACGACAAGGCAGATTACTCATTTCCCATCGCGCTTGTGGTGGGACACGAGACAGAAGGGGTTTCAAAAGAAGTTCTCAAAATGGCTGATCAAATTGTCGAGCTGCCTATGTTTGGCGTAAACAAGAGTCTTAATGTGATGGTATCCTTAGGAATTGTTCTCTACGAAGCAGTAAGGCACCGTTTTGAACATCGTTGACATGGTTTCTCTAATTTACTACAGTTAATCTATGGACGAGATGCTGCCCCAAGCGCAAATACCGCAGGCACCGCAAGCAGAAATAGATAAAAATGCTATTTCTGACGATAAACCTATGCTCCGCCGAGTTTTTGATATCGGATCCTGGGTTGTTCTTTTTCTCTTCTTGCCTATTACCGTTCTTGTCCTGCTTTCGCAAAACAGTTTGCCCGGTAGCTTTTTTTACCCGGTGAAGAGGGGAATGGAGCATGTTATTTTGGCAGCCGCGTCGCTTAATCCGGTCACAAGCGTGGCGTTTCGGACAGATCTTACAAAACGACGCTTTGCAGAAGCGCAGACGTTATTACTCACAAATCTTGATACAACGGGTTTGCAAGGGTTTGTAACCGAAGTATATGCAATGGAGAATGAATTGGCAGCAGTGAAAGACCCGCAAGAGAAAGCAAAACTGCAAGCAAAAATAAACACTGCGCTTGCGGAGTATCAAACGCAATTGCAAGACGTAAAAACACAAATCGTTGAGCAAAATCAAACATTGCTGCCTACCGCTCCGCCAGCTGGCGGGCCTACTGACAGGCCTGGACAACGACCGCGGCCGACAAATACGCCTGTTCCGTTGCCAACAGCGACGCCGACCGTAGCACCAGCTCGATTTCCCTCAGCAACGCAGGTACCATCTCAACCACCATCAATCCCTTTACCAACGAGCCAGCCGACGGCAGTTCCAACTGCGACTCTACCAGGTGGAGGGATAAACCCCATTGAGGACATTGACGCGGTTCAGGTGTATTTACAGTGTCTTCGAGATCATCCCGAAAATCCCACCAGATGCCAGCCACCGGCAAATTTTAATTCTAAGGCGCAAGGCCGGGGAAAAGAGCAGAAAGAGTTGCAAGAATTCAAAGATAGTCAAGAGCCGGGTGAAGGTGCAAAGGAGGAGAATATGAATAATGAAAATATCAATAAAGAAAAGGGCAAGAAACAACAAGGAAAATAAAAATGAGTGTTGACAATGAAAGTGGATAAGTTATAATAGGTAAACGTATGTAAAGGATTCGCCAAAGTTGTGGTTACTTTGTACCCGCTTCTGTGGCGGGTTTTTTGCCCCTTCGTCACACTGAGCACAGCGAATGTGTTCCTTCAGGGCAAGCCTTTTAGAAGCATTGCTAGAAGGTTTACCCTGAAGCCGTAAGGCTGAAGGGCTCTTTAACAATTAAGCAGCGAAAGTGAGTCAAGTTGGATATCAGGAAGTGGTAGGAACCAGACAAAGTTGAGTTTTTTGTCCGCCTAATCTTCCCGTTCGCCTTAGTACATTCGTACTGCGGCTCACGGAGCGATTTTTGGCGGACTGCAAAAATTTGACTGCGTCAAATTTTTTTGAGAGTTTGATCCTGGCTCAGGATGAACGCTGGCGGCGTGCCTTAGGCATGCAAGTCGAACGGTTTCCGCAAGGAAGCAGTGGCAGACGGGTGAGTAACGCGTAGGAATCTACCCCTCAATGGGGAATAGCTAGCCGAAAGGCTAGGTAATACCCCGTGGTCTCAGGGTTCCACAGTGGGTAAATTCGAAGCACTAAATCCGAAATTCGAGACAATATCAAAAAACAAATGTTCAAAATTAAATAGTTTTGAATTTAATATTTAGAAAATTAGGATTTGTTTCGTATTTCGATATTCGAATTTAGAATTTACTTAGTGTGGAGCTTTGAGTATAGCACTTAACGGTGCGTTGAGGGATGAGCCTGCGTCCTATCAGCTTGTTGGCGGGGTAAAAGCCCACCAAGGCGATGACGGGTAGCTGGACTGAGAGGTCGATCAGCCACAACTGCACTGAGACACGGGCAGTACACCTA
>JACQKQ010000007.1 GCA_016204465.1 Candidatus Levyibacteriota bacterium
CGGGAACAGAAAACAGTTTCGAAAGATTCACTGCCCAATGAATTTATCAAATCACAATAAAGCAGTCGTAGCCCTCATTGTTGCCAATGTTATTTGGGGAGCAGGCGCGCCGATTTTCAAATGGTCTCTGCAAGACATTGAGCCTTTTACCCTCGCGTTCATGCGCTTCTTTTTTGCAGCGCTTATCCTTTTGCCGTTTGTTTTTACCAAACTTATTATTAAACGCGAGCATTTCTGGGACCTTATCTTTTTCTCGATTACCGGCATTACCGTTAACATTTCTTTTTTCTTTCTTGCGCTGCAGAAAACCCAAAGCATAAACGTTCCTATTATTGGCTCGTCTGCTGCTATTTTTATTATTTTAGGATCAATGATGTTTCTAAAAGAGCAACCCAAAAGAAAAGTCATTGCTGGAACAACATTAAGCCTTCTTGGTGTCATCACCATTGTCCTAAGTCCCTTTCTAACCGATGGAATTCATACGCTAAGCGAAAATGTGACGTCGTTTGTTGGTAATATTTTTCTCATTATTGCTGTCTTGGGATCTGTTATTCACACGTTGATCTTGCGAAGAATTGCAAAAGTGTACCCAACGGTAACACTGACGTTTTGGTCGTTTATGATAGGGTTTGTCAGTTTTATCCCATTGACTTTATTTGAATCGTTCAATACTGACGCAGTAACCATTATAACGGTAAAAAGCCTCATTGGGATTATTTATGGAGCAGTCTTTGCCTCGACGATTGCCTACCTTACTTACAATTATGCCCTAAAATACATGGTGGCAAACGAGGCTGGGATTTTCTATTATCTTGATCCGGTTGTCGCGGCGATTATTGCCATTCCGCTGCTTGAAGAAGTGATTACCGTGCCGTACATTAGTGGCTCGTTTTTGGTATTTTTAGGTATCTTTCTTGCCGAAGGCCGCCTCCCCTATCACCCGCTGCACAAGTTTACGAAGTAACCTTGTAATTACTTCTTAAATTAGATATAATTGTATTTATATGAAAGCTTCTATTCATCCGCAATATTTTAAAGCGCAGGTTACTTGCGCCTGCGGCAACCGATTTACCGTTAGCTCAACAATAGAAATCATTCATGTGGAATTGTGCAACAAATGCCATCCATTCTACACCGGCGAGCAGCGATTCGTTGATGCTGCCTCACGAATTCAAAAATTCCAGGCAAAACAAGCTGCTGGAAAAGCGTATGTGCCGAAAAAAGTAAAACTTGCCCAGAAAGAAAAAAAACCAGACCAACCCCAGAGTCTTCGGGAAATGCTTGCAAACCTTAAATAAGACTTTAGGACTATAAGAATAAAGTGATAAGTCAAACAATTTTTTATTTAAGTCTTTTAGTCTTGTAATCTTTACTCGTATGGATGATTACCGCTATACACAAATCCAAGAACTGGAACAAAAAATACAACAAATAAAGCTTTTAGCACAGCAAGACCCTGCAATGGCAGAACTTGCCATGCAAGAGATTGCCGATTTAGAAGCACAGAAGAAAATGCTTGAAGAAAGTATCTCGCAGTCAAAAGCGGAAAAGCAAAGTACACTGGATGAGCGAAATATAATCTTGGAGGTAAGCGGCGCAGCTGGCGGTGAAGAGGCAAAAATCTGGGGATATGAACTTTTACGAATGTATGTACGGTTTGCCAAGCTTAAGGGATTTAGTGTCGAACAGCTTGATGAGAATGTCGTCATGATATCTGGCAATAACACTTTTGGCACGTTTAAGTACGAAGCAGGCGTCCACCGCGTCCAACGAGTCCCGGAAACGGAAAAGCGTGGCCGCATCCATACCTCAACCGCAACCGTTTCCATACTTCCTGAACTTGAGGATATTGATCTGCATGTTAATCCAGATGATATTGATTTTGAGGCATTCAGAGCAGGAGGCCACGGCGGGCAGAATGTGAATAAAGTCTCCTCCGCCGTTAGGATTGTCCACAAACCAACCGGTATTGTTGTTGTTTCAAGAGCGCAGCGTTCCCAAGGGCAAAACCGCGACATTGCAATGGAGCTGTTGCGGGCAAAACTCTGGGAAATGGAAATTGCAAAGCAGCAAGCAGAAATTAGCTCCTTGCGGTCTACGCAAGTCGGCCGCGGCATGCGCGCCGAAAAGATTCGAACATATAACTTTCCGCAAGACCGATTAACTGATCATAGGGTAAGCGAGTCCTGGCACAACTTGCCAACAATCTTAGACGGCGAGGCTTTGGAGGAAGTTGTAAGCTCTATCAAACAAACCCTCGACCAAAATCTTTAGCCGCTTTTCGGCTGTCCAGCTTCTCAAGCGTATTGTCTTTAATCATCTTTGCCAAATGCTTGCCGCCTAAAAAGTGTGGCACGACAACGTAATCTGCCCCTCGCTCGTACAATTTTTTCGCATCGGTAAAATCCCTGGCAACAACAATTACTTTTGGCCTGATCTTGACGTGAGCAAGCCCGTGCAGAAGGTAAAGGTTGTCTTCAAGGTCGCCAACTGTTGAAATAATAAGCTTTGCCTTGTGTAGTTTAACCCGCTCTTGAATGTCTAAATCGCCAATATCGCCAAAAATACTTACAACCCCTTTACTGTTAAGCTCATGAACAATATCCGGATCAAAATCAACCACGATTACTTTTTCTCCTTCTTCCTGTAACGCCTCTAAAATACTCCTGCCCATTCTATTTGCGCCGATTAAGGCTACATGATCGGTAATATCCTCAAGGCTATCTCCTCTAATATCCTGCGCGACTTTTACTGCATGAATTTCAAAAATCGAAAGGTATTTTTTAGCAAAGATGTACAATTTATTAGCATAGATACTCATGTACGTTGATGCGCCAAACGACACAATGCCAATCGCGGTCATAAGTGATACGACGTCGCTTGGCACATGCGAAAGTTTATTGCCTAAAAATAAAATAACGAGTGAAAATTCTGAAATTTGCCCCATGTGGATGCCCGTTAGAAACATCGTTCGCTTACGGTACCCAAAAATGCCCATGATAAGCATAATAATAAGCGGCTTGCCAAATAATATAAATAATGTAAAGATGATAACTGCTGGAAGTACTGTGCCAATGCCGTTTATTACCATGTCCATACCCAACGTGACAAAAAAGATCGTGATAAAAAACTCCTGCAGAGCCCTGACTCGTGCCGCAATTTGAAAATGCTCCAAACTTTGCGCTAGCGCAAGTCCTGCCAAAAATCCTCCAATCTCGACAGAGAACCCAATTGACGGCGAACTGACAAACGCTGCAAGACCCAAAGCGAAGGCAAGGGAAAAAAGCAAAAGTGTTTCTTCTGATTTAGCAAATTTATCCACAACAATAGGAAAAATTTTTTTGCTAAGGAAAATGATTAGTGAAAAAAGAATTGTTGCTTTTGCAAAAACAAGAGCAATATTTGACGTTGAAATCGTATGCGTGCCTGCTGAAGTAAATACAGACAAAAGCATTAAGATAAACACTGCGGCAAAGTCCTGGATAAGCAAAATACCGATAGCAATTTTGCCGTGCAGACTTTGCAAGTCCCGCTTATTGGATAACAGTTTTACGATAATAATCGTACTTGAAAAAGAAAGAGCTGCTGCGATGTACAAAGACACAACAACTGAAAAGCCAAATTGGAGTGCTGCGATATAGCCAATAAGTGAAGTAAAAACAATCTGTGGTACGCCAATAAGAATTGCGCTTTTCCCAATCGAACGAAGATCGGATAGTTTAAGCTCAAGCCCTAGCATAAACAGAAGTAGCGTTACTCCAAACTGGGCCATCATGTGTAAACCGTCAGTGTTTGCAAATTGTATCTGTCCAACTGGACCAACAACAATGCCGGTTAGAAGGTATGCTAAAATCGCCGGCTGTTTAAGAATACGAAAGAGGACGGTAAAAAACGCGGCTAAACACAGAATAATCGTAATTTCAAGCAAAATCCCAGACATAGAACTAGCGTAGCAAGAAAATAAAGATTTTACAATGCGAGGCGGCGCAGGGCTTTGTTTTTTTTGGAAACAGTGAGCCTTAATCGGCGGACTGCGTCTCGCCGTAGGCAACTACGTCCAGCCAAAGGCGGACTGCGTCTCGCCGAAGGCGGACTGCTCGTGACAAAACATCTATGGTTTTGATGTAAGGATGAATAAAATGACTGCTATTGCAATGCCGATTGAGGCAATGGTAAAACCAATTGCAAGTGTTTTATACCAAGAAAGATTTGGAGGTTCTTTTTCCACCTTACTGATTTGGCGCTGCTTCAAGTGTTGCTTTAAGCTCGAGTGTTTCCCCTTTTCCCTCGCCAGGAGAATTCTCATCTTCCCGCCACACCGTGATTGTAATTTGATCTCCGACTTTTTTCTTACCAATAATTCCTGCCAATCCGCCGTTTTTCTCTTGCACGCGCGTACCGTCAATTTTGGTAATAATATCGCCTTGTACAATACCTGCTTTGTCAGCAGCGGAATCAGCAACAACCTCCTGCACAAGCGCACCCTCCGGAAGGTTATTGAGTATCGCAACGTCGCGGCTTATGAGCCGGTAGGAAACGCCAAGAAACGACCGGTTAAATCCGCCGGTTTGCCGGAAATTTGCAAGTGCGTCTTTAACAACATTAATAGGAATTGCAAATCCAATGTTTTCTGCACCAGAGGCAATGGCTGTGTTAATGCCAATCACTTGCCCGGCAGAATTGACCAATGGACCGCCTGAATTGCCAGGATTAATCGCAGCGTCTGTCTGAATCACGTCGTCAAGCTGTTCGGCAAACCCCTCAAACGGCGATCCGGCAGTAATACCCCGTCCAATACCACTGACTATACCTTTGGTAACACTACCGCGAAATTCTCCAAGTGGCGTTCCTACAGCAACAACAAGCTGCCCGACTTTAATTTTTGACGAATCCCCCATCTCTACAGGTCTAAACCCCAAGCCAGATGAAGGATTAACTTTTATAACGGCAATATCATTTGACGGATCGCGATAAATGCTTGTAACGTCGTACTTATTTCCATCTTTTGTAATTACCTTATACTTTCCTTGTCCGGAAACAACGTGCTTGTTAGTAACAATGAGACCATCCTCCGAAACAATAAATCCAGAGCCAATGTCCTGTTCTTGGTTGGTAGTACCTCGGGGACGCTGGAAAAAGTTGAATGGATCAAATGGGTCGATCTGGGAAATTCGCTGCTCTATGCCAACGGTGACAACCGAAGGTGTTACCTTATCGACAACATCAATTACAACCGACTCTTCGGAAACGACTTTAACCTTTTCGCTTGGCGTTTCCAACACGGTTTTTGGTGAAGACAGAAATTGCTTAAACGCGCTATTTTTGGTTGCGGCGCTCCACACGGTAAGAAGAATAATGAATATGGTTAAAATAAGAATGAGCTTTCTCATTAAAAAGTTCATAGTTAGTTTGTTCATCGTTATTCTAAGCTGCTGTGAACCATAAACTAACTAACGAATAACTATTTTACCAGTTCTAGCATTGCTTTTTCAAGCTGTAAGTCTTTTGTCTTATCATCTTCATTGTTTTTAACTTCAATGTCAGGAGTTATGCCTTTCTCGTGCACCCACGTTCCGTTTGGCGTAAGCCACTTTGCAACAGTAACATGCAAACCAGCACCTTCACCAAGATCCTCTGCCTGCTGGATAGTACCTTTTCCAAATGAAGTTTCACCAATAAGTTTTGCTCGTTTGCGATCGGAAAGCGCACCCGCAACAATTTCAGATGCCGATGCCGACCCTTTGTTGATAAGCACAATAAGTGGGATATTAGCCAAAAGCCCGGGGCGTTCAACAAGATAATCTTTCTGTCGTCCATCTCCCTTCTCCTCAATAACAACAATTCCGTTCTCTAAGAATTCGGATGCAATAAACCGCGCATCAGTTAGATACCCACCGGGGTTGTTACGCAGATCAAGAACCAATCCGGCAAAATTACTGTCTTTGATATATATCGAAATTGTGTTTACGGCTTCGACCCATTCTTTATTTGTTTTGTCACCAAATTGGGAAACACGAATATACCCAACTTTTTTTCCTTTTCCTGACTCCTTAACCCATCCTTCAACGCTTCGAACATTTATGGTACCACGAATGATTGTTATATCGGTTGGATTCCTATCGTCTTTGTGCATTACAGTAAGAATAACCGGCGTTCCCTTAGGACCTCTTATTTTCTCAACCGCTTGTGAGATTGTCCAGCCGGTAGTGAGCTTTCCGTCAACTTTAAGGATTGCATCCCCAGGCCGAATACCAGCTTTCTTAGCCGGCGTATTGTCAAGAGGCGAAATTACAATTATCTGGCCGTTTTGCATACCAAGTTCTGCGCCAATTCCTTCAAAATTTTGTCCTGCCAAGCCATCTTTGAAATCCTTGTTTTGTTTTGGCGGCAGATATAATGTGTATGGATCGCCAAGACTCTGCACCATACCAGAAATTGCGCCATTGAGAACTTTTTCCCCATTAATTGCTTTCTTGTCGTAATACGTTTCTTCGATACGGGAAAGTACACGCCAAAACTTTTCAAAATCGATTGTTTGGTATTTCGCAGGAGGATTTCGGTTAACTGCGGCAATTTTTGGGGTATAGTCTATAAAACGAAGTTGCAGTTGTGCAGATCCAATCGCATACCCCACAAGAAGAGAAATTACAATAATCAAAAGCAGGTGTAACGATCGCATTTTGGCTTAATGTCCTAAAAAGGACAGTATGGCAAGGTGCCTAGCGTGTTTAATTGCAAGGGTAAGACGCCTCTGGTGCCGTGCGCAAACACCGCTTCGTACTCGACCGACAATTTTGCCTCGTTCCGAAATAAACCGCCGCAACACTTCAGCATCCGTATACGAAGGCTCTTTTTTCTCCTCACAGAAAAAGCAATGCTTTGGCGTTTTTATTCGACGAATTGGTTGTCTTTTTTTTGTACTTTTTTTCATATGTTTAAAGTGAGTGTAACATTTTAGAATTAAAACGGAATATCATCCGGAGCAATTACCTCTTCATCATCGTCTTTTTCTTCTTTCTTCGGTTCTTCTTTTTCTTTCTTGGTCTCTACTGGTTTTTCTTGTTTTGGTAACGATGGTTTTGCTGAGGAAACTTGCGTTGCGCTTTCAGCTTGGTCTGCTTTTGGTTGAGCCGATACCCCCTCTGTCGTCCTCTTGCTATCAAGCAAAATCATATCATCAATAACAACTTCAGTGGCGCTTCGCTGCTGCCCATCTTGCGCTGTCCAACTCCGGGTAGAAAGCCTTCCCTCAACGTAGACTTTGCGACCTTTGACTAAAAATTGGCTGCATAATTCTGCCAATTTACTCCATGCAACTATACGATGAAACTCGGTTTCTTCGTGTTTCTCGCCAGTGTCGGTTGTCCAACTGCGGTTTGTCGCAAGACCAAACGAGCAGACTGCTGTGCCGCTTGGCGTGTACCGAAGCTCCGGATCTCGCGTTAAATTACCAATTAGCTGAACTCTATTTAAGCTACGCGCCATAGTGTTTAAAAATCCGAAATTCTAAATTCGAAACAATGTATTTCTATAAATCTCAATGAATATCTATGCTTTCAGATATTTAATAGATATTCGCTAACGCGAAATACATAGAAACTGATTGTTATATTGCTATTTTGATATTCGGATTTATTTCCTTCTTATTAACAAGTGTCTCAACACATCCTCATCTGTTACAAGCCGCTTTTCAATTCCAGTGTCCAAACTTTCCTCTGCTTTAAGATGTAAAACAGTGTAGTACCCGCTTGTTTCTCGCTTTATTTTATACGCTAATGGTTTGGCTCCCCACACATCTTCCTTTGTGATTGATGCGGGTTTTAGCCAACCCTTAATGGTCCCAAGCACTTTCTTAAGCTTGGCTTCTGTTAAAGAAGGCCGTAACACCAAAACCAATTCATATGTTCGCATTGTCAGTGTATAGTATCACTTTCCAACAATTAATACAACGTCTTCTTTATCGTCGCTGTCTAAGGCTGCTGAAAAACTTGCGACATTATACATAGCAAGTGAAAGATCCCTTTGTAAAAGTTTGATATAATCCTTTATTTTTGGCTTATACGAAAGTGTAACATTTTCGTATGACGCGTTATCGGCATTTCCCGTTCTAACAACAGAGTATCCAAAGTCCTCTAAAATTCCCATCATCTCCGAAGCATCAGCCTCTCTGCCGCTTCCGTTAAGCACTGTAATTCTAACACGGTTTCGGTTAAGCCCAGTAATTGAATCAACTCCAACCGATTCAATAGTAGTTACTTCTTTTGCAACTCCCTGGAAAACGCTAAGAAAAGGCATGCGAAACGATGAAGATGCGATCAATAAATCTTTGTAGGGGACGTGTCGAAAACCGCCGGTTCCAGGATCCATGACAAATACACCATTTTCGTTGTACCCGTGAATAACAACAACATGCTCGCCCCGTACAATCGGTGTTGTATCATAGGCAAGGGCTACATCAATCGGGTTACCACGTCCAATTTGTATCCATGCCATAACAGGCCTTCCTACCGATACCGATCGCGCAATTGCCTTGATTTTATCATCGTTTCCTCTACCGATTGGCTCTGCAACAAATCCATATGTAGCAAACAATTCAATAAAGGGTGGCGCGTGGACACCGTAGTAGTCTGTGCCACCAAATCTCTTGTTAAGATTTTCGTAGAGTATTGCTTCCTCGGATGCTTCGTTTACACCCATGCGAACGCCGATGTTTGGGTTTTGCGAGACTCCAACCTTTTTAACGAGCGTTTCTTCCGCTGTTTTCTCATTAAGCTCTGAAAATGTAGGGTCTTTGGTGAAATGGTAAATAATAGATGCTGCTGCGGCAAATTCGCAGCTTAAATTAAATATCTGCTTTCGTGCATCAAACGGAATCGTGTACGTTGAAGGTATTACTTCCTCCGTGTTTTGAACGGATAAACTAAGGACTTGCCGCTTGGATTGCTGAACAACCTGCCCGCTATACGAATACGTGCTTTTTGGCGTGCTGCTTAAAATATTAGACTGTTTGTTCTGACTGTAAAACAATGCGCTAAAAAACGAAACAAGCAGTAAAAACGAAATTCCAGTTCCCGCTAATATTGCTTCAGATGTTTTGTCAGCAGTATTCTCCATAAATCAACCAGTTAGCGTTCGGATGCAATAACACCCAACACGGGAAATACGATACTTGTTTTTGGCTGGTAATGTGTTCCATTCGAAATAGCATAGACAACGTACGACAAGATAATTGTTGGCTCGGAAGATGAACCCGAAAAAATGACCTCCTCATCTGTGTAATCGCTTGGCGCAGTATAGGCACGTTGGTACTCGCTTTGCCCGGGAAAAAGTTTACTAAGCTCGCTTTGGTATTGCGGGCTTCCTTCGCCAAGTTGGCTTAGAAACATGTATGACGGCAAGATCGCGTCTTCAAGCGTGAAGGCATACTTAGCATCATAACCATACTCCCTATTTTGGTATCCACTAAATATATTCTGCATGCTAAGCACTACAGCTCCTGACTGTCCTTGCTTGATTTCTGAAATATCCTTACCAGTTTGAATATCTTTAAACGATCTCGTAATTGGAATGTCGAGTACCTTTGCATCTCCAAATGTTTCTTTGCCTGCATCAGCTTGGAAATCTGTTTGGACAACTGTTGTATATACCGGCACGTCTCCTTGCGTTTCGACTGCAAAAGTTAGTTTTCCATCTTCTGTGTTTTTAGGCAACAATGTGAACATAACGTTTCCATCAAATCGTTCTTTTTTCGTCTCGTAGAGCGTCTCGCCATTTACGGTTAGATGAATTCTTGGCTTGTCAACATAGATATTTGTTTTTTCCGC
Source organism: Candidatus Levyibacteriota bacterium (assembly GCA_016204465.1). Taxonomy (GTDB): domain Bacteria; phylum Patescibacteriota; class Microgenomatia; order Levybacterales; family UBA12049; genus JACQKQ01. The sequence goes on from JACQKQ010000007.1 coordinate 9,825, forward strand.
AAACTTTACTCCTGCTAAAATAGCAAGCGGATCAAGGGTATACTTATAGTTTGTAAAAGACAATCCCTTAATAGCTTTTTCTGCATCGCGTATGGACCCTTTTTCTATCATGGCAAGCGCTGGGAAGATTTGCGCTTCGGTTGCATCACCATCCCAGATGTACCTATCGTCGGCCGAAATCACTCTGGCAGAACGCAGATTATCTAATGCACCAATAGTACCGTTGAACGCTTGAATAGATAAAGATAGCAGCGAGTCTTTGTATGGCGTGTCAGAAACCTGTTCGTTTAACACCCATTCCCAAACCATCTGTTCATTAAAGTTTAGAATATTCGCCTGCCCATTTCCTCCTGTTTGAGGGTATGTTGTACGGATATACTGTTTTACGTCTTGCACAATTGAGGCAATATTCCCAATTTCATCAAGCTCGCCGACTGTCGCTGCCTGCGTAAGTCCTTGCGCAAGCCACAGATTCATCGCAATATATGATTCGTTTTGATAATACTGCGTTGTCCAAACGGTATTCCTTGCTCGAAGAAGATTTGAGATCTGTTCTCGGAAATCATTTTTTAGAGAGGCATATTGATATGCTACAGGCGAGATTAACCCATTTTTTGTTTTTGCTAAAACGTATGCGTATGTATAGATTGATTTTCCTGTATTTATTGACGGTTGCAAACTGAGGTATGCATTGTTTTCAAAAAGTTTTGCAACAATATTTGGCGCAATGGTAACGGTTACCTTGTTAACGTCAAGCATTGGATGTGTCGCAAGAAAATCAACTTGCTTTGATCCGGTAAAGGAAGTCCAAAATGGCATAATCTTGCCCTTTGGTAAAATTGGTCGCGTTAGTTTGAGGGAGTCAAGTACTACTCCGCTGTTGTCTTTTGCTTCTATAAGAAACGACACTGATTTAGTTTTTCCTTTAAGCGCAATCGGAAAGACTACTTGAAATATGTCGCCTTTTGCAATATGCGTTGCCGCATTTTTGGAATACCCAAGTTCTTTAACTGTTAGCGAAACGTTTGCATCAACATCGTTCTGCGACGAATTCTGAAGCAACGCCGAAATTTCTGGTTTATCTTCTTCATAATAAAATTGCGAAATTGCTGGAATAATTGTGAACATTTTTTCTGAAACAACGCTTGCTGTTGCCTGCCCAAACTGCGAATCTTTTGAATGCGCAAACGCTTGCGCTGTGAATGTTGTAAGGTTGTCCGGAAGCGTAAACGAAATCGTTGCCTTGCCGTCTGCGTTTGTTTTTATGTGTGGATTCCAATATGCCGTATCTGCAAAATTTTGCCTTAGGCCTTCACCTTTATCATTATGTACATATAAACCATCTGCAAAAAACGTGTGGTAGCGCTGTGTTGACAGGTTGTAAACGAGAAATTGCCCTTTGTTAGGTGTGATAGATGTTATGGTAATACTGTTGCCGTTTAATCCCAAGAGCGTATCGCCAATCCGCGCATCTTTTGCCTCTCGCCATTCTCCGTTGACAAAGATTCGATGCACTGGCGTGACATGAAGCATGCCGTTTATCGTAAGAAAATCCGTTACTGCATGGCGAAATGTTTTCACCACTGTGTCTTGCACAAGTTTTTGTGACGTATCGCTTTCTCGGGTGAGAATCGTATCGCCAACTTGCACGTCTTCTATATTTTTGCTCGTTCCATCCGACATAGCGATTTTTGTTCCTGCCAAAAAGCATCCCCCTCCCCCAGCTAAATCTGTGTAAATTCCTGTTGTTGAATCAAAGTGCGAAACCGTTGTGTACAGTGGATAACGTGAGTAAAATGTCTCATAGATATCACCGTTAAGCTGGCCAATTTGCAAAATTGATGCGTCAATTACTGAAAGCGACGTATCGGACGCAACTGGATTTCCCTTTGCATCCGTTGTTGTTATAGTTACCGACGCCTTATCTCCTGGAGTATAGGTTTTTTTATCAAAGTCTATGCTAGTTACAATACGCTTCTCCTCTTTTACAATGTCAATGTTGGTGTGCGCAAAATTAACGCTTCCATTTTGCACAGAAAACACATCAATCCCTAACTGATCGCCATATGCTTCTTTTATTGGTACAGATACGCTCCAAGAAGTCTGTCCAATTGTATTTTTTGCAAGTGAGACAATATGCGAAGAGCCTATATTGGCATTTGTCACAATAACAACCGCTTCGTTAACCGTAAAATTTGCTGAAATAGCTATAGTTGCCGTTTCGCTTGCATTGTACGTACTTTTTTGGGCTGTGGCAGTAAGTGTATACTGCTGTGTTTGCTGCAAAGCTTGCCTGTCTCCAACATATACTGAATACAAAGCGACAACCGTATTGCTTCGGGTATCAACGCTGCGCGCGACAATCTCATAACTTCCTTTCGCAGCATCGGGAAAAGAAAAGTTTACTGCACCATCTTGCAAAGAGACAACTGATTGCGAGATGACAAACTGTTTATTTTGGTAATCAATGATTTTATATAAAGAGAGCTCAACTTGCTGGTTAGCAACTGGCTGCCTCGGACTTGCATGGTCTAAAACAGTAACCGATCCGCTAATCTCCTTACTATTTGAAACGTTCACATTATCAATAAACATGGCAAACTCTCCCCTGTGGATGAGCTTTGCAATTTTTCCAATCGAAGGCGCTGCGCCAATATTTGGCGTAATCTCAAGCGTTGCAATTTGGCTTTGCTCAAAGTTTGATGGAAGCGACGTTGAAAAGGTTATCTTCCCAACACCCTTGTCGTCAAACGTCCCACTTCCCGAGGCAAGCGGCTGGCCATAGCCATAATAACCGCTCACCATTGCTTCGACGTTTTCTCTTGTTCTGTCTTTTATTTCGGAATAGTCAGTTAAAAGCACTCGGTAAGAAAACGGTGTGTTGGAGAGGGGCTGGCCATAGTTTGTCTTTGCTAATACAGTGAAATGGGCGCTGTCGGAACTTACATACTCTTTTTGCGCAGCTGTTGCCGTTATATCCATGTCGGGCTTTCGGTATGACAAAATCGTTACAGGGAAAGAATCGATTTGCTGGTATTCCCCAGCATCATTCTTGCTTAAGAGCGTAATGATTGTGTACGAGCTTTGGGTCTTGGGCAATTTTGCATCGAAAATGACTGTTCCATCATCATCTATACTAACTGGCGCATAATCGTCGCTTGTACTTGAGGATAGATAGTCAGTGCTAACTTGTAGGTAGAGTGTTCCTTTGGGAACAATATACTCGCCGTTTTCCTTTTTGCGAACAACTGCTTTATAGTGGACAGTGTCTCCCGGCCGATATACCGGCCTGTCCGAATAGGAAAAGA
>JACQKQ010000008.1 GCA_016204465.1 Candidatus Levyibacteriota bacterium
AGCCGCAGCATGATTGCCAAGCCAACGACAACAAAGACAATAATAAAGAGTAAGTAGACAATGTTGCGAAAGGCGCTCCAGAGCGGCAATAGAGGCGTGAGGCTGGTAAAGCCTGTGCCTTGCGCGTACGCTTTTTTGGTAATGCCAAAGTTTTCGCCAAGGTAGGCAAAGTAGTCCGATGTATGGATTGGAGGGGTGAAGAGCATCGAGATTGCTTTGCTCGTTACGCCAATAGCGCCTCCGCCTCCTGAGCTTTTCGAAGGATCAACAAAGCCAATTTTGCCTGTTTGCGCATCTATTCCAAGACATTTTCCGTGTGGATTAATCGGGTCAATGCCTGTTAGCTGGCAGGAGACTGCTGCCATTGCCTCGATAAATGCGCTCTGGGCAAGCGTGTGCATATTTTGCGGCACGTCCGGATTGGTTTGCGGCACTGCATATGGATTTACTTGCGCGTTTGCCGGCGCGACTGCGACGAGGAATAAGGAATAAGGAATAAGGAATAATGCAGCTAAGATTCGGGCAGCGTTTCGCATCGCTAGTTTAGTGTGGAATATCTCTGCGAAAAAGTCAAGCTCGCGGCGAAACGTAAGAAATTTACTCGGTAAATTTCAACGTTTCAGCAGCGTTGAAATTTTTAAAAATTTCTTACGCTGCGGAGGGGGAGGGATTTGAACCCTCGATACCCTTGCGGATATACAGCTTTTCCAAAGCTGCGCACTAGACCACTATGCGACCCCTCCGTGGGTTGATTCTATCACTTTTTTTGCGTCCTTCCAAACCTGCTTGTCGGATTTATACGTAAGGCGCTCTTCGACTTTATCAATCGGCAGCCACTCAACGTTTTCCATCTCGAAGTCGTGGTCGGCAATATCCCCTGAAACGTACTCCATGAGAAAGTAGTACACGGCTTTTTTAATTTTTTGTCCATCATGGACATACCAATACGAGACTGGAGTAAGTTCTTTGAGAATTTTTCCGACAACACCTGTCTCTTCTTGCACTTCCCGCAACGCAGCTTCTTGCTTAGTTTCTTTCTTTGCCCGCCGTAGCCTTGGCGAAGGAGGGTTGAGCTCTTTTCCACTATCTCCGATAAGTCCCTTTGGAAACACCCACCCATGGTGCTGCGAGTGCTGCGAGACCAAAACAAAAATATTGCCGTCTTCTTTTTTAAATACGATTCCCCCGGCAGAAAATTCAAACTTCATGGTTTAGCTTCGCTCACCATTCTATTTGAAAATTGCAAAGAAGGCAAGAGTTGACAAAAAAGCCTAGATTGTGTCACGATAAACATACAAATGGATTTTCAGGACGAAATCAAAAGCGTCGAGAAAGAATTGCTTGATATCATTGTTGAACGGGTAAAGGGGAGGCGTATGGCGTTTGAAGATGCGCAGAAACTCGCAAAAGAGTTTTTGTCGGTTTTGCCGTTTTCCGACCAGAAAGATTTGCTTATTAAATTAAAGCAACTTGGAGAAAAATATGAGGAGGCGAATACCGTGTACGCGCATGAGTTAGGAAAGGTGAGTCAAACAGCACGAGACGAGGCATTAACGCAAATGCGCACACACATTCAGCAAGGAAACATTGAGCAAGCGATTGCAACCGCAAAATCGTTGCAACAATAAAAAAATATTATGCCACCACCAGTTGCACCAGCACCAAGGCCTGCGCCCGCTGCCCGACCTCCAGGAAGAGCTGCGAGTATGTTCAATAATGCAAAAAGTAGAGTAAGAGATTTTTTTGGCGGTGGCGGAAAAGAGGGCGCACCAAGCGCGCCCGTTGCAGAGCGACTAGACACGCCTGTATCACAGCATATTCCAACTCTAGAACTAGGACCACAAGAACAAGCAGTTATTGGAGAGGCTGGGCGATTAGGCGCAACAAACCCCGAAGCAGGGCTTGCGGCAATTGCAAATACCCCTACAGGTATTGAGCGAATGCAAGAGCCAGGAGCTAGGGAAGCAGCACAGGCAGGGTATGAGTGGGTAAAAGCGCGACAAAGCGGTGGAGAAAAAGGACAAACAGCACCAACTCAAACAGAGCAGCAAGATGCAGCGAAAGAAGCGCTTAAAGAACGCATACGAAGCGATCCTGACTACCAAGCAATGAAGGCGAATGTGCAAGAACGTGCCGCACGATATCAAAGAGAAGTCGAAGAGCAACTTCCTGTTGACGCCGAAGAGGGAACGTACCGTGAGGCATTGCAAAGAGTTGCCGATCGTGCTGCAGCAGAAGCTGCCGATGCGTTTGTTGCAAATCCAGCCAACGCGGCAAAAGCAGAGGAATGGGCGCAGGTGCATCCTGATATCAAAGCAGCACTCGAGCGCAAGGCGCAAGCGGGTGGCACAAAAGATGCGCGTACGGTTGAGGAAAAAGTTCATTCTGTAGTTACCAGCGGTATGACGCCGGAGCGCGCTGCTGATAAGCTGGCCGGAGTAGCAAAGCCAAATAGAGAAGCGGGGACAACAGGACTTGTTGACGAGCACGGAAGACCTTTGGCAAGCGGGCAAAGCGTTGTAGCGCAACAGCCTCGTGCTTCAGAGCCTTTTTCGAACGGAACTGCTACAGATTCTACAACGAATGTCAAAGCAACAAGCAATGAATCTGTGGATAGTGCCGCTGCGGGTGCCGTAGAGCAGCAGATACTTTCCCCAGAAGACCAGGCAATTGTCCAACAGTTAGAGGCCTTGGGGGTTAATGAACAGCTTCGCAACGACAGCGACTTTCGTCGGGGGTATGTCGAAATGGTTGCTCGTGGAAAAGCAGCAGTTACCACGGACAAGCCAACGGTTAACCTTAACCAACTTACCTTCCATACGCAGCAGCGGTATGCGTTTGCAAAAGAAAACGGCATTGACATACACACCGCGCTTAGCCCGCAATACGAGCAAACATACTTAGTTGCAGTGCAGCAAGCGGAAAGTACAGCAAAGCCGGTGTGGGCAGGCGGAGAGCCTGTGGACAGGCGAGCAATCGCACAGCGAGTAGCGCAAGAATTCAAGGCAAATCCGCCGGCAGAGGTTACACGGTCGGTTGCAGAACAGTTACAGTCACTGGGTGTAGATACGGCAAAAGCAAACGACCTGCAATTCCAAGAAATGTACGCGCGCCGCTTTGCGCAGGCAGAGAAAGATGCGTTGCAGCGGAAAAATAATAGGGGGATAGTTGATGCACGAGACGCTGTGTTTCAAGCAACGAGTGAGTACAACGCGCGTGTGCAAGACGGCACAATTAAGCCTGTTGACACTGCAGCGCAGCCTGCGCAGGAAGTAGCGTACGAGCAAGGGAAGCAACCGGGAGTGGCTGAATTTTTCAAGTATCCAGTTACTGGGGGAGTACAGTTGGAAGAGGCAAAACCGCAAGCAGATGCGACAAGCACAGCAAAAGAAACTAAAGTAGCAGCGCAATCTACTGGAGCAGCAGAAGAGCAACAAGCAGCTCCGACTGCAACAACAGTAGATACACAGCCACCGCAACAGTCATATGGTGACTGGCTTAAGCAAAGGATTGCAGATCTGCCGAGTAAAAATGGAAAAGGAACAGCAGCACAAGCGCCAGGAGCTGAAGCACCTGCTCGTCGAGGGCGAGGAAAGAAAAGACCAGGAGCATCTGGTCAGGGAGAGAAAACAGAAGCTGCAGCGCAGCCAAGCGAAGCAGGAAAGGCGCCGGAAACCCCAGAGCAGAAAATTGCGCGGCTTGAGGCACGAATTGCCGCATTGGAGCAGCAGCCGGCTACCAGCGAAACTGGAGCACAAATAATTGAGCTTTTTGTTAAGCATCCAGAAGTTGTTCAAGCGCTTGCAAAAATACTTGGTGCACAAGAAAAACAGCCGCTTTCGGAAAACGAGAAAAACGCGCTTGTTGAATTTCTCAAGCTTATTGCTATGGCAGCAGGTCTTGCGCTAAGCGGTGAAGTGGGTAAAGTAGGCGTTAATGGACACGCGTAAGATTGCGCTCTTTTACGAAAAAGTTCGCACGCAATTTCGCCAAAGGTAGGCGGCGCGCCCGAGAGGATTCGAACCTCCAACCGCGAGATCCGGAATCTCGTGCTCTGTCCATTGAGCTACAGGCGCAAGGCTAGCGGGAATCGAACCCGCATTAGAAGATCCGGAATCTTCTGTTCTATCCGTTATACTACGAGAGCCCTTCGATAAGGCTTAGGGAAGCTGCGGAGAGGGTGAGATTCGAACTCACGGTAGGCTAATTGCCCACAGCGGTTTTCGAAACCGCCGCACTAGTCCGCTATGCGACCTCTCCCAGTTTACGCTGAACGTAGTGAAGCGTGCTCGAGAGGAATCGAACCTCCAACCGCCTGGACCGCAACCAGGTGTTCTATCCGTTGAACTACGAGCACTCGTTGGGGTTTATTTTACTCTATTAGACGAACTGAAGCAACTTTTACGAGGTTTTTGATACTCGTTCGAGAGGAAAGTTTTTGGAAAGCCAATCTCCAGATTTTTCCATAAAGGTTTTGCGCACAAGTTCTCGGTACGGGAGGAAAGGTAAAAGAATCGGTTTAATCTGTTCCCGATGGACGTCGCCAAGCGTAATCGTTAATTCTCCCGGAAACAGCGCTTTTGTACGAATGTGCAGCACGTCTGCGCCGTCGCGGTGTTTAAAGTAGAAATCATACAATTCTTGCCAAAGGTAAAAATGGTCTTCAATGGTGATGCCTTCGGTTGAGATTTTGTATTGGAAATTATGTGGGGCAACGGTAACGAGCGCAAACGCAACGAATACCAAGGATAAGACAAGCACCATAAGCATGTACTGCGAGAATAGAAAGAGAATAATCTCGACCAATAGCGCAATCAAAAGCGTGCTTATGTAATACTCTTTTCCTCGCCGTCGAAACGGCCTGCCCGGCGCTTGCCAGGAGAGGAGCGTTTGCACCTGTATTCCTTCATACGCTGTAGTGCCGTGCTCTGCGTGTTCGGGTATTTCTTTTGGAAGATCGGTTGGAAGGAATTGGGCAGCCATATTATTACTCTATCGCATTCGCTGCTTTCAGTCAAGCAAACGCGTATAATGCATGTATGCCGGCAGTAATTGAATCAGAACCACGGCCAGCGCCAGCAGGAGAGCAAGAGACACGATTTTCACAGGCGCCCGTTTCCGAACTGCTTCCTGTTCAAGAGCGGAAAGGCGCGATTACGAGTCTACTTGCCAACAACAGCCGTGTGCTTGTGGTTGGGGAGACAGGGTCGGGGAAAACGACGTGGATTCCTCGCTACCTGCTTGACGCGCTCTCTTTGCAAAGACCAGATGCACGGGTTATTGTGACGCAGCCAAAAAAAATTGCAGTCAGTAACGTTGCCGAGACAGTACGCAAGCAAATCGGGCCAGAGCTTGTCGGATACCGGTACAAAAATGCAAACACTATTACCGACAAAACAAAAATTGCGTTTATGGTGGATGGTTCATTGGTTAACGAGCTTTTGCGAAACCCAATGCTTGAGGGGTGGGATGCTGTTATGGTTGACGAGGTGCACGAAGAGACAGAAGACATGCTGTTTGAGCTGGCGCTTCTTAAAAAAGCGCAGGAGCTCCGAGCTGCAGCCGGGAAGCGGTCGTTGACGATTGTTGTGACATCGGGAACTGTTGACGTTGCAAAAATACAAAACTACCTTCCAGGCATTGTCACAGAAGAAGTTCCAGGAAGGCAGCACGAGATTGTTGACAATTACGCAACGCAGAAAATCGAGCCAGAGGATATTGTGCCGCAGGCAGTTGCCACTGTTGAGCAAATCTTTAAGGAAACTACGGATGGAGACGTGTTGGTCTTTATGCCGGGACGTTCTCATATTGACAGTACTATTCGGGCGCTAAAAGATACAGATAAGTTTAAAAACAACAGCGATGTTTCTTTTTTTGCCATTACTGGCGGCGAGCAAGATAGAACAGTTGATATCAATGCAAAAGCGCCAAAAGGGAAGCGGCGGGTCTTTGTTGCAACCGATGCAGCGCAGACCTCAATTACCATTAAGGGTATAAAAGATGTCGTTATTTCAGGGCTTAAGAAAGTAAGCACCTATAATCCGTTCACTGGTATGGCAGCGCTGCGGCTTGCCGACGCGACAAGAACAGACATTACGCAGCAGCGAGGCAGAGCAGGAAGAGACGACAAAGGTCGCGCATGGTATCTTGTGACAAAAGGGGAGTACGAGTCGCGGCCTGAATTTGAAACGTCAGAGATTACTCGAAGTGACTTGACGCGGCTCGTTTTGCGCATCATTGAAAGCCAAGAAGACCCACACAATTTTGATTTCATGACAAAGCCGCCACGCTCGCAAATTGATGCTGCGATTACTGCCTTGCAAAATCTTGGTGCAGTAGATGTAAGTGGAAAGATTACCGAAATCGGCCGCCAAATGGAGACAATTCCAACAGACCCTAGGCTTGCCCGTATGCTTGTTGAGGCAAAGAAGCGAGGCTGTGTAGAGGCTGTTTCTGTATTGGTTGGGTTTTTAAGCACAGGAAAATCTGTGTATGCGTATAACCCGGCAACAGAGCAGTTTGCCATTAAATACGCAAACGTTATCAAGAAAGATTCCGACTACCTAACCTTGCTCAATGTTTGGAATGCGTACGTTTTGCAAAAGGATAGGGAGAAAAGAGCATGGGCGCAAGCGCATGGCTTTTCTCCAAGTGTGCTCTACCAGGCAATGCGGACAAAAAATGAATTGCTAAGCGAAGACGTGTTTGAAGAGTTGCAGCTATCTAGCCGCAACGAACCAGTTGATCTTGCAGTTGATCTTGCAAACGCAAGCCTTGTGGATGCGATTCAAAAGAGCGTTGTTGCAGGCCTTGTTGATCGTGTTCTTACCATTCGTGCTGACGGCGTGTACACGTTTGCAGATGGCAAATCCGGGGTCGTGAGTGTAGATAGATCGTCGGTTGTTAGCGAAGATAGAGCAAATATGATTGTTGCAGGAGGACTTCGCCAGCAGGAGAAGGGTGGTGTGTATGCCAGTTGGAACCAGAAAGTGACGCCGCAGCTTATTGCCGAAGTTGCGCCGTACCTAGAGCCGCTTAAGCGGGCAAAAGAAGCAGCAGAGCAAGAGGAAAAGGTCGCAGCTGCAGCGGCTGAAGCAATTGTCCGCGAGCATAGGGAGCGTTTGCAAGAGAGTCGTCCGGTTCAAGAGGCAGTAGTCTCACCAGTAGTAGAGGAGAAAAAGCTGTCGTTTATAGAGCAAGTAAAGCAAGGCGTCGCCTCGTTTTTTACGAGAATTCGACAGATAGGAAGTGCAATTTTTAACAGGATAAAGAAATTCTTTCGGATAAAATAAGAGGCGAAACGTAATAATTCTTTCAGAATTAAACGTTCCAGCAACATAAAAATCTTTGATTTTGTACGTTGCGGAAGGGGGGAGATTCGAACTCCCGTGGAACTTTCGCTCCCAGCGGTTTTCAAGACCGAGCCAATAAGCCGCTCTGGCACCCTTCCAGTCTATTGAGTATAGCAAATTGAAGCTGTTACCACAAACATTAGACCTCTGTGATAAGGAGAACTTTTAGGGGTGTAAATGTTTTTAACGTATAATCATTGGTGATAAAGGCCTCTGCCTTTGCTAGCTTGGCAGTAGCCAGCTGAATAGCGTCCGGAAAACGAAATCGATATCTCCTGCGAATTCGCGCTGCTTCTATGGCTATTTGCTGGTTGACTTCAAAAACTGTTACGTTAGGAGTACTGAAAAAATCTTCTGTTATTTCTTTAACAACCTTTTCTGTTTCTGGGTAAGAAAGGATTTCTGCTAGACTGACAATGTTTGTAGCCGCTTTTAATTGATTGGCAATAAGTCGCTTGAAGATTTCATCTGTGAACTGAACATATTGAGGGTTTTGCTCAAGATTATAAATAAATATATTGCTGTCAAGCGCAATACGTTTAAGATTTTTTATCCCACTCATTTCGTAAGTCTTCTAGATACTTCGTCGTATCAATTCCTTTCCAAGCATTTTTCATCATGCCTCTTGTTCTTTCTAGCCATGTTTTTTCTTCAGTTTTAATGGTAACAGTTTTATTGTTTTGCGCATGAACAGCTACTTTTACGCCAGGTTTTAAATCTCTTATCTTTCGCCGGATTTCCTTAGGAATGACAATCTGATATTTTGAACCAACGGTTACTTGTTGCACGGTATGACGATTTTATCTTTTTTTGTCATACTTGTCAAGAGAACAAAAGCGGTATATAATAGTATTGATTGGAGGGTGACTCAGACGGTCACGAGACAGGTTTGCTAAACCTGCGTCCTGAATAAGGGCGAGTGGGTTCGACTCCCACACCCTCCGCCTTCGCTCGCCGAAGCGAGCTACGGCGGACACAGTCCGCTTAAGTAGATCGCGAAGGAGAGATAATGTATTACGTTTATATTCTGAAATGTAGTAATGGTACATTTTATGTAGGTTGTACTGATAATTTAGATGATAGATTGATCAGGCATAAAAATGGCTGGGTAATTGCAACTAAAGATAGATTGTCTGTTCAGTTAATAACCATCTTGTATTTCAAGATAAGTACAAGGCTTTTAACTTTGAGAAATATCTTAAATGTGGTTCTGGAAGAGCGTTTTGACAAAACATTTAATTTAATGGAGAGGTCGCATAGTGGACTAGTGCGGATGTCTTGAAAACATCTGTGGGCGCAAGCCTACCGTGAGTTCGAATCTCCCCCCTTCCGCTTTCACCCGCCGAAGTTTCAACGTAGGCGGGGCCCAGAGAGTTCCATTCGGATCCGTTCGACCCATTCGGTAAACTCAGGGCAAGCAAGCTTAGAACAAGTATTTTCAAACAGACACCGCCACTTTTTTGCTACACTAGCTTGGTGGGGCTGCTTGATTTCTTTTTCCCCAAATACTGTGTATCGTGCAAGGCGCTTGGGTCGTACCTGTGTCCGAGCTGTTTTGCAAAGCTCTCGTATGACATTCCATACACCTGCTTTGTTTGCCAGCGGCCAAGTCTTGACGGTCAAACCCATCCAGGGTGTCAAGGTCGCTACACGATTGACGGCTCATTTAGCGGCATTGCGTACAAAGGTATTGCAAAAAAGCTCATCTATGTTTTTAAGTACAAACCGTACGTTTCCGATTTACAGACAGCGCTGGTTGAGTTGCTTTATGAGTCACTTATTCAAAACGAAGCGTTTATAAAGCTGCTTGATCAGCAGTTTGCTTTGGTACCAATTCCGCTCCATGCGACACGGTTTCGGCAGCGAGGATACAACCAATCCGAAGTGCTCGCACATGGGTTGTCAAAGAAGTTTGGGATTCCGGTTATTGCTGCGCTTTTGCGAACAAAAGCAACAAAACCGCAAGCAAAGCTCAAGAAAAAAGAAAGAATAGCAAACATTTCCGGCGCCTTTGCTCTTTCTCCTTCATTTGCAATATCCCTGCCTGCCGGCAGGCAGGCTAATATCATGTTCGTTGACGACATCGCCACCACCGGCGCAACCATGCTTGAAGCGGCAAACGTGCTCAAACGCGCCGGCGCAAAGAAGGTGTGGGGGATAACACTTGCGAAGGACTAAGCTACTTAGAGATTGACAAGTTGGTAATTGTGTGTATAATAGGTGTGTATGCAGACACAGCGAGTAAATATTACCTTACCAAGAGATATTATTAGACAACTACGAACTGAGGTGCCAGTTGGGAAGCGGAGCCGCTTCATCGCAGCCGCAGTTTCTGAAAAGTTAACAAAAAAGCAGAGTGTAGAGAAAGCGTTGGAAAAGAGCCTTAAAGCAAACCGTAAGTTCGATGAAGCGGTTATGAAAGATTGGGCTGTTACAGAAGTTGAAGGATGGTCAGAATAGACATAATGAAAAGGGGTGACATTTGGAGCGCAGATCTGCGAGGAGGAACTGGTTTTGAGGTTGGGAAAAGGAGACCAGCAGTAATTGTTTCCAAGGATATTATTCATGCAATCTCACCAACAGTAATTATCGTTCCTCTCTCGTTGCAAGCATATAGCATCCTTGGTCCAGAGCGAGTGTTGATTCACCGCAAAGATGCAAATCTTACAAAAGACTCCGTTGCGCTCGTTACGCAAATACGAGCTATAGATAAAACAAGGCTTGTAAAGAAAATGGGTTCACTTCCTCGTGAGGTAATGCAAGAAATAGAAAAAGCAATAAAAGTAATTTTAGATCTACAAAAATAAACAGCAAAAACCTTCAAAAAAGCAGGCGCAAAGAAGGTGTGGGGGATAACACTTGCGAAGGACTAAATCCACGAAAAACCCCGCAGTTTGGCGGGGTAGTGTGGACATAGACGAAATAAGTTGGAACCAAATTGAGGAGTACATTTGGAAATGGTACCCTATACTACAGGCATCAAGCTTAATCTCCTTATGAAGAAATTATCTTTATATCACATGAGGGTATTGGAACTATTGATTCAAAGAATCTTTAATTTCGCTCGTATCCTTTTTAATTGATCCCTGAGACTCAATTAAGAGCTGCTGTTGTCTTACGGTGTTTGTTATAAGATCTTCCTGTAGTTTTAATTGTATAGACTCTCTTTGGTATGCTGTTGCAAATTGCCATGCTTGAAAGGCCAATCCAATGACAGTAAAAAACATTATCACGAATCCCAAAAGAAAGATTGCGATTATTACGTTGTTGTGGAAGCTAAAAGATTTTTCTATGCTTTGTACTTTTTCAGCAATAAAATATTCAAATTGTTTGATTTGCAATTGCGGATCGGGAATTTCAATCTTTGGATGAGAGTCAGAAGATTTAATCTTTTTAGCGTCTGCCATTTTAATAGATACCAGTAATTACAATTACCCCATTGTCGGTAGTAATTTCTAAGTCGTGGTCAATAAATTGAGTTAAATCTATTCCGCCTACTCCAACACCTTTACTAAAGGTTATTCCTGGCGTAATAGTAACACCTCCAATTCGAGTAGTTTGTTTTGGTTCTATTGTTCCGTTTGGATTTACTTGAAAGATTGACTCAAATGCTACCCTAGCCATGTATGTTTATTATAACAATCAATACGAAGGATGCAATTGGCAAGTAAACTCATTAAGGGACTAAAAGGGAATATGTCTTTTGCTTTTACTCCTAATCCTAAAGCTCGTGCAATCTTTTCTAGCAATTTGAGCGATGGTGATTTTCTTTATTGCTCTATGAACTGGCCTAGAAATTTTATCTGAAGGTAAATAAATCTCGAATATGTGTACGAAGAGCTTGAGCGATCTTGTGAACCGTATAAACAGAAGTATCAGTTTCGCCTCTTTCAATATTAGATATAGTGGCAGTCTGTATTCCGATTTTTGCCGCCAGATCTTCTTGTGTCATCCTTTTTGCTTTCCTTACCCTTTGAATCTTTGATCCTAACTGTTGATTGATTTTGTACGACATGCCTATAAGTTAGAACATGCCAGCCTAACACACCATATAATTGATTTTATATTTAGCCACAACTTTATACTTGAAGATATTGTTTAACTGATGTATTCTATGAATAGCTATATGAACGACAAGATTGTGTATATTCAAACACCATCAATAAGAACTTTTTTTAACTTATCAGTGATTACATGTATTCTGTTAATAGGCTTTTCAGTTTTTTATTATTTTGTTGTTTTTATTCCAAGCAAAGAAAAAACAAAGCAAGAATTAGAAACACATCGTAAGGAACAATTGCAAGATTGTTTGTCGCAAGCATATGATTCTTATGAGAAAAACTGGAATGAAGTGTGTAAAATCTATAATAAAGAAGAGAAGTGTAATTTATCTAATAGTCAATCGCAACGTGCTGAAGATAGATATAAAGAATCGAAAGCTGATTGCTTTAAACTGTATTCACAATGATTAGAAGAGTAGCATTATTTATAGGTGTTTTAACCGCTGTATGGGCATTTTTGCTCTATAATACTAGGTATACAGACGAAAGCCGATTTTTTGATACAGTATTAAAACCATGTGAAGCCGTTGGGAAACTAAATGATCAAAGTGTTTATATAGATTGTTCTGTAGCTGGGTTTAAAGAGGGAGATAGAATTGAAAATCTATTTGTTTTAGCTCTTGCTCTTTCGCTAGGTTCATTTGTCGTAGCATTTTTGCCAAGAAAAAAACATACCTCAAACCACATCTAAATAACGGCCTATCCACCACTCAAAAACTATAGGTCTTCTTTGTCTATTTGATGCCTTCCAAGCCCGCGATGTGAAAAATATATTTCAGTGGTTATATACAAGTATAAGTGGTTTCTACACGTCTTTTTTAGGCATGTGTATATTTAAATATTTTAAATCCTCCCGTATCCCTGTAGTTATTTTTTAAAATGTAGAGTGAAGTAATATTTCATGGTATGAAAGATTGTCTTATCAATCTAAACTATTGACAACGAATAAATAAAGATGGTAGATTAGAATAACAATTTAACAGCTTACAAGTAAGGCGTATATCGCTTCGCAGTATAAGAGAGAAAGCATTTCTGGTATTTGAGGCGGAGCTAAGCCTAACGGTCAACTTCGGGGTGGATATGAAGTCAAATCTCGGAGCTTTATTCGAGAGCTAACCATTAGAACCACTGGAAGCCCTGAGTAAGCATCTTGCAACACGTTTGAGTACGTGTTCTGGGGATGCTTGACCGTTTCAAAACATAGCAAACCTGTAGAGCAGCTCAAACGGCTGCTTTTTTATTGCTGAAAGGGGTTTGCTATGGACAAGAAAAACATTACAATAGAGTATGCAAGGCAAAAACTTGGTATAAAAGCCCAAAATATGACTGATAAGCAAATAACTGATCTATTAGTTATGTTGCGTCTTTTATGTAATAAGACAATTGATGGAGTAATAGAGAAAAGTTGTCTTTCAATCAATTATGAAAACTAGAGCATATATTTATTGCAGGGTTTCAAGTCAACGTCAAGTTGATGAAGGGCATGGATTGCAGGGGCAAGAAAAAAGGTGTAGAGATTATGCTAGAGCACAAGGATATACTGTAGTTAAGGTCTTTAAAGACGAGGCTGTTTCTGGTGGCATAATCGACAGAGAGGGTATGCAGACCTTGTTAGATGAGTTAGAACATCATAAAAATGTACCAGACGAATCAATAGTTTTAATCGATGACATAAAAAGGTTTGCAAGGGATATCCAAGGACATTTTACCCTCAAAACAGCGATTTACACTCGTAATGCACGTTTAGAAAGTTCTTCTCATCGTTTTGAAGATACACCAGAAGGAAAATTTGTAGAGACAGTGCTTGCGGGCGCCGCAGAATTGGAACGCAATCAAAATAAAAGACAAGTTGTTAATCGAATGAAAGCAAGGCTTGAAAATGGTTATTGGCCGTTTTGTATGCCTCTCGGTTTAATAAATAAGAAAGACCCAATTCATGGCAAGATTTTGGTAAGTAGAGAGCCATATGCAGCAATATACAAAGAGGGAATTAAGAAATTTTGCGATGGGGTTATTCCTACAATTGATGATTTTCAAACTTTCTGTAATGAAAAATACAAAGAGCACGGAATTGTCCATAGAATGTCTCACAGTACTGCTACAGCGACTTTAAAAGAGATTTTATACACTGGATGGCTTGAGTATTCGAAATGGAGCATTCCACGCATAAAAGCGAAACATGAAGGGTTTATTTCTATCGAAACATATGGTGCTGTTCAAGAACGTCTATTAGGACGTGCAAAACCGCACAGAAAGGATTACAGCTTAGATTTTCCACTACGTCCTTTAGTATTCTGTGATACATGTGGGGTTCCTATGACAGGTAGCTATCATACAGGAAGAAGCGGAAAGTACGCGCACTATTTCTGTCGAAATAGAAAGTGTCAATTTGGCAATAAAAATATTCCCAAAGACACGTTTGAGAAACAATTTAAGGAGTTGTTATCGCAAGTAAAACCCGTTGATGAATTAGTTGATTTGACAAAGGATGTTTTGCTTGAGGTATGGAATAATCGACTGGAAATCAACTCTCTGCAGAAGACTAACACTGAAAATGAGCTAAAGAAAGTAAATAATGAAATTGATAGGTATGTTGAGCGAGTGGGTAAGACAAAAGACGAAATACTTGTTGCTGTTTACGAAGCAAAGATTAAGAAGTTAGAAAAAAAGAAGGAAGAACTAGAAAAGCAATTACCACGCAATCCCTATACTGATCAGAGTTTTGGAACCGCATTGGAAAAAGTTTTTGGTGCTATTAAAAATCCTGTTAGTATATGGCAAAGTGATGATTATAACGACAAGAGGACAATACTTTTTATGTATTTTGAGGATCAATTGCGGTATAACTACGAAACAGGATTTGGAACCGCTACTTTAGCTTATCCTATAGAGCTAATCAATAAAAACCCCGCCGTAAAGCGGGGTAGTGTGGAGATGTCGAGTAGTGAACTCGAGTCCAAGAATTTTGCTAAAAAACATCTACAAGCATAGTCAGTTTTTTCCGCCAACTGGCGGAGTCGCGCTCCTCTTATCAACTGACTGACATAAGGAGGCCAAGGTTATAAATTCAGCAAGGACACTAACCAGTTTCCTCACATTTTCTCAACTGTATTTATGCCTATATTATCCCATTGAGAAAAGACAATATAGACATCAGAATAAGCTTAAGCAGCAAGTGCCAAAGCTGGTCTGAAATTCATTCCTGACATTTCTGCCAAGAAAGAATTTGTGCGTTTTGCAACAGCACTTATAGTTTGATTCTGTTTTGCGACTACTAATCAAAGTCGGCTTGCAGTTTTTTAACGTACGTTCTTGTCGATGCAATGCATCCCCAAGGATTGTATCCTAGCAAAATCTGAAGCCAAAGTCAAGTTTGAGAAAGTTCGGCTTCGAGCTCACGATCAAGGTCTTGGCGCTTCTTCGCTTCTTTTTTCTGATATGCCTTTTTACCCTTGGCAAGTGCAATCTCGAGCTTAATAAAGCCATTTTTTATGTATAGCGCAAGCGGTACGAGCGTAAGATTTGCGCCTTCAATACGGGACTTGAGACTAATAATCTGACTCTTATGGAGCAACAGCTTTCGCGTGCGAGCCTCATCGTACCCTTCTGGTCGTGCGTATTCGTACGGGAGAATTTTTGCGTTCACAAGGTACGCTTCGCTGCCAATAATACGAACAAAGCTGCCAGCTAAATTGGCATGGCCCTGCCGCACCGCCTTGACTTCAGCGCCGTAGAGGTTAATCCCAGCCTCAAGCCGCTCGAGAATCTCATAATCGTAAAATGCCCGCCGGTTCGTAATTTTCATATACAGTTATTTTATACTAATTTCCCACACTTTTCCCTCGCTTAACAGGTACACCTTTTTGTCCTTTTCCACAACATCCATCTCTTTTGCGTTTTTAAAGACGCTTGCATTGTACTGCTCAAGGTACGAGCCGTTTTTATTCAAAACAACAAGCCGGCTATTGCCGTTGTCAAGCACATAGAGCTTGTCAGTGTCGGAGCCTGTAAAAAGGCGGGTAGGGCTTTTAAGCGGGCTGTCAAGGCCAACAATGGCAAACGTTTCCGTATTGCCTCGTAAATACTTTTTAATTGAGCCTTGCTTTGTCAAAACCCAAATATTGCCGTCAATAGCAAGCGACACGCCGTCTTTTAAGTCAGCAAGCGTGTTTGTAAAATAGCTTGCTTTAGTATAGCCTGACGCAGAAGGCACAAACTTGAATACTTGTCCTGCTTTCGTGTCAAGCACATAGAGGTTGGTAAGGTAAATGCCAAGCCCGCCAACACTGCTCCAGTCGCCATTATTAGTAATATTTTTTTGCCCTTTTTGTGAAGAAGAAGACGTGTACACGCCATCTGCATACAATCCATACATAGTTGTATTGGTTTTTGCAACATATAGTGCGTTATTTGCCTGTTTATAAGCTAATAAAGCGCTTTTGTCAGTACCAACGCTTACTGGTTTTACCGCGTTAATATTTGACGTTTTATTGATTGCCTCTTCAATACGGGAGCTAAGTTCTTCAATGTTTTTTCGTTCTTTGGTGTTTTTTGCAAATTCATCTCGACTTGCGTTAATAATCTCTTTTGCAGAGAAAAGACTATCTCGGGCAAGATTTTTATTTAAACCCAAAAGTGCTTCGCCTTCATCAAATTTTTGCTGTGCGAGCCTTGATACTTCCAAAAACTTCTCTTGCCTTTTTTTTGCTTCTTGCTGATTTAGAGACGCGATGCTTGCGACAATCAGAACCATAATAAGTACTGCTGCCCCTAATAAAAATACTCTGTTTTGGCCCGTTATTATGTTTTTCGGCAGTATCCGTTTTATGTAGAGCGCGGTGTACATAATAAGTTGCAGTGCTTTTGTACGGATACGCGAAAGTATAAGCAAAAGATTGTCTCCTAATGTTGTTTGTGCTGTATTTATTCTTTGCTCTTCATTTGTCGCAATCTGCAGGGGGGGTTGGGGTTGTGCTTCTCTATATTGTACGATAATAGCAGCAGAACCTCCCTCTTTATTACCATGAACAATGGGCGTAAGCGATTCCGCAGCTTCAAAAGGGGAAAGGGCAAGTACATCTACAAGCTTATCATCGGGAATAAGTGAATGGAAGGACTCTGTTTCAAGGACTATCATGTCAGCGTCTTCTACATACCCAGACGCGCTTTCTAACTCCACGCTTGTAGTCAAGATCGTGCCAAGCGTTTCTTTACGAGAAAGCAACACGCGCGCATCGCCTTTTACAAATGCGTAGAGCACATTGTGGACAATGGCCCCAACAGCAAGCGAGCAAAAAACACCCTCTACTGCTTTTTGACTTGCTGATGCAACTGCTTGTGTAATATTAGCTAGATTTTTTGTTTCAAGAGTAAAATATTCTTGTTCAAGCGTCGTAATAATTGCTTTTCCTACTTCGTTTAATGATGCTGGTTCTTTGGTTGCTTTTTGCGTAAGCGTAACAACAGCAAAGAGGTTGCCCGCATTGTAGGCTTGCGACCACGAATGCATAGTTGGGGTTGCAGCAATCTTTGCAACTGCAAGTTCAGCTTTTGCCAAGAAGCTATCTGCCATTCCCTATAGTATAGCAAGTGCGAGCAATAAAAGCGATATTGCCAAAAGCAAATGCAAGAGCGCAACAGCAAAAAGAATCGCTCCTGCGGGCGGCACTGTTTCGATGCGATTGAGGACGCGGACTTGGTTTACGACAACTGCAGCGAAAATGACGTACAGGAACACTGCGCTGCTAACGATAAGCTTTAGATAAAACGATGGTTGTAAAAGTTGTTCAAGCACCGTGATCTCCTATCAAATCGCCGACAATCTGTACGGC
Source organism: Candidatus Levyibacteriota bacterium (assembly GCA_016204465.1). Lineage (GTDB taxonomy): Bacteria > Patescibacteriota > Microgenomatia > Levybacterales > UBA12049 > JACQKQ01. Next base: position 17,245 of record JACQKQ010000008.1, read on the forward strand.
AAGGCTAGGGTTTGGGACAGCGAGCGCTTCAAAGTTGAGCGATTCGCCAGCTGTTTGGATGAATACATCGCCGTAGTTAAAAAGAGAACGCAGGAATCCTGTTTGCACGTACTTTATGTCTTCAATAAGGTTTAATTTTGTCGTTGCGATATCGTGATGGATAACGTCGGAAAAGTCAACATCAACAACGCGTTTGTTGGTGATAAACATGATGTTGTAAAACCACGTTATAAAACTCACCAGCGCGTAACCTAGGATAAGGAGATAATAGAAGCCAAAAAGTATCGTGCGCACAGCCGGTTGTATAGGAAAAAACATTGCAAATGCGTCAGGAAAAAAAGTATTTAGCAAAAAAGGAAGAAGGGCAAGAACAACGCTTATGGCAATCCAAGGGATGTTGGTAATAAAGTGAGCGCGCAGCACAAGCAGAATTGTCTCGTCCGGGTCTTGGTTTTGAAACGACATGCCAACGGGGTTTTGGCAAAACGACGAAAGGGCATGGAGGTGGTTCTCTTGCAACCGCTGTTTATCACTGTTCTTTTCAGTGTTTTGAACAGCGTTTGCAGTGGTTGCAACAAATATATCTGCCATATTGTTACTTGTGTTCAATATTATAGAACGCAAAGCCCGATTGTGGAATAGACAAATACCCAGGCGCTCGAATATTAAATGCAGTTTTGAAATCTGCGCCGCTAAGCCTAATTTCTCCTATGTCTGTCTGAAAGATGACTTCACTTGTTGTTCCATCTCCCTGAGTAACGCTTACCGAAGAAACAGTAGATGGCCCATTGGACTTTGCGCGAAGCTCCTCGCGTGAATACGGATTGCCTCCCCAGCAAGAGGTTGTTACTGGTGTAACGTGATCATCGCGAAAGCGTGCAGCGTTAATAATATCCGCAAGTTCTTCGCCAGTGAGCCATGGATTGGATCTTCCACATTTGTCACTATCAACGTAGTAGCCTTTTGTATACCATGCTTTATAAACCCAAGGAGAACCGCCTTTCTTTTCATACGACTTGTCAACAAACCCAGAGCCCCCCGATCCATCAGTCGTATCCCACCCCATGGTCGTAGTATACGCGCCGTGCGTTGATGCGTAGTACGTAACAACATCTTCAATAACTTGTCCACGGGTTTCTCTTACCGCCCTGCCCCATGCATGATTAGGATCTGCTGCAACGGTATCTGCTTTTGAGCTAGAAAACACTTGGCATGCCTCTGTGGTACAAATTTCTTTCCCTTCGATTTTATATCGATATGCGTACGTTCGGGCTGCGACTGCTTGCGCCTTTAATGCTTCCATATGCCACGTAGAGGGCATCTCTGCAATGCCGTACAAGTATCGTTCTTCAAAATTTATTGCACCGTGACCTTGCACCGAAATATCGCCACCAGTATCTTTGTCCACCGGTTCTTTTCCATAATAAGCTCGCAGAATTTCTCTATAGTTTTTTCTTTCCTCTGCCCGTCCTCTGGCGCCGTATTGGCTCATCCCTTTTCGGTGTGTGTGCGCACCAAAAGCAAAAATGGCAAACGAGCCTGCCGGTGCTGCTTCGCGAAAGCCTTTTATAGACGCATTATAATCGTCGGCAAGTTCGCTATCGCCAATAGAGACGGTAAAAGTGCCGCTTCTTGCTGCTAAAATTTCCTGCTGCCGTGCAGAAAGCTCTGCGATTTTGCTTGAGAGGACTGCTTGGTACTGCTTTGCGCCGCTGACAATTTTGTCAAGCTCTGCTGATTGCTTGTCTAAGTCTACTTTTATGACACTTAATCGTTGCTGTTCGTCTTCAAGCGCCAGTTTTTTCTCTTCCAAATCGGTGAGAGACAAAACAATGTTGGCAATGATTGCTTTATCCCTGTCGGTTGCCGCTTTTTGGTA
>JACQKQ010000032.1 GCA_016204465.1 Candidatus Levyibacteriota bacterium
CTGGCAAGTTCACTTTCCAAAATCTCAATCCTCTCTGTTAGTTCATAAATCAACTGAATCAATTCGCCTCTTGGAGCAGTTAAGAGATCTGACATATTGATCTAGTTTAGCATAGTTATATCAGAAGTGTGAGTTCATTCTGCAAAAAAACCCAAAGCATACCCTTCCACAGCGTAAAAGAGAAAAACAAGAACAATAACAATATCAACCCAATTTACATAAAAAGATTGCATAACTCCATTATACCCTAGGTGAATTGTGTTGTATAAAAAGGCTTTAGCGTGGTATCATGGGAAAATGCAATTTAGCACGTTTTTCCGTTTACTTGCGAAAAATCATACTGTTCTTTTCTACTGGCGTATATTTGCGGTTTTTGCCATTCTTTTTTTGGTAGCATTTTACGTTGCCATCATTAAAGATCTTCCTTCTCCCACAAGACTAAGTAGCGCTGCTATTCCCCAATCATCGCAGGTATTTGACCGAAACGGTGTGCTTCTCTACACTATCTACTCGCAAAAAAACCAAACGTTTGTCCCAATTTCCCAAATCCCAAAAGAACTGCAACAGGCAACTATTGCCATAGAAGACAAGGATTTCTACAAACATGGCGCAATTGACCTTCGCGGTATAGTGCGGTCGTTTCTTTCCAACATTTCAGGCGGTCAGTTGCAGGGAGGATCAACAATCACGCAACAACTGGTAAAAAACAGCCTTTTAACGCCAGAGCGAACTATTACGCGCAAGATAAAAGAGGTCATGCTTGCTTTTGTCACCGAACTTCTCTACTCCAAAGACCAAATTCTTGAAATGTATCTTAATCAAGTTGCTTACGGCGGTACTGCTTGGGGTGTTGAGGCAGCCGGGCAGATGTATTTTGGCAAACCAGTCGAAAGATTAACGCTTGCCCAAAGCGCACTCATCGCAAGTTTGCCCGAAGCGCCGACAACTTACTCACCTTTTGGCTCGCGTCCAGAACTTGCGAAAAAGCGCCAGCTGTTAGCACTTGCAAAAATGCGCGAGCAGGGATACATTTCAAAAGAGCAGGAAGAAAAAGCAGCAAAAGAGGGGTTAGGTCTTAAAAAAGTCGTAAACGATATTAAAGCGCCGCACTTTGTGCTCTACATTAGAGATATATTAGAACAAAAATACGGACATCGTTTAGTTGAAGAAGGCGGGCTTAAGGTGACAACAACGCTTGATCTTGCGCTGCAGGAATACGCCCAAGCGTCTGTCGCCGCTGAAATTGGCAAACTCAAAAACCAACGCGTGTCAAACGGCGCAAGCCTCGTAACCAATCCTGCTACCGGCGAAATTTTGGCCATGATTGGCAGCCGCGACTACTTTGACAAGGAAATTGACGGCAATGTTAACGTAACGCTTGCACTTCGCCAGCCCGGATCGTCAATTAAACCAATAAACTACGCAGTTGGACTTATCAAGGGCTACACTGCCGCATCGCCGTTTGCAGACGCAAAGGTGTGCTACCCAAACATTAGCGGCAAGGAGTATTGCCCTGTAAACTACGATGGTAAATGGCACGGCGTTGTGCAAATGCGCCAAGCCCTTGGCAATTCGATTAATATTCCTGCAGTCAAAATGCTTAAGGCAAACAGTGTTGAGGCAATGATTGCAACTGCATCAGCCATGGGCATTACAACGTTTAAAGATCCAAACCGCTACGGCCTCTCTCTTACCCTTGGCGGTGGCGAAGTAACAATGGTTGACATGGCAGTAGCTTACGGCGTTTTTGCCAACCAAGGCTACAAAATTGACCTGCATCCAATACTCAAAGTAGTTGGCAGAAATGGAAAGTTACTTGAAGAATATACGCCACCAAAAAGCCCAATTTTTGGTAAGAAAGTCATCCCGCCGCAGGTTGCGTTTATTATCTCCCACATTCTTATGGACAACGGCGCGCGAGAAGCGGCGTTTGGAAGCAACTCACAGCTTAAAATCGGCAACCAACCAGTGTCTGTAAAGACAGGAACAACAAATGATTTTCGCGACAACTGGACAATTGGCTACACGCCGCAGTACGTTGTAGCAGCCTGGGTAGGCAACAACGATAACAAGCCGATGGGAAACCTTACATCTGGCGTTACGGGCGCTGCGCCAATTTGGCGAAACATTATAGAGCACCTTATTGAACTAAAACCTGCTTCTTACCCTCGCATTCCTGAAGATATTGTTGGCAAAACCATCTGCAGCACGTCAGGACTCTTGCCGCCGCCAGACGGCACTCCGGATCGATGCCCAACGCGGTTTGAATACTTTATTAAAGGGACGGAGCCAAAGCAGGTTGACCCCGGACGACAGAAGGTATTTATTGACAAGACGACCAACGACCTTGCAAAGCCCGGGCAAACAGACAATGTGGAAGAGAGAAACGAGCTTGTTGTCACCGACGTCGTCGGTGACATGTATTGTCTAACCTGCCCGCACCCGGTGGAAGAAGAGAAAGCATCAAATTAATAACCCGACATCACTCCGCTAAGAGGGGTTGACAAACGTATTAAAAAAGTAGTAATGTTTATAATTATGCTTAAGATATTTGCTTTCCTTATTCTTGCGTTACCGCTTATCATGCTATTGGTTCAAACTAAGTCAAACGTGGTTCAGGCGCAAACACGTTCCGCAGAGCTTAAAGCTAAACTCCAACAGCAACGTGAAACACTTAAGGAAAACTTCAAAGACACAATCCAACAAATGCGGGAGGAGGCAAGAGAGCAGTTCAAAGCAAAACGAGAAGCGTTCAGAGAAAAACTTGTGACAATCCGAGACGAAAGGAAGAAAGCGATTGTGGAGCGCGTTGACACAAAAATGGCAGCGGTAAATCAAAAAAGAACCGACATTATGTCGCAAGCGCTCATACGGATTGAAGAGAAACTGACAACACTTGCCCAAAAAATTGCTGAAGCAAAAGCAAGTGGCAAAGACACAGCTTTGTCAGAAAAGGCATTGACCGATGCTCAAGCTGCGTTAGACGCGGCTAAAACCGCAGTTGAAACGCAGGCTGGTAAAGAGTATATTATAACTATTGACACCGAGGCATTACTTAGAAAAACTGTTGGAACAACAGTTTCGCAACTTCAAAAAGACCTTCGCGCAACACATAAGGCAGTTGTTGAGGCAAAACAGGCCGCACAAAACGTTGTTTTGGAGCTTGCAAAGCTTGGCCGGGTGACTTCAGAAGGAACAACCAGCGCAACAATACCAACTAAGATAACGACTACAGGAGCAGAGGAGGAAAAATAATATGGATCCAAATCAAACACCACAACCGATACCACAGCCAATTCCAGCTACCCCTTCTACTCCACCAACGCCAAAAAGCAGCAGTCATGGAGTCTTATTTGCTGTCATTGCCATTTTAGTTGTTGCTAGCGCAGTTGCCGTGTTTCTCCTCTTAAGCCAGCCGCAAACAAAACCAGTACAGCAGCAGCCAATTCCAACAGTTACCCTTCCATCACCTACTATTACGCCAACCGAACAGCAGGGGCTTGAGGACATTGATACCGGTAATCCAGAACAAGATTTGCAGGATATTCAAAACGACCTGGGCGAGCTCTAACACGCAAATCCCCCCTTTTCAACCTCTACTACCCATAGTATAATCCTTCCACTTAACAAGTCTTTGACTATGCAGCTTATCCTAGACGCTTTACTACTTATCGTAAAATTGCTCATTGCCATTGGCGACGGCGTTATTGCGATCACAAGCGGCGTTATTAGTTTTACAGAAGCTCTCCTTAAAAGATTTCTATATTCTACACGGTACGTCTTTTATAGCATGTGGCGCACCGCCGTAAAGCCTCTTAAGCCAAAAACAATTGTCGCATTCCATACACCTCTTCTTACTAAATTGCGCTACTTTTTGGGCGGAGCTATTTTCTCATTTCTTGTCGTCTTTTTGCCGCTACTGTTTATTCTTTACCTGCAGGATCTCCCAAACCCAAAAAGCCTTTCCTTGGGCGACATTCCGCAAACGACAAAAATCTACGATCGAAATGGTACGCTTTTGTACCAAATTTACGCATCGCAAAACCGTACGCTCGTGCCACTATCGGCAATCCCCAAATACTTCCAGCAGGCAACGATTGCCATAGAAGACAAGGATTTCTACAAACATCCTGGATTTGACCTTACTGCTATTGTTAGGTCACTTCTTTCCAACATTTCAGGAGGACAGTTGCAGGGAGGATCAACAATCACGCAACAGCTCATTAAATCTTCTCTGTTAACCTCCGAGACAACGCTCCAGCGAAAAATCAAAGAAGTAGTTTTAGCTTTTCAGGCAGAGCAGATTTACACTAAAGATCAGATTTTAAGTATGTACTTTAATCGTATCCCTTATGGGGGTACTGCATGGGGTGCTCAAGCAGCATCCGAAGTGTACTTTGGAAAATCAGTTCAGGACTTAAATCTTTCTGAAAGCGCCTTTTTAGCCGGTATTCCCCGCGCGCCAACGATTTATTCGCCCTACGGCACATCGCCTACTGCATGGAAGAAGCGGCAAAAAGAAGTGCTCGACCGAATGGTAGAACTTGGCTATATTTCGCAAAAGCAAGCAGATGATGCACTTGCTAAGAAGCTTAGCTTCCGACCACCGCAAACCCCAATTCACGCGCCGCACTTTGTCATGTATGTCAAGGACATCTTAGTGAAAAAGTATGGATTACCGATGGTTGAGAAAGGCGGTCTTACTGTCATAACAACGCTTGATCTTGCGCTGCAGCAGGATGCAGAAAAAATCGTTGCCGAAGAAGTGGAGAAAAATGCTTATCTTAATCTCACAAACGGCGCAGGCCTCATAACAAATCCTAAAAATGGCGACATCTTAGTAATGGTTGGCAGCAAAGACTTTTCCGACCCAACAAGCGGCAACGTCAATGTAGCAACAGCCAGACGTCAACCGGGCTCTTCTATTAAAGTCATTACCTATAGCGCTGCCCTTTCCAATGGTTTTACCGCAGCAACGATTCTCGATGACACGCCCATTACGTTTCGTGGCATTCCTCCTTACTCTCCGGTCAATTACGACGGCGCGTTTCATGGGAGAATTCCTTTGCGCATTGCCCTTGCCAACTCGTTTAATATTCCGGCAGTCAAAACGCTTAACCAAATTGGCATTCCAACCTTTCTCTCGCTTGCCAAGCAAATGGGCATTACCACGTTTGATGCCAAAGACCAGTACGGGTTGGCAATTACGCTTGGCGCAGCTGAAGTAAAAATGGTTGACATGGCAACGGTCTATGGAGTACTCGCCAACGGAGGTGTGCGCGTTGATATCAACCCAATCTTAAAAGTCTCCGATGCGACAGGCGCAATGCTTGAAGCAAAAGCACCGTCCAAGCAAAATGACCTTGCTTCGGGGCAGGCCTTAGCAAACGAAGCAATTGTTGGCAGGCGCGTGCTTGACGAAGGTGTTGCGTACATCATGTCAAGCATTTTGTCTGACAATCAAGCAAGAGCGTTGGAATTTGGCATTAACTCACCGCTTACCATTCCTGGCAAAACCGTGTCTGTCAAAACTGGCACAACCGACAACAAGCGCGATAACTGGACCTTTGGCTACACGCCCTCTGCTGTTGTTGCCGTATGGGTTGGCAACCACGACAATAGCCCAATGAGCCAGCAATTAGCCTCTGGTATTACCGGCGCTGCGCCAATTTGGAATAAGCTCATGCAGCGCGTTATTGCTAATAAACCAGATGAGAAACAACCAGTCCCTGCAAATGTTGTCCAGAAGAACTGCTATGGCGGAAAACCGGAGTATTTTATAAAGGGAACAGAAAATAGTGTTAACTGTCGTTACCAACCGCCACCTTCGCCAACTAAGCAGCCGTAAAAACTTATTTGATCGCTTCAAGAAGAGCAAGGTATGCTCCATGAGGATCTGGCGCGCTTGAGATAAATGACGTTGCAACAAACCGCGTCGCACCAGCATCCTTTGCTAACTTAACCGTGTGATCTTTAACTCCGCCATCTACTTCAATTGGAATACTGGTTTTCGCCCGCAGTGCTTTAACCTTTTCGAGCCTCTCTGGCATAAATGGAGGCCCTGAAAACCCCATTTTCTCACAGGTGTAAATTAAAATAGCATCTAAATCTTCGTATGGAACGCGTATTGAATCAATACTTGTTGGCCCATCAAGCGCTAAGCCAACTTCACCCAAAAGCTGACCGTCAGCAATAAACGCAACCTGGTCTGACATTAGTTCAACGTGTCCTAAAAAACGCTGGAATCCAGCAGCAGCAAACGGCTTGAGATAATCAATTGGTTCTTTTACCATCATGTGGAGTTCAAGGAAAAACTGGTCTTTATACTTTGCAAACGGCAAAGGATCTAAAAACGTTACATTGTTGGTCGCAATACCATCGGCAATGTCTATGTGGATCGTTTTTGCGAAAGGAGCAAGCAGCTGTATCTTTGCCTCAACCTCTTCCCAAGTTTTTTCTAGTACTCCTGGAACAACTTCGTACATACTAACGTGAATTATGAAGTATGAATTAGGAATTAGGGTTATTGCGCTCAATTTATCCCTTATTCCTTATTCTTCATTCCTAATTCGAGCTTCTTAATTTTCTCAATCCTTCGCACGTGTCGCTCTGCATTTGAAAAAGGGGTTTTTAAGAAACGCTCGACTGCCTGTTCTGCTATGCTAATCTCCATAAATTTACCACTTAAGGAGAGCATATTCGCATCGTTGTGATCCCTGGCAAGGTTGATAATTTCAAGCGGATCCGTGCTTTTTCTTCCTGTAACATCAACTGTTCCAACGGCAATGGCCGGTGCATAAAAAAGCGCGCATCGTACATTTTTGTATTTATTTGCGAGTATCGCTTCTGCCTGGCCTGTATTGGCGCAAAGAATGCCAACTGCATTTTTTGGATCTTTCGATACAGCTTCTGCTGCTTTGGATACGAAATCTGGATAATCATCATCTTTATCAAACACAAAAGGGCCGCAATCTTCAACATCATAGCCTTTTCCCAGAAGGAATTCTTTGATGTGATTCTTAAATGCAAAACCTGCGTGATCAGATGCTAAATAAATTTGCATATTTTAATTATAGCATTGAAATAACAATTAATTTCTATGCATATCGCGCCAGCAAATATCTATGTATATCTGAAATTCATAGATATTCATTGAAATATATAGAAATACATTGTCTCGGATTTTCTTATATTTCTTTTGCCTTAAATTCGGGAAAATCTGTAAGCTTTTTTTCGATTTCCTCTCTTTTTAAAAGCCCTGCTTGGCTGCCTACTTGCGACACCACCGATGCGGCATTGATTGCTCCCCATCGCATTGCATCGAGAATGTCATGCCCGGCAATGATTGCAGCTAAAAACCCGGATGCATACGCATCGCCAGCGCCGGTACGCTCCAACGCGTTTCCCGGAAACATGCCAAGCTTGTACACGGTGCCGTCTGCTTCAAGCGCATACGACCCTTCTTTGCCATCGGTAATCGAAACAACCTTTGGCCCCATGCTCTGTAACACTTGTAGGAGCGCTTTCATTTCTTGTGTATTGGAAATTTGAAATTTGAAATTTGAAATTCTTGTTGCTTCTTCTTTATTGACAAAAAGAATATCCGTTGCTGAAAGTACGTCAGAGATTGCCGTAAGTTCTTCAAACTGGTGCGTCCCAGGAGAAAACGCAAGCTTGACGCCGTTGTCTTTTGCAAAGTCAAGTGCATTTTTGTACGCCTCTTTCCACTCTACTCCAAGAGAGGTAAGATAGAACCACTGCGCTTTTAGATTTTCAAACTGAAATTTATGTATTCTTTTGACATGTTCGACAAAGAGTGTCCGTTCGCCGCCAAAATTAATACCTACAGAAAACGATGAAGGCGAGTTTTTGGTTTGGATGACATGTGACGCGTCAAGCCCTTCGCTTGCAAATCCATGCATAATTTTTTGAGAGAATTCGTCATCCCCTACTTCTACACAAAGCCCAACTAAGAATCCTAGTCTACGTAAACCGACTGCAACGTTGCTCGCATTTCCACCAATGCAAAGCTTGTACGATTCAACATGAATCTTCTCCCCATACGCAAAGCAAATCTCTTTTTCCTCGTTATTAATCTTTGTAAAACGGTTTTGCTCCTGAATTATAAGAAAAACATCTAGCATTGCGTTTCCAATAGCAACAATATCAAGTTGTTTCATAGTTCGATTTTAGGCTTCGACTGAGCTCAGCCGAAGTCCTCACTATGACCCTGAGCGTAGTCGCACATTCGACATTGCTCAGTGCGATCCTGAATCCAATCGAATGGATCGAACGGGTCATATCGAAACTCCAACGATGTTTTGTATAATTGCTCCGACAATGTACGCAACTGCTGCTGCACACGATCCAACTAAAAGCATTTCCATGCCACCGCGGACGATACCAACGGTTGTTACAAGCGTTCTAAGCGCGCCAACAGCAAAAAGTGTCGCTGCGCCAATAACTGCAGAGGCAAAAAACGAATCAGGAAGACCTGGGAGCATGTAGGGCAAAAGCGGAAAAATCCCGGCAATAACAAAAGCGGCAAATGTTGCAAGCCCGTGTTTTCTCGCATCGTCACCCGCTACTTCCATAATACCTAACTCATCTTTCATCATTGTATCAAGCCACACTTCTTTATTACTGGTAACAATAGCAACTGCATGTTCAAGGTCGCGGCCAGTAAAACCTTTTTTTTTATAGATGTCTCGCACCTCCTGCACTTCAAGTTGGCGTAGGTTATCTATCTCCCACTCTTCTTTTTGCCGCTGCGCTTTAGCAAATTCTTGTTCGGACTTACCGCCTAAATAATTGGATGCGCCCATAGAAATACCATCGGCAAGTAAATTCGCAAACCCTAAAATAAGTATGACTGAGGAAGGAAGTGATGCACCAGTTGCTCCTGCAACAACGGCAAACGTTGTAATAATGCCGTCGTTTGCACCGTAGACAAAATCGCCGACGTACTTGCCAACAAGGCGGCGGTGCGCCAACTGCTCAAACCGCTTGTACTGCTTGTTCTCTAACAGGTACTTCTCTTTCTGTTTGAGTGCTTGTTCGAGGATATCCATACAATAATAATATAGTATGGCTGTAGGCTAATCAACGGGGATAAATCCGAAATTCTAAATCCGAAGCACGAAACAAATCTAAATGATCAAAAAAATTAAAACATTCTGATTTTGATATTGTTTCGGATTTCGATATTCGATATTCGAATTTGTGTGTATTATTCTTTCCCCACAATCACAACCGCGTCTGCCGAGGTTGATGCGGTGAGCGTTGCCGACGCCGTACCAATCGTGTACGAGACTGAAAGGTCTTTTTTGAGAAGATCCAGGTACGTACTCTTGCCGCTTGCAACTTGAATCACGGTGTTTTCGTAATCAAAACTGTCGGCATTGCCAACGGACGTCACCTTGTACCCTAACCCCTTAAGAAGATCAGATACAGCAGAGGCTGCGCCTGCTTTACCGCTTCCGTTCTGCACTTCAACAGAGAGCAAGCTTCGATCAAGTCCTGTTGCTTTGTCCACTGGATTGGTTGTGGGTCCGCCAGCTGGCGGAGGCGTTGGCGTTTTTGTTGCCGCAGGTGTTGGCGATCCGCCAGCTGGCGGACTGGCTGTTGGTTCTGGCGTGTCTGTTGGGAAGAGAATCTCTGTTGGTGTTGGGGAAGGGACCACCTCCTGCTCTTTCCCAACGCCCATAAACTTAGTGACGCCAAACACAGCGCCAATAAAAATGAGTGCAAAAATAACAAGAATAATAAACCGCTTGGGGTTTTTTGCCTCCCCTCCTTGATGCTGATAGCGATACTGCTGCGCTCCTGAAGCTAAATCGGGGATTGTCTGCTCTTCCATAAGCAATCGGCACGAGTATAGCACATCTTTACCCCAAAAACAAAATGCTGGTATAATAAAGTGCATGAAAAAGCTCCCCTACTTTGCGGTGTTCCTCTTTTTTGTCGTCGCTTTTGCATTTTTTGCAATTCCCAAAGCAGCATCCGATGAGCTTGACGACCTCAATAACGAACTAGCAGAACTCACAAAGGCTTTAGAAATGTCGAAAGCTGCAACCGCACCGCTTGAGTCACAGCTGAAAGCCATGCAAACGCAAATTGACAACATCAAAGCACGCGTGTTTGTAATTGAAGCAGACGTTGCAGTGAAAAAAAAAGAGATTGATAGTGGCTACAAAGCGCTTGCAAAACAGCAACAGGTTCTTTACCAAGCGATTAATGACTTTTATATTGACTCCTACAAACACTCTCCGCTTTTAGTATTTCTCTCCGTTGACAATGCCTCCGAGGTAACGCAACTTCTCGCCTACCAAAAAGCGGCAACCGACAGGGATAAAGCAATCATTGCCAACATTGTTTTGTCTCTCACCGATTTGGAAGAGAAAAAACTGGCGCTTGAAGACGAACAGCAACGATTAAGTGTCATAAAAGTAGACTTAGACAAGCAA
>JACQKQ010000035.1 GCA_016204465.1 Candidatus Levyibacteriota bacterium
GAAGACCGAAGAAACAACGGATGAAACAACCGATTATCCTCACAACCCATACCCTTAATTACAAACCACCACCAGATCATCCCTGGAAAAAAAGAATACTCCCTATTAGGGGGTGACATTTCTATTTTGGACTGACAGGGGTCAAAATTTTTCGATATTCCCATTACTGGAATGAGGAGAGAAGGGAATAGATTGGCGTAATTACGGCAATAAGCAAAAATGCTACACCCACGCCTAAGACCATAATAATAATTGGCTCAAAAAGGGTGGTGACTGTTTTTACCGCCTGATCCACTTCCCGCTCGTAGTACTCAGAAAGCCTAATGAGCGATTCATCAATTTTTCCGGTCTGTTCTCCAATTTTAACCATCTCTATCACAATAGGAGGGAAAAGCGGAGAGTACGAAAGCGAATCGCCGATTGTAATTCCCTTTTCAACACGCGCCGCCACCGCAAAGATCGCTTCCTTGTATAGGGCGTTACCGGTTGCTTCTGCTGTTCTTCGTATGGATTCAACTACCAACGAACCGCTCCCCACCAAAAGCCCCAGGGTACGGGTGAATTCCGTAAGCACCGTCTTTTTTACTAATTTTCCAATCAAAGGTATATTAAGTATAAAATTGTCAATAAACAGCCGGCCTGCCTCTGTGCTGCGCCACCGCCGAAGCAAATATAAAGAAAGTATGAAAAGACCTATCATAATTGGCCAGGCGAAAACGAAGAATTGGGAAATGCCAAGCACAATAAGAGTCGGTAAGGGAAGCGAAACATTAAGATTTTTGTAGAGAGTTGAAAGCTGCGGTATGACTACAACCATCATTACCATAATTACAACAACCATGCCGATAAGAACGACTACCGGATAAATAAGCGCTCCTTTAATGGTGCTTTTGAGCCGTTGTTGTTTCTCAAGATTATCGGCGATACGAAGTAAAATTTTATCCAGCAGCCCCGTATTTTCAGCAGCCTTCACGAGTGACACATACACAGGAGAGAAAAATTCCGGATAGTTCTCGATTGCTAAGGAGAATGTTTTTCCCGCTTCAACATCTGTTGTGATCGTCTTGACCATTTCACGCATAAGAGGCTTTTCCATTTGCTCCTTAAGAATCGTCAACGCCTGCATTAGCGTAAGCCCAGCTAAGAGCATAGAGGAGAGTTGTCTCGTAAAGAAAACGAGATCTCCTGTTCCTGATTTGCTAAAAAAAGGAATATTACTTAAGAGGTTCCCCTCGGTCTTCTTGTTAATACTAATAGGAAAGTACTGCAGCTTACGAAGGTAGGCAGCTGCCTCCTTGACACTGCCGGCCTCTACCACACCACGCAGAATCTTTCCTTCCTTAGTCGTTGCTTTGTAAACAAGTCTCATAGTTACCCAACAAGGCTTAGTAATTGATCTTGGTGGAGTGAGTAATTCTTGGCAGTCTCAAGACTGATTGCGCCCGACAAAACTAGGTGAGCTAGGGAAGATTCAAGCGTAATCATCCCAAGCTCCTGCGAAGTTTCAATTATAGAATCTATAAGGTGTGTTTTCCCTTCCCGTATGTTGCTTGCCACCGCAGGATTTCCGATGAGCACTTCGACAGCTGGTATACGACCGCCGTCAATCTTTGAAAGTAAACGTTGCGAAATAATTCCCCGAAGTGCTGCCGCAAGCTGCATTCTAATCTGTCCCTGCTGGTGAGCGGGGAATGAATCGATAATTCTATCAATGCTTTGCGAAGCCGAATTTGTGTGCAGGGTAGAAAGGACTAAGTGTCCGGTTTCGGCAATTGTTATAGTTGCAGCCATTGTCTCCGGATCGCGCATCTCGCCAACCAGCACAACGTCCGGGTCTTCCCTAAGAGCGCTGCGTAGCGCCATTGCCCATGAGTGCGTGTCTATTCCCATCTCCCGCTGCGAAATAATACTCTTTCCAAGCGGATACACGTACTCTATCGGATCTTCAATTGTGAGAATGTGGGCAGCTCGCAATGTGTTTATTTCGTTGATAATTGCAGCCTGCGTTGTAGATTTCCCATGTCCCGTCGGACCAACAACCAGCACGAGTCCTTGCCTAAGCTCTGAAAAAGTGTGACATACCTTTGGAAGGTTTAACTCTTCGATTGTACGAATCATTGGCGGAAGAAATCGGAATGCCGCGCACAGGTATCCTCTTTTTTGAAAGTACGCGTTTATCCTAAACCGTCCTTGGGGCGCCATCTCTTCTCCATAGCCAAAAGAGAAATCAAGCTCTTTATTTGCGCGTAAGAGCTCTTTTTGTTCAGGCGTTAAGAGAGAAAATATAAGCAATTCTACTTCCTCGCGGGAAAGTTTTGGATAATTTGAAAGAGGTATAAGCTCCCCGTCAATCCTAAGGATCGGCTGCACACCCGGAAGAAGATGTAAGTCTGAAGCGTTATTTTTAACTGTAATTGCTAAAAGCTCCTGTATTTCCATATCACTCCTGTGCGACTCGCAAAATTTCCTCAATTGTTGTCACTCCCGAAAGCGCCTTAAGGTAGCCGTCTTGTTTCATGGTAATCATGCCCTCGGCAATCGCCTGTTTTGCAATCATTGCGCTGTTTGCCTTTTCAAGAATCATCTGCGCCACAGTCATAGAAACCGTAAGTACTTCAAATATACCGACACGTCCTAAGTAGCCGGAACTACCGCATTCCAAGCACCCTTTTCCTCTGTAGAGCTTCACTTCTGTTTCCCCAAGAGTAAACAGTTTCCCAAGGTTGCTGCGCATCTCGTCGACAAGAGGCTTAGGCGGTATATAGCTTCCTTTGCAGTTCGAACAAATCTTTCTAACAATACGCTGTCCGACAAGGGCCGTAACAGTAGAGGAGAGAAGAAAATTCTCTGCTCCAAGATCTAAGAGTCGCGGGATTCCGCTTGCCGCATCGGAAGTGTGCAGTGTTGAAAAAATAAGATGTCCGGTTAACGCGGCTTGTATGGCAAGCTCCGCAGTTTCCGTGTCCCGAATTTCTCCAACAAGAATAATATTTGGGTCCTGGCGTAAAAATGCCCGTAGTCCAGTGGCAAACGTGAGCCCAACCGCCGGATTAATCTGTACGTGATTGACTCCCGCAATTTGATACTCAATAGGATCTTCAAGCGACATAATGTTGACTCTGGCTGTATTAAGCCGCGAAAGAAGCGCGTAGAGCGTTGTTGTTTTACCGCTGCCTGTTGGACCGCAGACAAGGATAATTCCGTGCGGACGCAGGATTGACGCTTCGAGATTCTTTAAAGCAGTACCGGCAAGCCCTAGTTCCGGCAAGGTTGGTATACCGCCCGACTTGCGAAGAAGCCTCATGACAATTTTCTCTCCGTGGGCTGTGGGCATAACCGAAATACGCAAATCAACTTCGTTGCTGCCTATTTTGAAGTTAAAACGCCCATCCTGCGGGGTCCGATGCTCGTCGATCTTCATTTCGGAAAGAATCTTGATTCGCGAAACGACTGCTTCCTGAACAGCTTTAGGCAAACTAAGCTTATCGTAGAGAATTCCATCTATTCTATAGCGTACTCTGACTCTATCTTCCTGCGGCTCTATGTGCACGTCCGAAGACCGACTATTTACCGCATACTCAAGAACAGTTGAGACAATTTTGGCAATGGGAGCTTCCTGAATGATTTCCGCAATCTGCTTGCTATCAATGGTATGCGACTCTTTTTCTTCCTCTTTCTCCTTAAGCGCTTCGTCAACTTCGGCCACAATTTCCTGCCTGTATTGCGTTGTGATTGCCTCGGCTACCTCATTAGGTGCTGCTGCGAATGCTTTGATGGTAAAACCCGTTTTTTGTCGGATAAAAGAAACTGCATCTGTGTCAAGCGGGTTTGCCATTGCGACGGAAAGTACCTTTTCTTTATCATCAAAATGGAACGGAATAATCTTGAACCGTTCGACAACCGGACGAGAAAGAAGGCTTAGCGCTTCGGGCGAAAACGACGCGTTAGCAAGAGAAATATATGGGATACCCAGCAGTTTTGCCCGAGCTTCAGAAAATTTAGCATCGGACACTAAATGCTCTTTTTCAATAATGGTGTCGGCCGATACACCCTGCGAAGCGCTCTTGACACGCAACTCTTCGTACTGCAAAGGGGTAATAGCTTTTTCGGATAATAAAATGTCCGCTACCGTCCTTGCGTCAACATTTTGCAGTTGCGCTTGTTGATATGAAGCTCTCGATTGTGGTGGAGAAAGGTCCTGTATAGGCATTAATTTAATACTAGTTAATAATCAGTTATAATGTCAATATACAGGTTAGGTTTTCTGATATTGGTCTGTCGAAAAACCAACGAACTATATGCATAGTTTTATTATTATTTCCAAAGAGGCGCAAACGCGAAACACATATCTTGTTTCTTTTCTAAACCAACAAAAATTGCAAACCTTCGATATTGTAAGTATTGAAGAGGAAGGAGCAATTGGTATTGAGTGTATACGCGCGGTGCAAAAATCGCTCTTTTTAAAACCGCTTGGAGAAAAAAAAGCAATTGTGATTAAAAATGCAGACAACGCAACTCTGCAGGCACAAAATGCCCTACTTAAAATGCTGGAAGAACCACCAATTAATACTATTATAATACTTACTGCTACAAAGAAAGACTTGCTTTTGCAAACAATTCTTTCTCGATGCCAAATAATTACGCTTTCGCAGGATAAAGATAAGGAGTATAAAGATACAAGCGTAACAGATATTTTCTCACTGTCTATTCCAGAAAAACTTATTCTTGCAGAAAAAGTTGGTAAACAAAGAGACGCTGCGCTTTTGTGGCTGGAAAATACAATTATAGCATATCATATGCAATTACATTCCAACTCCTCAAAAGACCTCCTTACAGTAATAACTGCTCTCCAACAATCCTATACTACGATCCAAACAACGAACGTCTCTCCAAGACTTGTCCTTGAACACCTTTTTCTTTCTCTTCTTAAGTAATGTGATACAATCAAACACGATGAAACACGTTGTTGTTACCGGGTCGCTTGCCTTTGACTACATTATGGATTTTCCGCAGAGTTTTGAGGAAAACATTCTCCCTGAAAAACTGCATACACTTTCTGTATCATTCTTAGCGCACAATTTTTCCAAAAACTTCGGCGGGACTGCAGGCAACATTACATACAATCTCGGATTACTTAATCAAAAACCTCTCCTTCTTGCATCAGCCGGTGCTAATGATTTTAAACCTTACGAACAACACCTCGAAGGCGTAAGCGTAAATACCTCTTATATAAGAAAGGTAGAAAAAGAGTTTAGCGCAAATATGTTTATGATTACCGACAAAAATAATTGCCAAATCGCCGGCTTTTATCCAGGCGCAATGGAAAAAGATGATACGCTTTCGATCAAGAATATGAAGGCTGACTTTGTCGTTGTCGCGCCGACTACGCCCTCTGCCATGGGAAAATTTGTGAAAGAAGCAAAAGCGGCAAACATTCCTTATTTATATGATCCTGCCCAACAAATTCCAAGACTCTCCAAAGAGCAGCTTATAAATGGTATTGACGGCGCTTCGATATTAATAGGAAACGATTACGAACTTGCAATGCTCACAAAAAAAACTGGATTTTCTAAAAACGACATAAAAAGAAAAAGCAAAATTGTCATTACAACGCTTGGTAGTAAAGGTTCGCTAATTGAAGAGAAGGGAAAGCAATACAGTATTGGAACCGTAAATCCAAAAAAAATTGTTGATCCAACCGGCGCAGGAGACGCATACATTGCAGGGTTTTTATCAGGCTTTTTGCAAAACAGCGATCTAAAAACCGCTGGCCAAATAGCCGCAACGGCAGCAACGTACGCAATTGAACACTACGGCACGCAAAACCACCGATTCTCCCTAGACGATTTTAAGGAAAGGTATAGACAAGCGTTTGGAGAAACGGTAAAATGGTAAAATTCGAAATTCGGATATCGAAATACGAAACAATATCAAATCTCAAATATTTTAAACATTTGTATTTTGAACCTTTGAATTTGTTTCGGACTTCGAATTTCGTGCTTCGGATTTATTTTTATGATCAAATACGACGTCAAAAATCTTAATTTAGCACCTGAATGGAAATTGAAGATTGAGTGGGCTTCCCAGCAAATGCCGGTTCTAAACCTTATAAGAAAGAGGTTTGCAAAAGAAAAACCGCTTAAGGGAATTACAATCGGCGCGTGTCTGCACGTAACGGCAGAAACGGCAAATCTAATGCTTTCATTAAAAGAAGGCGGCGCAGAAATTGCGCTTTGCGCATCAAATCCGCTTTCAACTCAAGATGCCGTTGCCGCATCACTTGTAAAGGATTTTGGAATTGCAACGTTTGCCATAAAAGGCGAAGACAATAAAAAGTATTACGAACATCTTAATCAAGTGCTGGATTTTCACCCGCAAGTGACTATGGACGACGGTGCTGACTTGGTAACGCTTTTGCACACCAAACGAAAAGCGCAGAGTAAAGAGATCATTGGCTCAAGCGAGGAAACAACAACAGGAGTTATCCGACTTAAAGCAATGGAAAAAGACAGAACGCTTAGTATTCCCGTTGTTGCCGTGAATGAAAGCGATACAAAACACATGTTTGACAACCGGTATGGAACAGGGCAATCGTCAATTGACGGAATTATTCGGGCAACAAATATTTTGCTTGCCGGGAAAAATTTTGCTGTGGCAGGTTATGGCTGGTGTGGTAGGGGAGTGGCAGCAAGGGCAAAGGGTATGGGAGCAAACGTCATTGTGGCGGAGGTTGATCCCATTCGTGCGCTTGAAGCAATAATGGACGGCTTTCGCGTCATGAAGATAAAAGACGCTGCGAAATTAGCGGATATCCTAATTACTGCAACAGGCGATAAGCATATAATCAATAAAAAAGTGATTGAGAATATGAAAAACGGTATTATACTTGCCAATACGGGCCATTTTGATGTTGAAATTGATGTTGCATTTCTTGAGAAAGTGAAGATGTCAAAACGCACATTAAGGACAAATCTAGAGGAGTATGTGCTGCCAAGCGGAAAAAAAGTTTATCTTTTGGCGCAGGGCAGACTGGTAAACTTAGGAGCAGCAGAGGGTCACCCGGCAGAGGTGATGGATCTTTCCTTTGCCAACCAAGCGTTTGCAGCAGAATGGATTGCCGCTAACAAAGGCAAATTGAAAAACAAGGTGTACGTTTTGCCAAAGAAAATTGATCGGCGTATTGCGGCGCTCAAGCTTAAGTCCATGGGAATTAATTTTGACAGACTCACGCTAGAGCAGCGCCGCTACCTTTCAACCTGGCACGAAGGAACCTAAAAACTCCCTTTCCAATCCCATATCGGAATATCATTTCCTCTAGTATTTAATGATAAAATTTGGTAAAATAAATATACTTCTTTATGGCAGATTCGAAAAGCAAATCCTCAAAGTCGGCTGATTACTCGGCGCGACATATCCAAGTCCTTGAAGGCTTAGAGCCAGTACGAAAACGGCCTGGAATGTATATTGGTTCAACCGATGCCACTGGCCTGCATGAATCGCTGCGGGAAATAATTGACAACGCGGTTGATGAGGCGCTGGCAGGACATGCCAAAAATGTATGGGTTGCCTTAAATAAGGACGAGAGCGCAACTGTTGTTGATGACGGTCGCGGTATTCCTGTAGACATAATGCCGCAATTTAAAAAGAGTGCCTTGGAGATTGTCATGACCAAACTTCATGCCGGTGGCAAATTTGGCGGCAGTGCGTATAAAGTATCTGGAGGATTGCATGGTGTTGGTGCATCGGTTGTGAATGCGCTTTCTTCCAAAATGTGGGTAGAAGTAAGACGCGGCGGAAAAATTTACCGACAAGAATATTCACGGGGCGTTCCAAAAACAAAGGTTGACGAGGTAAAATCGTCGTACTTAGAAAAGCTCGATAGCGTTTCTATGCCAAAACACGGCACGACTGCAACATTTTACCCAGACAGAGAAATCTTTTCAACCATTGAATTTGATTTCGAAATTATCAAAAAAGCACTTCGTGAACGTGCGTACTTAATTCCCGGTATTTATTTTCACCTATTTGATTTTCGCTTTGAAACACTCAAAGAAACGCACTACTATTTTGAAGGTGGTATCAAGTCGCTTGTTGAAAAAATCAATGAAAACAAAGGTCCTATACACAAAACAATTTTTATCCAAAAGCATGTTGATGACGTTGAAGTAGAAGTCGCGCTCCAGTACAACGACGGGTTTGCAGAAAATGTCGAGTCATACGTAAATGTTATCAATACGGTAAACGGCGGTACGCACCTTACAGGATTTCGCATGGCCTTAACCCGCGCCGTTAATGACTATGGACGTAAAATAGGAAGTTTCAAAGATGATGAAGACTCAATAGCCGGCGATGACACGCGCGAGGGCTTAACTGCCGTTGTTTTTGTGAAGATGCCCCAAGACCGCATCCAGTTTGAAGGCCAAACAAAAGGCAAATTGGGTAACGCCGAAATCCAGCCGCTTGTGCAGCAAATCGTCAAAGAAGGTTTGTCTGTATACTTTGAGGAAAACCCGGCAGACGGGCGAAAAATTTTGGAAAAAGTCTATTTGGCAGCAAAGGCAAGACTCGCTGCAAAAGCTGCCAAAGAAGCAATACTTAGAAAAGGCGCGCTTGAAGGCTCGTCGCTGCCTGGAAAATTGGCAGACTGTCAGGAGAAAAATCCAAGCATTTCAGAACTATACTTGGTCGAAGGAGATTCAGCTGCAGGCACAGCAAAAAGTGGCCGCGACAGAAAATTCCAAGCAATCCTTCCAATTGGCGGAAAGATTTTAAATACCGAACGTGCCCGGCTTGACAAGATTATTGAGTTTGAAGAACTAAAAAATCTAATAATCGCGCTTGGAATGGGGATAGGGGAGACAACTAAATTAGACAAGCTCCGCTACCACAGAATTATCATTATGACCGACGCGGACGTTGACGGCGAACATATTGAAACACTGCTTTTAACCTTTCTTTACCGCCATTTGCCCGAAGTTGTTAAACAAGGCTATCTCTACATTGCCCAACCACCGCTTTATAAAATTCAGCACGGGAAAGAAATAAAATACGCCTACTCCGATGATGAGAAAGATCAGGTCATTGAAAAGATCCGCGTAAATCAGCCTTCAAATCAGCGTGCAATCCGCGGGGAGCCGGGAGAAACAGATGGCCAAACAGTCAAAAGGAGCCTCCCTATATCTATACAGAGATACAAAGGTCTAGGCGAGATGAATGCCGAGCAATTGTGGGATACTACAATGAACCCGGCAAACCGTATATTAAAGCAAGTAACTGTTGATGATGCCGAAGAAGCGGATGCGGTGTTTACCATGCTTATGGGCGACGAGGTCGCGCCGAGAAAACACTTTATTCAGACGAATGCAAAGATGGCGGAACTGGACATCTAGGAATAATGAATCACGGGTTTTGAACCCTAATTCCTAATTCCAAAGAGTGGGGTGATAAAGAATGAATATAAAAAACATACCAAGCGGCAAAAACCCACAAAACGGCGAAGTGAATGTGTTTATCGAAATCCCGCAAGGGGTGAGCGTCAAGTACGAACTCGATAAAGATTCGGGCGCGATTTTTGTTGACCGGTTTTTGTACACCGAAATGAAGTATCCGTTCAATTACGGGTTTGTCCCGCAAACGTTGGCAGGCGATGGCGATCCAATTGATGTTTTGGTGCTTTCAAGCAAACCAGTTGTTCCAGGCATTGTCATTCCGTCACGAGTCATTGGGATGCTTGAGATGGAAGACGAGGCAGGCGAGGACACAAAAGTTATTGCTGTACCAATGCCCAAAGTTGACAAAAAATTTGCAGACTACAATGATATTTCGGATATTCCAAACGATGTAAAGGAAAAAATAAAATACTTTTTTGAAAACTACAAAAAAACCGAGCCGGGAAAATGGGTAAAGATTAAAGATTGGAAGGGACGGGATGTGGCTTTAGATGCTGTTAGAAAGTCGCTCTTGAACAAAAAGTAACTTAACCAGCTAAAGGAGGTGAATCTCGAATTGTTACATTGCTGCATTGTTTCATTGTTAAATTGTTAAACTGTTGATTATTTATATCTCTTTAGCAATAGAGCAATATAACAATGTAGCAATCGTATTTCTATGAATATCGGCAAGTTGTTAAAAACAGAAATCGCAGGCGAGATGCGCAGAGCGTACCTTGACTACGCCATGAGCGTTATTGTGGCGCGCGCCCTGCCCGACGTTCGCGACGGCCTAAAACCCGTGCACCGCCGAATTCTTTTCGCCCTGCACGAAATGGGTCTAACCCACAGCGCCAAATACTCAAAGTCGGCAAAAATTGTCGGAGAAGTCATGGGTAAATACCATCCTCACGGCGACATGCCCATTTACGACGCGCTGGTTCGACTCGCGCAAGATTTTTCTATGCGCTATCCTTTAATTGACGGCCAGGGAAATTTTGGCTCCATGGACGGCGATCCGCCGGCCGCAATGCGCTACACCGAAGCTAGAATGGCAACGATCACCTCTGAAATGCTCTATGACTTGGACAAAGAAACGGTTGATTTCCTGCCAAACTTTGATGCCACTATGAAAGAACCTGTGTATCTTCCTGCCAAGCTACCGAATTTACTCTTGATGGGATCAGAAGGCATTGCCGTTGGCATGGCAACTAAAATTCCTCCGCACAATTTAGGTGAAGTTATTGATGCGATTGTCTACATAATAGGAAAAGCAAAACCCTCTATTCCTTCTCTTTCATCTACTCCTTCTCTTGTCAGTGACGTTACTGTCGAAGAGCTTTTGGAGTTTGTCAAAGGCCCGGATTTTCCAACTAAAGGCGCTATCTACGACATCCACGAAATTCGAAACGTTTACACAACAGGACGGGGGAGAATCATTATTCGCGGCAAAGCAGACATCGAAGATATAGGCCTTGGCAAGTCCGCAATTATTATTACCGAGCTGCCATATCAAGTAAACAAAGCATTGCTCGTTGCCCGAATTGCAGACTTGGCGCGGGACAAAAAAATTGAGGGGATTTCCGACCTTCGCGACGAATCAGACAGACACGGCATTCGCGTTGTTATTGAGCTAAAACGCGACGCTGTGCCAAAAAAAGTGCTTAATAATCTGTTCAAACACACAAACTTACAAACCATTTTTCCGGCAAATATTGTTGCTCTTGTAGACGGCACGCCGCAAACGCTCAATCTTAAAGCAATTTTGCAGGAGTACCTTAAACATCGCTATATTGTTGTCACAAAACGCTCGGAGTTTGAACTAAGGCAGGCAAAAGCAAGACTCCATATTTTGGAAGGGTTAAAGATTGCAGTTGACCACATTGACGCAGTTATCAAAACAATTAGAGAAAGTCGCGACCAAGAAGCGGCAAAGCAAAATTTAATGGCAAAATTTAAGTTAAGCGAACTTCAAGCTGTTGCAATTTTGGATATGCAACTGCGAAGGCTTGCAGCGCTTGAACGCCAAAAAATTGAAGATGAATACCAAATAGTAAAGGAAACTATTGCATACCTTGAGGATCTCCTCGCGCATCCGGCAAAAATTTTGGCAGTAATTAAAGAAGAACTAACATACCTTAAACAAAAGTATGCAGACGAAAGAAGAACGAAAGTATTCAAGGGAAAAGTCGGTGAATTCTCCGAAGAAGATTTAATACCCAACGAACCAACAGTGATTACTCTTACCGAAACAGGCTACATTAAAAGGCAGTCTTTGAACAGCTTTAGAACGCAGCAGCGCGGCGGCAAAGGGGTAAAAGGCATGACAACCAAAGAAGAAGATACTATTTCCCACATTAGATCGGCTCAGACACACGGAAATATACTGTTTTTTACCAATAAAGGAAAGGTTTATCAAATGAAAGCTTACGAAATAACAGAGAGTAGTCGAACTAGCAAAGGTACGGCAATTATTAATTTATTGAGCATTGAACAGGGAGAAAAAGTTGAGTCATTTGTTGTATACGGAAAGGATGATCCAAACAAATATATTTTCCTCACTACACGAAATGGCACAGTTAAAAAAACTGCGGTAAGCGAGTTTGCCAATATACGACGAAGCGGTATTGCTGCTATTAAGCTTGATAAGGGTGATGAACTGGTATGGAGCAATCTCACGACCGGCAGCGACGATGTGCTTATATTTACACGAAACGGAAAAGCAATCAGATTTTCGGAAAAATCGGCGCGGCCTATGGGACGAAATACCATGGGCGCTCGGGGCATAAAGCTTGTTGCCAACGACCAGGTTGTTGGCATGGATGTTATTAGCAAAGATGACAAGCCGGATTTATTAACCATAACGGAAAAAGGTCTTGGCAAGAAAACCCAAGTTTCACAATTTCACAATCAAAGCAGGGGAGGGCAAGGCGTAAAAGTAGCAAAGATTACTGCTAAAACAGGTAAGGTGGCAATAGCTGAAATCATTCCTGCCAATTGCAAAGAAGTGATCATTACATCCAAAAGAGGACAGGTAGTAAAATTACTTACCGATCAGATACCAAAACTTGCAAGAGCTACCCAGGGTGTGATTCTAATGCGCTTCTCAAATAGCTCAGACACAGTCACTTCTGCAACATGCATTGAGGATCATGAAAATTGACGGCAAAGCAATCGCGCAGAATATCTTAGAGAACCTAAAGAAACGCGTTCACCATCTTAAAAACGACAGGGTAGAGCCGCATCTTGTTATCATTCTTGTAGGCGACGACCCGGCCTCACATTCATATGTAAAACAAAAAGAAAAAAAATCACAGGCAGTCGGCATAAAAGCAACTATTGTCTATTTACAAACAACAATTACGCAAGACAAACTGCTTTCAATAATTGAGCAATATAACAATGACAAAAATATTCACGGCATTATTGTCCAGCGGCCATTGCCAGAACATATTGACGCAAGATCAATTGACGAAGCTGTTGATCCAGTAAAAGACGTTGACGGGTTTTGTTCTAACTCAAAATTCCAAATGCCGCTTGCAAAAGCCGTGTTTACTGTGCTTTCGTATGTGCACGACACAAACATTGACACATTCTCGTTTGAAGAATGGCTACGGGGAAAAAACATTGTTGTTTTCGGAAAAGGAAAAACCGGCGGCGGACCCGTGATTGCGCTTTTGAAAAAGAAAGATCTCAAACCATTTATTGTTGACAGTAAAACAAAAGATCCAGAAAACATCTTAAAAAATGCTGATATTGTTATTTCAGCAATTGGAAAGCCTAAAATACTTAACACGAACGCATTAAAAAAGGGAGTAATGCTTGTCGGCATTGGCATGTTTAGGGGGACAGACGGAAAACTCCATGGTGATTATGAAGAAGACCAAGTTAAAAATGTTGCGAGCTTTTATACTCCTGTTCCAGGCGGCGTTGGCCCGGTTAATGTTGCTATGCTTTTAGCAAATGTTGTTGAGGCTGCGGCGAAATCGGTATCATAAAATAGAATTTCGAACCTTTACCTTTTTTGCTTTCCACCCACATGCTTCCTTCATGCCGTCTGATAATCTCCAAGGATATGTAAAGTCCCAAACCAACCGAAGAAAACCTGCCACGTTCATTAGCGCCCTGCACAAAAGGCTCAAAGATTTTCTGCTGCTGTTGCTTTGCAATACCAACACCAAAATCCCGGACACACACCGTTAGACTATCCTTGCTTTCCTTCAAGTAAACAATAATTGTATCTGCATTTGGCGAATATTTGATTGCATTATTAATAAGATTAATAATAACTTGCTCAATCCTGTAAATGTCTGCATATATCTTTTTATCGACTGTTCCAACCTTTTTTATTCGATGGGAATAGGTTGTCTGCTGAAGATTAGCGACAATTTTTGCTACCGCCTCATTAAAATCAACCCTTTCTTTTCGTAAAACAAGTGTTCCTGCTACTATTTTTGACTCGTCAAGCAAGTCTCGAATAAGCAGAATCATTCGTTCAATTTGTGCATCTATATTTGAAAAAAGGCGGAGTGTTTTTTTATTGCTTTCTTCAATATGTTTTTCAAGAGCTTGCGTATAAGCTTTTATTATGGTAAGAGGTGTGCGAAGCTCGTGGGAGGCAATACCAATAAACTCATTTTTCTTTTTTTCAAGCTCCACTCTTTCGGATATATCTTGAGCAAAAGTAAGCATCGCTTGTTTTCCGTTAAAGACTACCGGACTCCAGGTAATTGAAACAGAAAATATAGTTCCGTCTTTTTTAATGTGTCGCCACACTCCGGCTTTTTCAACGAGATCTTTTAATTGTTTTCTGCTCTGTTTATTATAGTGAGATACAAATAAAGGTACGTCTTCTTTAGGCCTAACATCTTTTACTGTCATTGAAAGAAACTCTTTATAAGAATAACCGTATGCGAGAACAGCCGCCTTGTTTACCTCCAAAAATCTAAGAGTTTTTTTATCAAAGATCCAAATCGGAATAGGGCTATTTTTAAAAAGTAGGCGATACTGTTCGTCTGTGCCCCGCAGTTTACTTTGAGGCAACGAAACTTTTTGATTCACGTTCAAACCCACATTTAGTATATATCTGGAATACAAGAAATACAAGTATTTTTTACATTATGTCAGTCCAAAATAGAAATGTCACCCCCTAATAGGGAGTATTCTTTTTTTCCAGGGATGATCTGGTGGTGGTTTGTAATTAAGGGTATGGGTTGTGAGGATAATCGGTTGTTTCATCC
>JACQKQ010000034.1 GCA_016204465.1 Candidatus Levyibacteriota bacterium
CCGTTATAAGAGATATTCATGTTTTATTGATTAAAAAACTGGTTAGTGTAACAGGAAAGGCTAGAGCTACAATATATTTTTCCAAAGTTCAAAACCCGCTTCTTCGCGAGTTTAACCTTGAAAGATATTTCGCCGATGATCCAGACAATAGAATTGGTGCCAGAAAATCATTTGATTTTGAGATATTTAAAAACTTGCATGATTTATTGACGCCGGAAGAAATAAACACCTTAGAGAAAGTGGCACTAAGTTTTAGAGAACAGACGATGAAACTAAGTCCTGACCTTTTGAAAAGGGAATTAGAAAGGTTTGTCATTGAATTGTCTTGGAAATCATCCAAAATTGAGGGCAATACTTACACGCTTTTAGAAACAGAGTCTTTAATTAAGGAACAAAAAGAAGCAGCTGGTAAGAGTAAAGATGAGGCAATGATGATTCTTAATCACAAAGCAGCTTTTGAAGAAATACTAAAAGCAAAAAATGATTTTAAAACTATTTCTGTTTCAGGAATTAATCAGCTGCACAATATTTTAACTAAAGGGTTGGGGATTTCCTCTGGTATCAGAAAACAAGCAGTGGGAATTACCGGAACAACTTATCATCCTCTTGATAATGAACATCAGACAAAAGAGGTTTTTGAAAAAATGATTAATGCTGTAAATAGGAGTAAAAGCCCTTTTGAAAAAGCGCTGATTGTTCATTTTATGATTCCTTATATTCAACCATATACTGATGGTAACAAAAGAACTGCCAGAATGCTGACTAATGCGATTTTATTAGCCTACGATTTATATCCACTTTCATACCGCAGCGTTGACGAAGATGAATTTAAAAAAGCTTTAATTTTGTTTTACGAGCAGGAAAGTATTTATGAAATCAAAAAGTTGTTTATAGAACAGATTAAATTTGCCAACGAGACTTATTTTAGATAATTTATCTGTGGTTATATTAGAGTTACGATTATCGAGCTGAATTTGTCTTAATCTGACCAGTGAATTAACAAATATTATCGATTATGACTAAACCGGAAGTAATAGCTAAGCTTCAAGAATTGGCAAAAAAATTAGGAACAGATACCTTAAAGCAGGAAGATATTAGAAAAGCTGGATTTATTTACCAAGTAATGTTGCATTTTGGTGGGAAAATTAAACCAGCGCTCTTAGCAGCAGGACTTAAACCGAGTCGTCTTGGAGAGGCAATGTCCACAACTGAGGAGGAATTACTTCAACATATCCGATACCTTCAAAAAAAACTTAGAAGACCTCCAGTAATAATAGATTTAAGACGAGAAGGTAAGTTCTCAGATAAAATTTATGAAACTAGATTTGGGAGTTTCCCTGAGGCACGAGCTATTGCTTTAGGAGGGACTCCACCTACTCAATCAAAAAGAACTCAAAAACCAGGAGATTCAGATAATATAGGTGATCATTTCAATTATATTGGGAAGGCAGGAGAAATGTATATAATTTCAGAGTTACTTTACCAAGATTATAATGCAAATCTAGCCTTGGTTGATACCGGAGTAGATGTAATAGCAACAAAAAATGATAAAACATTCTATTTCCAAGTCAAAAATGTTTCATTCAAGAATACAAATATCAGAACAGTCCCTATTACCAAAAGCTCATTTATTAATAACCAAAGAGGTAATATGTACTATATGTTCGTCCTTCAGATGGAAAATGAAAAGAAAGTTCTAATTGTACCGTATCAAAACATTCATCAATATATTCAAAAGGAAATTATCCAGTTCGATGAACAAAAAAGACAATTTAACATAACTATTTCTATTGCAGATAACACATTTAAAATTCACTCTGCTTCAAATACCCAGCGAGACGAAGATGTGAAGCACATGGTTGAAGACTGGAAAGTTATTGCTTAACTTTCTTAATCTGACCAAGTTATTCTCCGCCCAGAAGGAGGTGAACAGAATGAAAAATATAAAGATTCAAAGACATCTGTTAGTTCTCATCATATTGATCGGATTAATGTTTTGTTCTTCAAAAGGTGTTAAGGCAGCAGAATGTAGCACTTTGACGACTTGCGGAAGTACTTGCTCGTATGGAGGAGTTACTTATAATACTGTCATAATCGACAGCCAATGTTGGTTTAGAGAGAATCTCAATGTTGGGGCAATGATTACAAATTTAGAAATTCCTGATAATACAGCTCCAACTCTCAATGATCCAAACACTGTTTCAAAATGGTGCTATAATGATAATCCGATTTACTGTAATCAAGAAGGAGGATTATATACTTGGGCTGAAACCAACGCTTTGTCTAATTCTTGTAACTTAAATTCCTGCAGTGTCCCAACTCCCAATCAGGGTATTTGTCCCATCGGTTGGCACATTCCAACTGATGCCGAATTTTATACGCTGGAAAATTATTTAACATCACCAGGGTAGACGTGTGATGCGACAAGAGATGGTTGGGGTTGCTCTGGTGCCGGAATCAAACTCAGACTGGGTGGAATCTCCGGTTTCGATGCGATAAGCGCCGGTAATCATGAAACGAATGGAAATCTCAGCTTTTTCGACAAGCGTGAGCCATCCATACACTTTTGGTCATCTTCCCCTTGCCTTGTTTGCGCTAATTGGGGTCACGCGTATGGTCGCAGCTTGATAGGTTGGGGTGATAACCCCTTTGTTGCCCGTGGTTGGAGTCATATGGCGCATGGTATGTCTGTTCGGTGTTTATCTGACACTGCCGTCATTGGTCCTCCGACAAATAAGAACCAGTGTAAAAATAATGGCTGGCAGATATTTAATAATCCAACTTTTAAGAATCAGGGAGATTGTGTCAGTTACGTCCAAAGTAGTCCGAATGCGATAGGCAACTAGACTAAATAGTAAGTTGGTTTATAGGCAACAACCCATCTTTTACGGCGGGCTGTTTGTTTAATTTTGTTTAATGATGAAGATTTAAATCGTAGCGGCATGAGTGAGTATCCTGATCTGATTTAATCTTTCTCTCGCTTGCTCAGACGACACTGGATTCTGAAAAGCCTTTATAATTGAATTCAAACCATCAGATCGATTAAAACTAGGATTACGGAGCACTTCGACTAGTCACGACAGTGAGTGAAATCGGATTGCTCAGTGTTATAACCAGCTGGCACTTAATATACCTAAAATTTGATATAGTTAACTAAGTATGAATACTGATTTAACACCCGAAGAAAAAAAGTTGGTTGAGTATTCAAAGGATGCTGTTGTTAAATACAATAAAATCCGTCATGCAAATGGAGGTATAGACACTCTGTATTCGTTTTTATTGTCAGATAGCGGGAAGATTCATGATGGAGCAAGTTATGAGCCGAATATTGCTCATGCTTCAGTTTGTGGGGAAAGATGCGCAATTGCGAATATGGTATTGCAGGAATCATATAAAGCCAAGATTAAAAGCATTGTTGTGGCGGATCCAGTTCCCGAAGTTCAAGAAAATAGAACTCCACCATGCGGAACTTGTCGTCATCTTATTTGGACTCATGGGACACCTGAAACAACTGTTATCTTAATGCAATATGTTCAAGGAAAAGATGGTTGGACTTTCTCAAAAATAGAGAAATATACGGCTAAAGATTTTTATCCGCTTCCGTACGAACCTAAAGAAGGACTTTGGGATAATTTCCAACGTAAGTAGTAGATTTTTAGATAGCAAGAGCTAGGGATGGTTTTACTCTTTCGATACCTTCTCTTATTTGAGCAACCAGCCTGCAATCTTCGAATGTCTTGATTAAACAAGCTAATTGACTGGTTATATTAACATTACGATCCTCGAGCCAAATAGTTCTTACTCGAACTTAACGTCATTTTAGATGCATTTTATGTATTGACAAAGTATGTACAAGTTTATATAATATATTTGTGCAATATAAAGGTTACAGAATTGAGTTTTCTGAAGAGAAGAATTTATTACTAAAGGAAACAAGAGAACTATGTTTTGAAGATGCTTTAAAAGCAATTGAAGAAAAGAAAATTTTGGATGACCTTAAGTCTAGTAGCAAAAAGTATCCTCATCAAAGAATATTAGTAATAAAAAGAGAAGAATATACTTATGCTGTGCCCTATGTGATAGACAAAAAAAGGAAAGTAATTTTTCTTAAAACAGTCTACCCAAGTAGGGTTTTGACTGATAAATATCTGAAAGGAGGTGGGAAAATTTGAAAGTAATACTTGATAAATATGAGAAAGATTTAGAAGCTGCCCTAGAAAAGGGTGAATTTGTTAATGCGCCTAATTTAGAAGATACTAAACAAATGTTTCAGGAAGCAGCTAGAAACTTTAGGCAGTTACAAGAAACAAAGAGTATTACCTTAAGGGTTAATAGAGAGGATCTTATTAAAGTTAAATCTAAAGCCAAGAGAAATGGTATAGCTTACCAAACCTTGATAAGCTTGTTAATTCGTCAATATATAAAAGGGGAGAAAGAAGTAATTTTAGATTGAGAAGATAAGTTCAAATTGATACTTTAAGTTCGATTAAAACTAGGAATACGGAGTCAAGTGTTATAATGAGTAAGCGGCTATCCGAGGGTTTTTAACCCTCGGCTGCAAAGCTCTTGCAACAGGTCTGTAAAGAGTAGTAGACTTCAATCGTGAAAGGATTGAAGTCTACGGCACAAACAAAGTACGATTTGAGATATCACTTTGTCTTTGTACCAAGGTATCGCAAGCGAGTACCGAGGAGAAAAATTTTAACAATTGTTGTGAACCTTGTTAATTTGAAAAATGCAAGGCTATCAGAGAGTAAATACAGTATTGCAATAGTCGAAGAAAAGATAAAGTAGTACGGCTCGTGCAAGTAGCCCCAGCCGAAGATATTGCTGATGAAAAAAATATAAATAAACGCAATGGCAATTGGCGTATCGAGCATCTAATCCATTATATCATCTGCTATTTACCGGCTTTGTTCCAGAGCAACCACTTCTTTTACCATAGGCAACATAGTAGCACAGTATGTTTTTTCTGCCAAGAGAGAAACCTCTGCTATACTAGTGGTATGGAGGAATATCTTGATTTTGCCGTTTCCCTTGCGCTAAAGGCTGGGGAAATGATAAGAACTGATTTTCGAAAAGCCATTGTCCGCGAGTGGAAAGCCGACGAAACGCCGATTACAACGACTGATCGTAAGATAAACCAAATGGTAATTGAGCAGGTGGCAAAGCGTTATCCGACATACGCCATTTTGGCAGAGGAGGGCAGCAGGCCAAAGGAGAGCGAGTATGCCTGGGTGTGCGACCCAATTGATGGTACGGTGCCATTTTCCAACAAGTACCCAACGTCTGTATTTGCCCTTGCGCTTACCAAGAATGGAGAAAGCATGCTCGGTGTTATCTACGATCCATATATGGATCGGTTGCTCACAGCAGTAAAAGGCCAAGGCGCGTACTGCAATAAAGAGCGCATTCATGTTTCAGAGTCAGATGAATTCAACAAAACGACAATTGATGTTGAAGCAGCTAGGGAGCCATTTTTACACGATATAAGTAAGCTATATGAGCTGTTGCTGAAGAAAAATAGCGTTGCTATATCACTTCGTTCCGTTTCGTATGGGGGAATGCTTGTTGGCATAGGACAAATAGCTGCAGTTGTTGGAGCGCCACATTCGCCATGGGATGGCGCAGCGTCAAAGGTTATTGTTGAAGAAGCTTTAGGAAAAGTAACAGATTTATTCGGAAACAATCAGCGATATGATCGAGAACTAAAAGGTATTATTATAAGTAATAGCTGTATACACGATGCTATAATCAAACTTGTTAGACCCCTTCTTGAAAAAAAGGTGTGATATAATACAAGCCATGGCGACTAAAAAGAAAAAAACCATTGAACAGACGTTTTATGTTTCGGGCGAAAAGCTCATCGATAAAGTGAAAGAACTTGTCAGAGAGGGAAACGTTCGCCGAATTATTATTAAAGACAAAAATGGTAAGGTGCTTGTTGAATTCCCTCTTACTTTTGGTGTTGTCGGTGCAGTGTTAGCTCCAGTTTTAGCCGCCGTTGGCGCGATTGCCGCGCTTGTTACCGAGTGCTCCATTACCGTGCAGCGCGAAGAGGAAAATATATAGTATTTTCTTTGCACTCGACACTTAAGATATGCTATGGTGAGAGTACGAGATATGAACAAAGTGCGCATCATGTGCCTTCTCGTAATAGTTGCCATATTTTTTGGCGCATTTCCTTCTTTAACAAACGCGCAGGTACAAAATCTTCCAAAAGTATCTGTATTGCCGGATAGCCCATTCTATTTCTTAGTAAGCATTGGTGAGCAATTAAGCGTATTTTTAACACCAGGAGGGTCTGGGAAAGCAAAGCAGGAAATGCTGCTTGCAGACACAAGACTTGCGGAAAGCTATGCGTTGCTTATGAAGCGTAAACCAAGCGACGTGCTTACCGTTTTGGAAAAGTATGAAGAGTACGTTTTACACATCACAGAAAGACTAAGACGGGAAACGGGACGAGGTTTGGAAACAGACCAAATGGTTTCTATCATATCTGAGAGATTTTATCCGCAGCAAATGACATTGGCAGATTTGTACGTGATTTCGCCAGAACAGATACAGCCTGCAGTATTTTTGGCAATGCAAACAAGCAAAGACGCATACAAAAAGGCAATAACGTACTTATCGCCCGACCAGCAAGGAAATCTAATGAGAAATACAGCAGCGGTAAAAGAACAGACACTACAGTATATTTCCAACTTAAGAATCCAAGGTAATGACTTACCATACTTTCCGCTTGAGATAGAGCAAGATGCTTTTTAGGGTATGAATAAAAAAATACTTTTTTCCTACATTGTTTTTGGAGTCATCTTGGTTGGTTTAGGGGCGATTGTTTTTTGGAATGTACAGCAAGCGCCAAAGGCGTCGCAAACGAAAAATACAACAGTCGTTCGTTCTCCGGCAGAAGGTACACAAGCAAGTTTTGACCAACCTAAAAAAAGCGCCCACTACGAATCCAATACACCGCAGCACGGTGCAGTGCTTGCAGGAGTGCCGATTAATGTTGTTATAGATTTTAATTTCGATTTGTCAGAAGGGTCACGTATTTCAATCATAAACAGTGGAAAGGAGTATGGAACCACAGATACAAGTATTGATGAAAATATGCTTACCATGCGAAGATCAGTTGATCTAAATTCTCCAGAAGGTCTATATACCGTAATATACAATGCCTGCTGGCCTGACGGAAGCTGTCACGACGGAAACTTCCAATTTGTCGTTGATAGAACAAAGGCTGATACCCTTACTGATATGCGCGGACAAAGGGAAATTTTCGTTTCGCTTGCTGATATAACACTTAAGCCGCAAAACGTTCGTATTCTAAAGGGAACAAAAGTTACGTGGCGAAATGATGATACGGTTGTTCATTATGTCAATACGGATAGTCATCCGGCACACACCTATTTTCTTACACAAAATTCTAAAGCCTTGCAGAAAGGTGATGCATATTCGGTACAATTTGATACACCCGGAATTTACACATACCACTGTAGCGCACACGCAAATAGCATGGTTGGAACAATTCTTGTTGAGTAAAAATACTACTTGACAATGAGTTAAAAAACTGTTGTAGTATATAGTATGATTAAGAAATCAGACTCCCACTCAACAGCAAAAGCTATCATCATGCTCATGGTGGTGATGCTAGCCTTTCTTATATTGGTTATCTTTATGGATCGCAAGGAAGCATTAGCCCAATCAGGTGATCTGACAACATTTATTAACTTAACTATTGTTGGTATGGGTTTTCTGATTGTGCTTGTTTATTTTGTTAATCAATCCGGCCACCACCCGCACGATTCTTCAAAGAAAAAGAAGAAAAGGTAACATTTTCTTTTTATCAGATAATTTTTCGTATGAATCGTATTTCAAGGTTTATTGTTTTTCTTCTTCCAAAAGCGTACACACATTGCGATATTCCCTGCGGCATCTACGATCCGCATGCTTCGCAGCTTGCAGCGCACACGGTTATTCGGATGGTAAGCCTTATTAGTGAACTCACACCAAGCAGTTCTGAACCTCCGTTTGAGGAAAGAAAAAGGATTATCCACCAAATCGCCCGCTACACAAAGGTAAAAGAAGAACATGCCGAAGCTTTAAAGCATGAAATTCGCGTTCTGTGGGGAGATTATTTTAAGGAAGAACACTTAAAGGAGTATCCGGATCTTCATAATTTAGTTTTTAAAACCATGAAACTTGCTTCCAAAGCGCGCCAGGAAGTAAATCACGATGCGGCGCAAGAACTACTCGTTACCGTACAAAAGATTGCTGAAATCTTTTTTAAAACAAAGGGACTTACGCCTGTTCGTGTCAAATCTCCCTACCCAACAGGAGGAGAGATTGTTCTCCATAAATAAATAATGCTTCTTTCGCTCTTTCGTATCCACGGCCACAGCATGGAACCAACCATCTTAAATGGTTCAATCGTTCTTGCGAGCTTGCTTCCATTTTTTTTTCGAGAACCAAAAACAAACGATATTGTTGCATTTGCAGATCAACAAACTAAAAAAATATTTATCAAGCGAATTGTAAAACATGAAGGTCAAAAATTCTATCTTACCGGTGATAACAAACATGATAGTCTTGATAGCAGAAAAATCGGGTGGGTAGGTCGCAACGATATTGTTGGAAAAGTTATACTAAGATTACATTTATGAGTTTTTTCCTAGTAAATCTTATTCTATTAATCATTATTGCATTGCTGCTTATTCTACTATCCTGGATCTGGCCGCCGGATTCTCCTTGGAGCCCGTGGTGGACGACAAAAGATCACGAAATTCGCCAAGCATTGAAACTAGCTAAGGTCACGAAAAAAGACACTGTCTACGAGTTGGGATGCGGGAATGGAAGATTTTTAATTATTGCCGCAAAGGAGTTTGGCGCAAGGGGGGTTGGGATTGAGATTGATCCTCTGCGATTCTTCATTGCCACTCTAATGATACATATCAATAGAGTAAGCGATAAAGTAGTTATCAAACGAAAAAATTTCTTCGACGAAAACCTTTCAAAAGCAACAGTGGTATACGTTTATCTTGTCCCAAAAGCTCTCAAACGGCTTGCTCCTAAGTTTAAAGAGGAGCTAAAGAAAGATACCCGTATTGTCAGCTACCGTTACGAAACCCCCTTAATGCTAAAAAAACACCGTACGGCAAGCAATCTTAGACTGTATCTAGTATAGATAACTTCAACTTTTTAGTGAAAACTTACACGCTAGCTCTTAAGAATTGATAAAAATGCCTCTTGGGGGATTTCTATCCTGCCAACCATCTTCATCCTTTTCTTTCCCTTTTTCTGCTTTTCTAACAGCTTGTCTTTTCTGGTCCTATCGCCACCATACAGTTTGGCTGTAACATCCTTCCTGTAGGCGGATAGTGTTTCTCTGGCAATGACTTTTCCTCCTATGGCTGCTTGTATTGCTACTTCAAAGTTTTGTCGTGGTAAAACCTCTTTTAACTTCTCCACCATTTTTCTGCCTATAGATAACGCTTTTTCTCTCACTATGATTTGCGATAGCGCATCTACCTTTTCACCTGCCACTATAATATCCAATCTCACCGCATCAACAGCCCTAAATTCTAAAAACTCCCAGTCAAGCGAAGCAAAACCAGAGGAAACCGACTTTAACCTATCATAAAAATCTGTTACCATCTCGGATAGGGGCATTTCGTATGTTAAGGCAACTTGAGACCCGAAGTGCTGCATGTTTTTAAAAATACCTCTTTTGTCTTGTGCTAAATCCATGACGCTACCAATGTATGTTTGCGGTACAAAGATCTCCAACCGTGCCCAAGGTTCATGTAAGTCCTTTAATTCCTCTCCTTGAGGGAAATCAGAAGGGTTATGGACCCTTTTACGACCAAACATGTATTCGACACTTGGTACAGTAGCAATTACATCCGCGCCAAATTCCTCTGACAACCGCTCCTGTACCACCTCTGCGTGAAGCAAGCCTAAAAATCCGCACCGAAAACCAGCGCCCAAAGCATGGGAATGCTCCAGCTCAAACGTAAAAGCCGGATCTGTGAGTCTAAACTTACCTAACGCTTCTTTTATATCCTGGAACTCCTTCTGAGCTATTGGGTAGAGTCCGACAAAAACCATGGGTTTTACTTCTTTGTACCCTGGTAAAGGTTTCGCATCGCATGTATTAGAAATAGTATCTCCAACCCTCACTTTATCCGGTTCCTTAATGCCTGTAGCTATATAGCCAATTTCTCCCTCTTTAAGGCTTTCTGTGGGTGTAAGCTGTGGGGCAAAATAACCTTTCTCTAAAACTT
Source organism: Candidatus Levyibacteriota bacterium (assembly GCA_016204465.1). Classification (GTDB taxonomy): domain Bacteria; phylum Patescibacteriota; class Microgenomatia; order Levybacterales; family UBA12049; genus JACQKQ01. Next base: position 10,284 of record JACQKQ010000034.1, read on the forward strand.
GTCCTTTGGCTTTTGTTCCCAAAAAATTAATCTCTGATTGATTCGGAGGAACATCGCCTTCTACTACTCTTACCTGTGCTACCACACCTTTAAAAGAGTCAAAAAAAGAATCAAATATCAGAGCCCTTAGATTTCTGTCTATATCAATCTTGGGGTTTAATACGTTCACACCTAAGGATTTTGGGGGTGGGATACACTTAACTATGGCTTGTAAAAGTTTGTCTACTCCTTGGCCGGTTTTCCCAGAAACCAAAAGTATCTCACCCTCATCGAAACCAAAGGTTTCTTGAAGCTGTTTTTTAACTTCCTCTATATCTGCGTTGGGAAGGTCAATCTTATTCACTGCTGGAATGAGCGTGACATTTTGCTCCAGCGCAGCCAAACCATGTGATAGCGTTTGGGCCTGAATCCCCTGCGTTGCATCAACAAGAAGAATTGCTCCCTCAACAGCAGCAAGTGTCCTTGAAACTTCGTAGGAAAAATCAACATGGCCTGGGGTGTCAATTAAATTTAAAGTATAGGGTATAGCGTTTAGCGTATAGTTAAGACGAACTGGTGCGAGTTTAATTGTAATTCCCCGTTCTCTTTCTAGGGCAAGAGAGTCTAAAAACTGGGGCTTAAGCTTCTCTTTTGGGATAGTACCGGTTATCTCAAGCATCCTGTCAGCAAGTGTAGACTTACCGTGATCAATATGCGCTACTACACAAAAGTTTCTGATATTATTTTGCTGCATGCATGGTATTATAGCGGATTAATAGGTATGAGGCTACTTGCCTTATGTCAAGGATTGATCTGGTGAGTTCCTTCGATAGTTTCTTCCCTCTGCTCTAAGATCTCACGCCAGTTGCCGATGCGTTTAAAAATAAGAATATATGTTGCTGCTTCCTTTACATTAAAAAGCCAGGTTAAAAAAAGATATAACGATAATCCAACAAAGCTTGAAATGCCAGTTATAAGCAGCAGCCCAATTGTTCTTGTTGTATCAATAACAAGTTGGTCGAGAAGTTTTATCGGGATATACAGTGCAAAACCCGTAAAAACAGATGCAGTAAAAATTTTAACAGTTGGGTAAAAAAGCGCATTTCTTTCAAACCCTCCAGTTTTTTTGCCAAGAAGTATTAGCAACGCAACAAGACTGACAACTCCGGAAATTGAATGGGCAAGCGCAATGCTCTCAACGCCAAAATTCAAGCCAAGCACAAAAAGAAAACCTAGTATAATTGTCAACCCTGTTGTAAAGATACCGACAACGAGTGGTGTTTTTGTGTCGTGCAACGCGTAAAAACCTCGAGAAACAAGGTATATAAGCGCTTGTGCAAAAATCGCTACGGAGAAAAATGCAAGCGTTTTTCCAGTAAGCACGGTTGCTTCCCAGTCAAACTGCGCTGCACCAAAAACAAGGCGAACAAATGGTATGCGTAGCACTAAAAACAGTGCAGAAACGGGGAGTACAAGATAGAGCATTTGCGTGAAACTTGCCAAGAATGTTGCCTTAAATTCTAAAAGCCGTTTCCGTTCGGCAGACAAAACTGGGAAGGCAGCCTGCGCTATTGTTTGACCAAAAAGGACGACTGGCGCAAACGCAAGTGTCTGCGCGTAGTCAAAAATTACATAGTTTCTCCCAGGAGAAGCAAGCAAAGAGATAAGCGCCACAATTGCTATGGTTCCTAACTGAAAAACGCCAATAGATAGCGTCCTGGGCCACATAAGCCGAAACACTTCCTGCACACCTTCATTTCTCCATGATAATGTGGAATAAAACCGATAGTCAACTTTTTTGATCATGGGAATTTGTGCAAGACAAAAGATAAGTGCACCTAAAATAACGCCGTAGGCTGCAGCATAAATCCCAACAAATGGCGAAAGGATAACAATACCAATAATAATTCCAAGATTGTACATCGCCGCAGCAATCCCAGGAACAAAAAAATGGTTATATGACTGCAAAACCGTTGAAAGAAAACTTCCTACAATAAACAACAGTTCCCCAAATATAACAATTCGCATTAAAGAGCCCATCAGAGCAATGTGCTCACTGTCAAATCCCGGTGCAATAATCCTTGAGAAAAACTCCGGAAAGAGAAACAGAAACAATGCGCAGAAAGAAAAGGCAATCAATCCAAAAAATAGAAGCGACGAGGAAAATGCGTATGCTTCTTCCTTCTTCTCTTTTGCAAGGTAATCAGAAAAAACAGGAATAAATGCCGATGATAGTGCGCCGGCAATAAGAAGTTGGAAGAAAAAGTCAGGCAGTTTTGTTGAGGCAAGATACACTCCTAATGTATCTGATGCGCCAAAGATTGAAACAAGCAAACGTTGTCTAACAAGGCCAAGAATTTGGGAAAAAATAACAGTAGCCATAATAATAAACGCGGCAGACAGTATATTTGTTTGCCGCCGCATGAGCATTGCAATGCTTTTTTGAAAAAGGTTTAAGGGCATATTGTTTTTTACAGTATATCATGCTAAAATGCGTCCATGCCAGTAATAAAATCAGCAAAAAAAAAATTACGACAAGATCGAAAAAGGAAACAAAGAAATGATGCGTTCTACTCACATGTTAAAAAATTGTTAAAGCAGGCAAGGAAAAGTCGTTCAAAAGAATCAGCTCGCAAGGCAACACAAGCTGTTGATAAAGCGGCAAAGAGAGGACTTTTACACAAAAATAAAGCTGCGCGGATAAAATCTTCTCTGGTAAAAAAATAGATGCATTTTGCTTTGACAAACAATTCAAATTCTCCTAGACTACAATTAGTATGGGGAAAAATCTGCCAAACGCTAGACCATTTTTACCTGCGATTAATTTATTTAAAGGACGACAGCAACACCTCGCAGATAAAATTATTAACTGGGCTCTCTCTGTTGGCCGTGTCATTGTAATTGTTGCCGAAGCAGTCGCGCTATCGGCATTTCTCTATCGTTTTTCTTTAGATCGAGAACTAATTGACCTTAATGACAAAATAGAACAACGTCTCGCAATAGTTGATCGTGCAAAAAACACCGAAGGTGCGTTTCGCAACCTTCAAGAACGGCTGACTGTCATAAAGAATCTTTCTGCATCTGGAAAAGAAGTTGTTTCTCTTATGCAAGTTGTTTATTCTCTTGCTCCCTCTGGTTTTGTTATTAATGACTTATCTATCCTGGAAGATAAAGTAAAAATTGATGCATCCGTTCAATCTCCATTACTGATAACAACCTTTGTAAAGGAGCTAAAAAAATATCCCAGTATTATTAATGTCAGTTTAGATCGGATAGAAAACAAGACGTCTTCGGCAAAGATTGGTATTGTGCTCTCCGCGCAGTTAAAACAAGAAAGCAAGCAAAAAGACAAAAATAAATAATATGGTAAAACTATTCCATCAATCTATAGGAAATCTCACCGTACCTCCTGCTTTTAAAAATAAACGTACACAAATGTACACATCACTTGTGCTCACGCTCTGCGCGCTTTCATTTTTTGGTATATTTGTTATAAACCCGAGCCTTTCAACAATAACCCTACTGCAGAAAAAACTTGCAGACAGCAGAGAAGTCGAAAAAAAACTTCAAGAAAAAATAACTAATCTTCGCATGCTACAAGAACAATACGTAGCAATTAAAAACGATGTTCCCTTGGTGCTGCAAGTTTTGCCAAATAGTCCCCTTGTACCAATTCTTGTAGGGCAACTGCAGACGGTTGCTAAACAGTCAAATGTCAAACTTACAAAGCTACAGGCATTTCAAGTTGAGCTTTCGCCAATGCTGGAAAATCCCGATAAGTACATAGCGTTTAATGTTGCGCTCGATGTATCCGGCACCTATGGAGATATTGCAACATTTATTAATACACTTACTAACTTTGATCGAATATTCTCAGTTAAAAGTATTTCTCTGACGAGAAGTGCGACCTTGGATGAGTATTCCCTTACCATACGGGGAGAAGCATATTTCAAGAAATAGTATGAAAAAACGTGAGATTATTTTTATCCTCTCGTCAACATTTGTTGTAGTTGTTGCATGGATTGCATTTAGCATTTACCACAACAGAATCACATCAACGATTCCCGATGCCCTAAGTATCAAGATAGCGCCAATTGAAAAAAGCTTTGATCTTGAAACAATCGAAAATCTTAAAACAAGGGAGCGCATCTCACCAATTTCTGAATCTGATTTTCTCTTGCTACAACAGACAACTCCTCCGCCAACTGGCGGACCAACGCCACAAGCGACGCAGTCAGCATTGCTATCTCCAACTCCAGCAACGCAAGGAGGAACGCTTGGACGATGAAACGAAGTTTATGGGAACTAAGGATTCCGACATTGCTTGTTTTAGTATTTCTTGTCATCGGAACATTTGCGACGTCTTATCTTGTACAAATAGGCATAAATCTTACCGGCAAAGCATCTATTCCTGAAAATCCAGAAAATGTCCGGCTGGCTAATATAGAAGATACATCGTTTACTGTTTCTTACACAACACAAGCAAGTGTCCTAAGCAGTGTTGCTTATGGTGAAGATGCATCTCTTGGCAACACAGCGGTAGATGAGCGTGATGGCACTAAGGTAAGCCAGCGTAAGACACACAGTATTATCGTGAAAAACCTCGAGCCTGAAACGACTTATTTTTTTTCTATACTTTCAGGTGGAAAAACTTTTCTTAATGGAAATAAACTCTTTGAAGTGACAACAGGAAAAACTTTGCAATCAAAACCACCAAAGCGCGTCGTAAAAGGAAAAGTGCTTGTTCAAAATGGCCAATCATCAGAGGAAGTTATTGTGTACCTGACCGCCGACAATACCCAAATGCTCTCGTCTGTTCTAAACGAAGAAAATGAATACACATTTAACATAAGTAAACTACGAACCGAAACGCTTGCATCTCTTGCCGGACTTTCAGACAACACACCACTTAACATTCTTGCAATCTCAGAAAGTATGCAATCAACAGCAACGATTCTGGCAAAAAACGCAGAAACTATTCCGCCAATCACACTTTCTCAAAATTACGATTTTACAGCAAGTCCACTTTCCATTGCACCAAAAGCTTCTTTCTCTGCAACGCCGCTTGCAGGCAATATCGGGTTTCCAAGTTTATTGGCAAGTCAATCTGCATCAATAAAACCCGAAATTCTTACCCCAGATGAAGGCGAACAATTTTCCGATCAACGCCCTATTTTTAGAGGCAAAACAGCACCAGGCGAGAAAGTTGAAATCACCATTGAATCGGAGCCAATAACAGCAGAAGTAACTGCAGATAAAAGCGGTAACTGGTCGTACCGTCCACCCTCGGCGCTTGCACCGGGAGAGCACTTAATAACAATTACGACAAGAGACAAATTTAGTATAGCGCAGAAAATTACTAAATCCTTTACCGTCTTTGCCGCCGGTACGCAAGTGAGTCAAACGGCAACACCATCGGGAGAGCTGACAATAACACCGTCTCCTACAGTACCAATATCGGCAACACAGGCGCAATTACCAATTACACCAACAGCGGTTCCCTCGCTATCACCTAGCCCAACACCAACAGCGCAACCAACTCTTATTCCAACAGCAGTTACGACATCGCTTCCAACGCTTCCGCCAGCAGGGGATACGTCAGTAAACATTGTTGGACTGGGCGCATTGACAATTGCTGGCATTGGGATTATTCTATTGCTTCTTAGCCGCATACCTAGCCCGCTATGAAAGTTGCAATAGTTGGCGCCGGATTCACAGGATTATCTGCTGCATACGAGCTTATTAAATACGGCCATCAGGTGACTGTTTTTGAGAGAGACGAGAAACCGGGCGGGCTTGCAATTGGATTCTCGCATAGGCACTGGCAATGGACGCTTGAGGCACACTACCACCATTGGTTTACCAACGATACAGCGGTTTTATCCTTAGCAAAGGAAATTAACTTTCCCGTTCTTATCAAACGACCGAAAACTTCTATGTACCTGGATGGTTCAGTAGGCCAATTTGATTCCCCTCTTTCTGTTTTAACATACTCTAAGCTTTCAGTCTTGAGCAGGCTTCGTATAGCAGGTGTCATTGGCTTACTTCGATATAATCCATTTTGGCAGCCACTCGAAGCATTCCATGCAAACACATTTTTAGAGCGCGCCATTGGAAAGGAAGGATATAAAAAGATTTGGGAACCATTACTTGTTGGAAAATTTGGCAAACAAGCAAGTGATGTTTCGCTTGCCTGGTTTTGGGCACGGGTTAGGAAACGGACCCCATCCCTTGCGTATCCAGAAGGAGGCTTTTTACAGTTTGCAAGAGCACTGCAAAAAGCGATTGAGCAACAAGGTGGAACCATTCACTTTAACACTGATGTAGCTGAAATCAAAAGCAATAAGGATGTTGTGATAAAATTTAAAAGAATTGGAAATTCGTCCGCCAGCCGGCGGATTGAAATTAGAAATTATGACGCCGTCGTCGTCACTCTCCCTTCATTTCTTTTCTTGCGCATCGCTCCACAATTACCACCAGTGTATCGAAATCAACTAACCCAACTTAAAGGACTTGGCGCGATTAATCTTATCCTTAGACTTAGCAAACCTTTCCTCTTGGACAATACATACTGGCTTAATATTTGCGACCAACCTTCGCCCATACTTGCCGTTGTTGAGCATACTAACTTTATGGAGAAGAAATATTATAACAATGAACATATTGTATATCTTGGCAATTACTTACCCCAAGATCATCGTTATTTTCAAATGGACGAAAACGCATTGCTCAAAGAATTCGATCCGCTCCTTAAAAAAATAAATCCGCATTACAAAAAACAAATTATTGGCGCTCATCGGTTTGTTACACCTTTTGCGCAACCGATTATTCCCATTAACTACTCAAAAATTATGCCTTCGTTTGTAACGCCGTTGAGGAATGTATACTTAGCAAATATCCAGCAGGTGTATCCCTGGGACAGAGGGACAAACTACGCAGTAGAACTTGGTGAAAAAGTAGCAAAACTAATCTGAACAATACAACAATGAAACAATTTCTAACAAAAAACAAGACAAGCCTGTTACTTATCGCAATGATCTTTATAGCAGGATTACTTCGTTTTTACAATTTAAATTGGGGCGTGCCATTCTACTTCCATCCTGATGAACGAAATATCGCATCTGCGGTTTCTCAACTGCGTTTCCCGGAGCAAATGAATCCGCATTTTTTTGCATACGGAAGCTTCCCGATGTATACAATTTATTTTTCGGGAATACTGATGAACTTCTTTTCCAATTTCAAATTTCCAATTTCAAATTTCCAATTTCAAATGATAAACGCTATTTCTTTTGAACAAGCTATACTTATGTCTCGGTTTTTCTCGGCCGTGCTTAGTGTTCTGCTTATTCCTTTATTTTACCTTATTGGAAAAGCATTAAAAGATAAAAACACTGGGTTACTTGCGGCATTTTTGGGTGCATCAAGTGTTGGTTTTATCCAGTTTGCGCATTTTGGAACGTTTGAAATGTGGCTTACGTTTTTTTCCCTGCTGCTTTTTTACTTCGTTTACAATATTGCACTTACTGGAAAACTACAGTGGATGGTGCTTTCGGGAATCATTATGAGCATGTTGCTATCGATTAAAGTATCAAGTGCGGTGCTGTTGCCGCTTGCCCCTTTCGCTGTTTTTTTCTACGAACTAAAGTACGCAACACGTGCGAAAAAGAAAAAGGCGTTGCTTATATCAGTTGCTGCTTCGTTTTTACTCATCTTTCTTTCCGCAAGCACTGCGCTTCTCTTTTCGCCATATGCGTTGCTTGATTTTCAATCATTCCGATCAACCATCATATATGAATCCTCCGTTGCGCTCGGAACACTTTCGGTTTTTTATACGCAGGGTTTTTACGACATACCCTTTCCAAATGTATTTCAACTTGTGCATATTTATCCATTTCTACTCAATCCGCTCTTGACTGTTGTATTACCTATTGCGATGATTACCGTTTTGTATCAAGGATTGACAAAGAAAGATACTGGAATGCTTTTGGTATTGATCTTTTTTAGTATACTTTTTTTCTCCCAAAGCTTCTTTTTTGCGAAGTGGACACGATATATTGTTCCTACATTACCCTTTGCATACGTTACCATTGCTATTTTTTTTTCCTCCCCGATAAAAAATAAAAGGTTGTATTTTTTTATGATAGGGATTTTTGTCTTTAGTGTTATATATACACTTTCTTTTTTAATTGTTGTCTATACAAGAGAAGACACTCGAATTGCAGCGAACAAGTGGGCAAAGAAAAATATTCCGCAACATGCTCAAATGTTAAGTGAAGTCTATGATCTTGGTATTCTTCCTTTTAACAATAACTTTCCTTCGATTACCCTATTTGATTTTTATAATCTTGATAAAAATGCACAAAAAAAGAGTGAGTTGAACATGCAATTACAAACAACAGATTACATTATTCTTCCAAGTCAGCGAATTCTCAAGAACAGACTGATAAATTCAAAAAGATATCCTGATGGAAACCGATTCTACAAATCTCTTTTTAACGGATCGCTAGGATTCCAAAAAGTGTATGAAACACCATGTGATCTTTTATGTAAACTTGTATATATAGAGAATCCTGTTTTTTCGCTTGAGGAAACGACAAGTGTTTTTGACAGACCAACGGTGTATATTTTCAAGAAAATTAAATGATTAAATATTCATTTCAAATTTCCCGCTTCGCACGCAAAGCGAGGCGAGCAAATTTCAAATTTCAAATTGACATAATCCTTGTCTTAATAATTGTGCTTGGTGCTTTCTTTCGATTTTACAATCTCAACTGGGACAGTAATTTTCACCTGCACCCGGACGAACGATTCTTAACCATGGTTGGCAATGCGATGCGTATCCCTCAATCGATAGCAGAGTATTTTGATCCGTCTACGTCTCCACTTAACCCGCCAAACATCGGTTTTGGATTTTTTGTCTACGGAACTCTTCCGCTATTTATGAACAAACTTTTTGCAGTTTTACTTCACACGGACAATTATAATAGCTTCACCATACAGGGAAGGTTTCTATCTGGCCTTTTTGATCTTCTTGTTGTTGTTCTTGTTTATAAAACAGCGCTTCTTTTCGAGAAGCATTACAAATTGAACGATGCAATTAAATACTGGGCCGCATTTTTCTATGCAATTGCCGTGCTTCCGATACAATTGTCGCATTTTTTTGCTGTTGACACGTTTCTTAATTTTTTCATGTTTGCGTCGTTCTACTTTGCGTTAAAATTTTCCTTTGAACAAAAAAGAAGACACGTTGTTTTGAGTGCTATTTTTCTAGGAGCTGCATTTGCATCAAAAATAAGTGCAATTTTTATTGTACCTCTTGTTTTGTTTTTTATTCTGAAAAATGCCTTTTTGAAAAAGAAGCTGTATCAACTAGTCATACTCCTTGGAGTATTTAGTACAGTTACATACATTACAGTTCGAATTGCAGATCCATACATGTTTGCATCGAACAATTTTTTCGACGCGCGCATAAACGAAACATTTCTGCAAAACCTCAAAACGCTGCAAAGTTTTGAAGGGAAAGATATCTGGTATCCTCCTGGAATACAGTGGATAGAAAAACTACCTATCATTTTTAGCTTGATCAATCTTATTGTTTTTGGCATTGGCATTCCTTTTTTCTTCTTCACACTTGCTGGTCTATATTGGATAGTAAAAAGAAGCAAAAATCTTATTCTTGTTATTGCACTTCTGTGGGTAACATTCTTTTTCCTCTACCAGTCAGTACAATTTGCCCAAACAATGCGATATTTTATTCCTATCTATCCATTTCTCGCCATCTTTTCAGGCCTTGGTTTCCATTTCTGCATTACGTTTCTAAAGAAGAAACCAGGATATTGGTATGTATTTGTAGTATTGGTGCTTATTGGTAGTATTTTTCTATGGCCAATTGCATTTTTTTCCATTTATACCAAATCACATTCTCGTGTTTTGGCATCTGAATGGATATACGATAATATTCCTTCAAATAGCCTTATTTTGTCAGAGCATTGGGATGACGCACTTCCGCTCCCATTACCAAACAGAACAGATAAATTCTTCCGTTCTAAACAGCTTCCAGTTTTCGATCCAGACACCCCTGAAAAATGGGATAAAATAAATATACTTCTTGCGCAAGCCGACTACTATATCCTTTCATCAAATAGAGCTTGGGGAAGCATTCCAACAGTGCCAGAAAAATATCCACAAATGAGCAAATTCTACGACGATCTTTTGCATGACAAAACCGCGTATAGAAAAATCCAAGAATTTACCTCGTATCCTACTTTTTCGCTTTTCGCTTTTCGCTTTTCGCTTAACGACGATTGGTCTGACGAATCATTTACCGTCTACGATCATCCAAAAGTAATGGTATTTAAAAATAAAAGATAGAGTTAAAAAACGATCGCTTCATAGGCATTAAGTGAATGATCTACTGAAAACTCTTTTTTGATAACCGCTTTTTTCTTTTGGTATAGCTTCTTATTAAATAGAACTGTAGTAATCTTTTTTGCAAGACCTATTGAATCATTAGGTTTTGCAAGTTCTCCCATTCCTGTTTTTTGTATAGGAATGCGAACTCCTGGTAAGTCTGATGCAATAACAGGCACACCGCAAAGCATTGCTTCAACTTGTACCATTCCGAATGCTTCAGTTTTATTAACACTCGGCAAAACAAGTACGTCGAGTAATGAATAGAATGCACCCATTTCTTCTTGCGAAATTGTCCCAAGAAATATAATTTCAGCTTTATATTGAGTCAAAAGCGGCTGCAGCTTTTGCAAGTACGCTTTTTCTCCAACAGGTTTTTTGGGCCCCGCAATAAGAATTGCAAAGGAACTTTTTAGCTTTCTTTTCAAAATTGGAATTGCTTCAAAAAGATACTCCATTCCTTTTTCTGCTGCAATCCGAGCTGCGACACCAATGTAGTATTTTCGCTTTGGGATTTTTGCTCGTAATTCTTCCTTTGCGTGCTTATTAACATTTGGAACAGGAATTGGTGGATAAATATAGTGCAATTTTTTCTTGAAAAAAGGGAGGAGAAGCGTATGATTTCCATAATCTTTAGTATATGTCACAATAGTATTTGCAAGAGAGAGTGTGAAAAAATGCGACATATGCAAAAAAAACTCAATTAAATGATTTGCAAGTCCTTTTGGTAACGCCACCTCACAGTTGTAAATACAAATAACTTTTTTTCGATAGATTCTACCAATAATTGCAGGGATTACTCCCTCAAACTGTGGCATATTGATAACAATGGCCTCTGCTTTTGCGATACGTTTCCAAACCTCTGAAAAGTAAGATGGCATAAAAAATCCCTTATTTACACGAAAAAGATACGGGATGCGAACAACCAGAACATTTGACATTTCTTCTCCAGTTTTTAATGCTTTCTCAAATTGTGTTGTCAGAACGCACACTGAATGATCTTTGGCAAACGCTTCGGCGAGTCGCTTGACAAGAATTGTTAATCCAGATACATACGGTGTGTAATAGGTTGTGGTAAAAAGTATTGTCATGTGAATTCTAAAAGAAGATCTTTGTTTGCTTTTGCCCATTCGTACATCATTAAAATACCAGTCTTGCATGGAGTAAGAGGTTTCCAATTAAGTATTTTTTTTGCTTTTGAAGTATCACTAACATAAACGTCTTGATCTCCCGGCCGTTTTGGCGCAAAAGAAATGTTAATCTTTTTCTTCATCATCTTCTCAAGAAGCACAATAAGTTCAAGAAGCGATAGTGATCGCGCATTTCCGCCACCGACATTGAATACCTCACCGCCCACGCGGTAAATGTTTTGCAACACTTTATCATAGAGAAAAACTAAATCATCGATATATAATACATCGCGAACCTGATATCCCGTTCCATAGATGGTGAGCAGTTTTTCAAACATTGATTGAATTAAAAAATGCGCAAGCCACCCTTGGTCTTCAACGCCAAGCTGACGTGTACCATAAATACAGGATTGGCGAAGAACAACTGTTGGAATGCCATAAATTCTTGCGTAATCGTGCATATACTGATCTGCAGCGCCTTTTGAACAACCGTACGGTGAGTAGAAGTCAAGCGGCTCTGTTTCTGAAACGCCGTTTGGAAACGCGAGGTTACTGTAGCGCTTTCCTTTTTTAACAATTTTCCCCCGCAATTTGCCGTATACTTTATTTGTCGAAGCGTACAGAACTGCTGGTTTATGCCCTGCAAGTCTTGCTGCCTCAAGAATATTAAATGTTCCTATCACATTATTTTCGAAGTCTGCTCTCGGATTAGCAATTGAAGTAGTAACTGCTACTTGTCCTGCAAGATGGATTACAACATCGTGCTTTTTGACTTTACGCTTTACCGTTGCAAAGTCGCGGACATCTGTTTTTACAATAGTGATGCGAGGGTATTTTTTTGACAGATATGCCGCATTATAAGTAACGCCTTTCCTTGAAAAATTATCAAGTATAGTAACGTGTTTTCGTTTTGAAAGAAAGTAATCAGCAAGGTGCATTCCGATAAATCCAGCACCACCGGTTATTAGAATCTTCATATCGTCAAATTTTGATTTTACAAGTATAATAGAAAGAAGGCAATATGAACATCAGTTTTGACCTTGACGGAATATTTGTTGATACGCCTCCATTTGTCCCAAAAAAAATCATTGATATTCTTTATAGAGAAAGGAGTAATCAAATCTCGTACCGTATCCCATCAAAATTTGAACAGCATATTCGCAAGATGAGCCATATTCCTCTCTTGCGTCCTCCCATAAAAGACAACATTGCAACACTTCGCGTTATCAAAAAAAACAATACGCATTCCTACCATCTTATTACAAGTAGGTTTGGTTTTTTGAATGAGGAAACAGACTGTGTTCTCAAAACGTATAATCTCCATAATCTCTTCCACACCATTTCAATTAACAAAACTAACAATCAACCGCACCTTTTTAAGCATGCTATGATTAAGCAATTACACATCAAGCGGCACGTTGATGATGAGCTTATTTTGCTTGAGTACCTTGCGAAAATACACCAAAACGTCTTATTTTTTTGGCTTAATAAGAAACAAAAAAAGATCTTACGAAAAAACTTGTACTCAATTACCAATCTTGCTGATGTACTACAAAAGTAAACCGTATGCCATTAAGTGATATATTCCTTGTTTTTCAATGGTGGGGAATGTTTGCCATTATCGGTTTATTGTTTTTTCCGCTTGCAAACTACCTTTTCCCATCATTTATTGACCGCGGCTTCGTATTTGCAAAAGTTTTAGGAATCATCTTAACCAGTTATATTGTCTTTCTTCTTGGAACACTTCGCATTATGCCGTTTACGCAAATAAACGTGATTGTAACTATCATTGGATTAAGTATAGCGCTCTTCTTTTTTCTAAAAGGCTCGCTTCTTTTGCAACAACTTAAAAAGTCTTGGTGGTTAATAGTGCTTGAAGAACTCCTCTTTTTTGCCACGCTTCTATTTTGGACGTATGTTCGAGCGCACCAACCCGAAATCCGTGGCCTTGAAAAGTTTATGGATTTTGGATTTGTTAATTCTATTTTACGAGCTGAATACTTTCCGCCAAAAGATATGTGGTTTACGCCTTTTTCGATTAACTATTATTACTTCGGGCATCTGACAACTGCAGTACTGACAAAACTTATTGGCATACCATCTTTTGTAACATATAACCTTATGCTTGCGACGCTTTTCGCATTCACCTTCACTTGTTCATTCTCAATTGGAGCAAACCTAATTCATGCAATATCGAATATCGAATCTCGAAATTCGAAACGATCTCAAAATAAAAAACGTTTTGAAAATTCAAATTTGTTTCGTGCTTCGGATTTCGGATTTCGGATTTTAATCGGTGGATTATTAACTGCATTTCTTGTTTCACTTGCAGGGAATCTCCATACTGTCTATACCTTTTTCAAACCATACCAAACAGATAACCCGCTCCCGATTACACAACTCGCATTTTCTCCTACATCTTTTCCAAATAGCTACTGGTACCCAAATGCGACACGGTTTATTTACAACACCATTCATGAGTTCCCTATCTATTCATTCGTCGTAGCAGATCTCCATGGCCACGTACTGGATATCCCTACAGTTCTCTTGACAATTGCAGTATTACTTTCTCTAATAAATTCGAAGCACAAATATCGAAATTCGAAACAAGATCAAAATACAAATGACCAAAAAATGAAACTTTTTGAAAATTTTAATTTCAGAAATTGGAATTTGTTTCGGATTTCGGATTTCGGATTTCGGATTTTACTGCTAGCATTTTTGCTAGCAGTTATGTACATGACAAATATATGGGACGGAATTATCTACTTATTGTTGGTAATTGTGGTTTGTTTGTATCTTAATTTAAAAAATGTGCCATTTTCCGCTTTACGCTTTACGGTTTACACCTTGATACTTATAGTAGGATTTATTCTTTTCTCTCTCCCTTTTAGCTTGCACTTTAAGCCATTTGCGTCTGGCATTGGCGTTCTCTGTGCGCCACAATTTTTAACAAATATTGGAAGAATTGGTCCGTTTCTTTTTGAAGCAGATCATTGCCAAAAATCTCCCATCTGGCAGCTTGCAACACTGTATGGATTTTTCTATTTTTGGGTAATTGCGTTTTTTGTTTTCCTTCTTCGAAAATTGCGCGAAAAAACATTTATGCCGTCTGTGCAAGACCTTTTTGTTATTATGCTTATTTGCCTATCAAGCATCCTCATTGTAATACCTGAATTTATTTATGTAAAAGACATTTACCCAGCCCATTACCGAGCAAACACAATGTTTAAACTTGTCTACCAAGCGTTTATCATGCTCTCAATAGCGTCTGCGTACAGCATCACAAGAATAATTACCAATTACCAATTTCAAATTTCAAATTTCAAATATATAAGATTTATCTTTTTTATATTTGCTATTTTATTTTTTATTTTGGTAGCAATATATCCGTATTTCGCGATCACTTCGTACTACGGCAATTTGCAAACATACCAAGGATTAGACGGCATAAGATACCTAAACGCGCAGTATTCCGATGATCATAAAGCCATTCTCTGGCTTAACAAAAACATCGCTGGTCAACCGGTTATTCTTGAAGCGCAAGGAGACTCTTATACTGACTTCGCACGAATTTCTGCAAATACTGGATTACCAACAGTTTTAGGATGGACTGTGCATGAATGGCTCTGGAGAGGCACATATGATATTCCTTCTCCTAGAATTGCAGAAGTGCAAACGCTCTACGAAACAACAGATATAAAAGAAGCAAAGCGGCTTATTGATAAATACAATATAGAACTTATTCTTGTCGGAACGCTCGAGCGGCAAAAGTACCCAAGCCTGCAAGAAGAAAAGTTCAGCGCAATGGGGCGCATTATATCCAAGCAGGGATCAACAACTATCTATAAGCTCACTCGTTAAGCTTTGAGGGGCTTGGTGTAACTTTGCAGTTACCGATTTCTATTTCGCATTTCACAAATGCTTGCATTTCTGTGTAATTGCCCGCCCCAAGCCGCGGAATAATAACCCATTGCCCTTCATATGCGTCTGAAACAGGCGGATTAATCACCATGCCCTGTTCTTTTTCATAGTACGGCGTATAGTAGAATACAACACTATTAGTCTTAGCGTTTTCCATTTTCCGCGCAAGTTTTATAAAATCGTCATACTCATCCTCTTTAATATTTGTATCAATACTTTCTTTAAACACATCATACAAACTAATAATGCGCGAAGGATTTACAAGCGTCCCAAGAGAGAAGATTTTTGCCTTAAATGCATCAATGACTTTTTCCTGGCGTTTTGCCCTGGCAAAATCAGTACCTTCTTCTCCTTTTGCATGGCGTGAGCGGACAAACTTAAGCGCCGTTTCTCCATTTAGGTGCTGCAGTCCTTTTTCAAACTGTATGTGTTCAAACCGGCATGGAAACGCCTCAAGAATAGCTGAAGAAGTTGCCCGTTTTTCAAATTCCTCACCTTCAAAACCGCAGGTATCCGTTTCTTTGCCGGAAAGCGGGTATTCAGAATCTTCAAAGCTTCGTTCTACATTAACATCAACCCCGCCAATGGTGTCAATAGCTTTTATAAATCCGTTAAAATCAATTCTTACTGCGTAGTCAACAGGCTGTTGTAAAATCTTTTGCACAATAGCTGTTGTGAGCACCAACCCTCCTCCTTTACGTTTTGCCTCACCATAAGCATATGCGGTATTAATCTTTGCTTTCATTTCAGGAATCCATAAATCCCGCGGCAAGGAAACAAGTGTTGTCTTTTGTCCGTTGGAATCAATACCTGCATAGATAATAGTATCTGTAAGAAGCGGTCCGTCATGTCTTCCTCCACCGATTCCAAGTACCAAGATGTTAATTCGAGCTTCAATTTTCTTAAGTTCGATTGCCGGCTTTAGGAAAAGCTGCCACAAAAACGGGATCTTCACGAGCACGATGCCGTATACAACAAGTAAAAAAAATAAAACGGTAATAATAATTTTCTTCTTAGATATCTTTTTTTTACGCATTCTGGATGATTTGTAGGAATTCATCTACGTTGAGGCTTGCTCTACCAACTAAAACACCGTTTATATTTGGCATAAGCGTAAAATTACCTACATTTGCTGCTGTTACGTTTCCCCCATATAAAACAACTGCGTTTTGCTGTTTTTGTAAAATACTCTTTGCTGCGTTTTCTGCATTCTCTGGTGTATCGGCAGGACCAGGACTAATGGATGAAGGAGGCTCATAGGCAATAATTGAAACATTATGAGGAATCTGCGTACGACTATCTTGAATAAAGTATATTGATTGAAGATTGTACGTATTTGCCATTGCAACCTTTTTTTCTAACAGCTCCTGATTTTCAAACAAATATTTTTTTCTCTCGGAATGCCCTATAAGGACATAGTCTGCAAATTCTTTTATTTGTTTTCCGTTTACCTCTCCTGTATAAGCACCTTTATCAAATGGAGAAATATCTTGCGCTCCAATCTTTATAGAAAGATTATGATTATGAATCAATGATTTTACTATAGGAAGAAGCGTAAATGATGGACAGATAATAATTTCCTTTTCCCTAATTCCTAATTCATAATTCCTAATTCCATTGAACCACTCCTTGGCTTCAGATTCCGTTTTATTCGACTTCCAATTAGCCACAATAAAGATTCTCTTCATGCTTGATCGCATAAGACTAAAACTTGAGCCGCGTTTGACGCGGTGGTATTATTATACTCCATGGAAAAAGACTTTCTCAATGATTTAAATAAAGAACAAATTGCTGCAGTAACCCACACAGATGGACCAATGGTAGTATTGGCAGGAGCTGGAAGCGGCAAGACAAGAGTGATTACTTATAAAATTTCTTACCTTGTACAAAAAGGTATTGATCCATTCAGGATACTAGCTGTTACGTTTACAAATAAAGCGGCCAATGAAATGAAAGAACGTGTTAAGCGTTTCTTTCCAAAACAACCAACACCGTTAATTACCACCTTTCATGCCCTCTGTGCAAAATTTTTGCGCATTGATGGAAAGCATATTGGTCTTTCTTCATCGTTTGTGATTTATGATGAGCAAGACCAACAAGACGCAGTAAAAGAAGCTATGCTGAAATTGGCTATACCAACAAAAGAGTATAAACCAAACTCAATATTAGCTTCAATTTCTCAAGCAAAAAATGAGCTTATTGATCCGCAAATGTATATTTCTTTAGCCAGGGGTCATTTCCAAGAAGTCGTCGCCCGCGTTTACCCTTTATACCAGAATATTTTACAGGAGAATAATGCTGCTGATTTTGATGATTTATTGCTAAAAACAGTGCATCTTTTTAATAATTTTTCCGATGTTGGCGCAAAATACCAAGATAGGTTTCAATATATTCTAGTAGATGAATACCAAGACACTAACCACGCACAGTATGTCCTCACGAAAAAATTAGCCCAAAAATGGGGCAATATCTGTGTTGTCGGCGATTTCTCGCAAAGTATCTACAGCTGGCGTGGTGCTGATTTTCGCAATCTCACAAAATTTCGAGGGGATTTTCCAAGTACCCAAACTTTTGCGCTCTCCCAAAATTACCGTTCTACACAAACAATTTTAACAGGCGCATCAACCATTATTGCCAAAAATACAACACATCCTGTACTGAAGCTTTGGACAAAAAACCCAGAAGGAGACTCTATTACCATATATGAAGCTAGAAACGAGCAAAACGAAGCAGAATTTATCATAAGCGAAATTTCTCAGCCAAAGGCTGATCGGCCTCTGGCCGAAAATTTTCAATACAATGATGTTGCCGTGCTATATCGAACCAATGCCCAATCGCGTGTCATTGAAGAAGTTTTTTTACATAATGGAATCCCATATATACTCATTGGAGGTACGCGATTCTACGAGAGAAAAGAAATTAAAGACGTCCTCGCTTACCTTCGCTTGCTTGATAACCCAAAAGATATGGTTTCTTACAAACGCATTGAAAAACTTGGAAAAGGACGCTTGCAAAAATTTCTCGATTTTCAGTCAACATTTGATGCATCAAAATTTCAAACGATCGAAGTGCTCGACCAAGTAGTTAAGCACACAGGGTATCTTGAGCTATATGACGAGCATGATGAGGACGACAAGCAGCGTTTAGAAAACATCAAAGAGCTTCGTTCTGTTGCGGTTGCATTCCCTAAGCTCACAAATTTTTTAGAAAATGTTGCCTTGGTTGAACAAGAGTATACGCCAGAAAAAAAACTTGGGACTAAAAATCCGCCAGCTGGCGGAGCAGTAACACTTATGACACTGCATGCGGCAAAAGGACTTGAATTTCCTATAGTGTTCATGATTGGTATGGAAGAGGGACTATTTCCCCATTCAAGAGCAACCATGGACAGGCATGCACTAGAAGAAGAACGCAGACTTTGCTACGTTGGTATGACACGAGCAAAAAAGAAACTCTATTTTTCATATGCCAGGAAACGGCTCTTCTTTGGCCAGCGCAGCTCAAATACTATTTCGCGGTTTTTGCTGGAGCTTCCTGAAAATGTTCTTTCACAAAATACCTCTTTGGTGTATAAAGATGATGCGCCGGAATTTCTATGAACTCGTCTACATTTAATAAAACAGCCGCTCACCCTTTGCAAAGCTTTGAGTGGGGAGAATTTCGAAAGAAAACCGGCGTGAAAGTAATCCTAGGAGACTCATTCCAGCTCACCATTCATAAGATTCCCCACACACCATGGAATATAGGGTATCTGCCTAAAAGTGCGATACCAACAAAAAAGCAAATAAGCGAACTTATTCGTATTGGTAGAGAAGAACACTGCGTTTTTATCCAATTAGAACCTAATGTTGATAAGGAATCGAATTATGAATTAGGAATTAGGAATTACGATATTAGGCCCGCGGCTCACCCCTTGTTCACAAGGTATACCTTTGTTCTCGATCTCACAAAGTCAGAGGATGAACTCCTAAAGGCTATGCATCCAAAAACTCGCTACAACATACGGGTAGCGCAAAAGCACGGTGTAGAGGTTGTTGAAGATAATTCAGATAAAGCGTTTAGAGAATATCTTAAATTAACCGAAGAAACTACCAACCGGCAAAAATTCTACGCCCACACGAAAAGGTATCACGAGAAGATGTGGGAAACCCTAAAAATTTCAAATTTCAAATTTCAAATTTCAAATTCTCAAAGATTGACAGCTCATCTTCTGACGGCCAAATACAAAAATAAAACTCTCGTTGCTTGGATACTCTTTGTCTTCAAGGATACCCTCTACTATCCATACGGCGCATCGAGCAATGAACATCGAGAAGTTATGGCAAGTAATCTTGTGATGTGGGAGGCAATTAAGTTTGGAAAAAAACTAGGACTAAAGAAGTTTGATATGTGGGGCGCGCTTGGACCTAATCCAGACAAAAATGATAAATGGTACGGATTCCACCGATTTAAAGAGGGTTATGGAGGGCGGCACGTTGGATTCATCGGCAGCTACGATTTGGTGATTAACCCTTTTTTGTACGAGATTTATAAGGTAACCGACACCCTACGCTGGTTTTTGCTTAAGTTAAAACACTATTAGTTTTCAACGAAAAGTATGTAAGTTTTCGATAAAAAGCAGAATCTGTTTTATACAAAAAAGTTTAATTTTAGCCTCAAATCTATACTTTCTAAAAACTATCTCCAAACTATTTGGTGAAAACTTATACCGACTCGAAGGAAAATCAAGGAATTCTTTTTAGAGGGCTAAAAGTAGAATGGCGCCGATAAGAACGAGAGCAATACCGGCAATACCTACTCCTAGCACTATATCCTCCGGGCCTGTAGGTTCGATTGTTGGCTGTACTGCTACTTCCGTTGGTGTTGGAACCTCAGTTGGCGTTGCAGTTGGAACTGTTGTTGCAGATGGTGTTGCTGTTTGACCTCCTGCTCCTCCTGTGACGGTAATCGTTTGCTCGCATTTGGTATTTGGTGCGTTTACAACGTTTGCGTTATTTGTAAGTTTAGCTGTTGCTTTATATGTTCCGGCGTTTATAAAAGTATGTGCTTTCTGCAAGCTCACCTTATTTGTTCCAATGCCGCCGCCGGTTGTCACATCTTCCAACGGCCCGTCACCATAATCAAACGTTACCTTTTGGATTGTGCCCACCGCATCT
This sequence comes from Candidatus Levyibacteriota bacterium, assembly GCA_016204465.1. Classification (GTDB taxonomy): domain Bacteria; phylum Patescibacteriota; class Microgenomatia; order Levybacterales; family UBA12049; genus JACQKQ01. The sequence goes on from JACQKQ010000034.1 coordinate 30,883, forward strand.
GAACCGTTTACGGTGAAGGTAATGGAGAAAGGCGCACTGCCGGATGTTGTGCGATCAACGTTTAGGCTGTCACACGTTGGCGCTTGTGCAGAGGTTGTCGGTCCTGCTGTTGGCGATGGTCCTGCTCCAATTGCAATAAACGCAGCTGTTCTGCCTGAAGGTAGCAACACGTTTTCACTTGGCAAGTCGGATTCGGCGATTGAGAGCACTTGTGTTTGGGAATCAAATGTTACTTGTGTTGGTGTTGTGCCTGTTTCGGCAAGACCTTTAAATGTAACTGTCGCTACTTTTTTAGGTTCTTGTACGACGCTTGTTGGATCAGCACCAACAGAAAGCGTCATCGTAATGCCCCCGCTTGTGTAGATATGCCCTTCAAGCGTTGCAGGGAAAGTTGTCGTATCTGGGCAGAGTGCTTCAGAACAGGAACCGCTAGCTGTAGCAAGTTTTGTTGCGTCGTACTTAATCACCAAACTGATAAAGGAGACCTGATTTTTGTTTGCACCAGGATCAACTTGTATGTCAAGAGAGAATGTGTCACCAACTTTCTTCTGTAAAGGATTATTTTGTGACGACGAAGGAATAAAAGCAAGTGTTGTTGCCGGCGCTGCACGACTCTGCGTCTTCTGTTCTTGTTGCAGAAAGTACACCGTAAGGGGGACTGCAACCAATAAAGACACAATAAACCCTAGCAAAAGCAATTTTTTGCCTGAAAACAAAGACATACATTTATAGTACGGGTCTTACAAAGATGTGTCAAGTAACATAAGCCCTCGAGATTTTAACTATAGGTTATTGACAAACCGGTAGTTCTGTTGTATAAATTAGCAGTCACTTTCACTAAGTGATATTTTTATCTTAAAAACGTATGGCAGGAAAAGTAAAAATACGTATTCAGCCACTTTTCGATAATGTTCTTATCAAACCGCTGGAGGCAGAAGAAAAAACTGTAAGCGGAATTATCCTGCCAGACACTGTAAAGGAAAAACCGCAAATTGGCCTTGTAATGGCTCTGGGTCCTGGAAAAGTAACTCCTAAAGGAGAAAAGCATAAAATGGTGATAAAAGTAAATCAGAAAGTTATGTATAAGAAATGGGGCGGCAACGAGGTAAAAGTAAACGGTGAAGAGTGGACACTGATCAGTCAAGATGATGTCTTGGCAATCGTAGAGTAAATTCGAAGTACGAATATCGAAGCTCGAAACAAATTCAAAGATTCAAATGACAAAAATTCAAAACATTTCGGATTTCGGATTTCGGATTTCGGATTTCTCCTGAAAGGAGCTTTATGGCTAAACAAATTAAATACGGTGCAGAAGCACGACAATCACTCATTGCAGGCGTTAATAAGCTTGCAGATGCTGTTGTAACAACACTTGGTCCTAAGGGACGAAATGTTGCGTTAGACAAGAAATGGGGCGCGCCAAATGTTGTACACGATGGTGTAACCGTTGCTAAAGAAATTGAGCTTCCTGATCCGTTCGAAAACATGGGCGCCCAGCTTGTAAAAGAAGCTGCCTCAAAAACCAACGACGTTGCTGGAGACGGTACAACCACAGCAACCCTTCTTGCACAGTCAATCATTAACATTGGATTCAAAAATGTAACAGCCGGTGCAAACCCCATGCTTGTAAAGTCCGGCATGGAAAAAGCAGTTGCGGCAGTTGTGTCTGAAATTAAAGCAATGGCAAAAGAGGTTAAAGAAACAGACGTTGCAAAGGTTGCAACAATCTCGGCGCAAGATGAACGCATCGGTTTACTTATCGCAGAAGCGCTTAATAAGGTTGGAAAAGACGGAGTTATAACTGTTGAAGAAGGCCAGGGACTAGAGCTTTCCATAGACTACAAAGAAGGAATGGAATTTGACAAAGGGTATGCATCGGCCTACTTTGTCACCAACGCCGACAAGATGGAAGCAGAGATAGAGGACCCGTACATCCTCATTACAGACAAGAAAATTGCAAATCTTCAGGAGCTTTTGCCATTCCTTGAGGGACTTGTGAAAGTTTCTAAAAATCTTGTTATTATTGCCGATGAGATAGAAGGCGAGGCCCTAGCAACACTCGTTGTCAACAAACTCCGCGGAACGTTCAACGCACTCGCCATTAAGGCTCCTGGATTTGGTGACAGACGAAAAGAAATGCTTGAAGATATTGCAATCTTAACAGGCGGCGCAGTTATTTCCGAAGACACAGGGCGTAAGTTTGAGAATGTTACTATTGAAGACTGCGGCCGCGCAGACAAGGTGTGGTCAGACAAGGAGAACGCGCGCATTATTGGCGGCAAAGGAAATCCAGGTAAACTCAAGGCTCGAATCGCGCAAATTAAGAGGGCTATTGATGAAACAACATCTGACTTTGACCGCGAGAAGCTTCAGGAGCGATTGGCGAAGCTTTCAGGCGGCGTTGCCGTTATTAATGTTGGTGCTGCAACCGAAATAGAGCTAAAGGAGAAAAAAGAACGGGTCAACGATGCAGTCGCGGCAACAAAAGCAGCCCTTGAGGAAGGTATTGTACCAGGTGGAGGCGTTGCGCTTTTGAAGGCAAGAAAAGCGCTTGATTTGCTCAAGAAAACGCTCTCGTCAGACGACGAAAAGACAGGCGTTGATATCCTTTGGAAATCGCTTGCAGAACCGCTTGCCGGCATTGCCCGAAACGGCGGATTTGACGCAGGATGGGTTGTTAGAACCATTGAGGAAGCAGAGAGAAATGGAATCAAAATTGCAGATTACGGGTTTAATGTTATGACTGGCGATTTTGGCTCAATGATAAAGCAAGGCATTGTTGATCCGGCAAAAGTCACACGTTCTGCGGTGCAAAACGCAGCAAGCATTGGTATGATGGTTTTAACAACCGAGAGCCTCATTACCGACATTCCGGAGAAAAAGGAAGCTCCCGCAATGCCGCCAGGCGGCATGGGAGATATGGGATACTAAACGATAGGGTACCACAAGTACCACGAGTATCACGAGCAAAATTGATCCGCCGAAAGGCGTTTTTTTATGGCAACGCAAGAATTTCTCACACAACATAATCAGCTTACCCTCTTGCGCGAGAGATTAGCAAACACGTATGAAGAGATTGAAGCAAGAGCCGTCTCTATGATACGGCAAGGGGAAGTAGTAGATAACCCAATTCTCACAGGGGAAAAACAAGATACTCGGTATGCTCTTGCAACAATTGCTATGATCACGGGAAGAGCAGATATGTTTTGCAGCCAAGCAACAGCAGCGGTACAACAAGTAGAGCCTGACATGCGAGTAGTTCCTGACGGGTTTCGTCATGTTACCTTACAGCTCAATTTTAGCAGGCAAGGACGTCGCAGTATTCTTGTTGATGCCAAGGTTGCACGCGCATACTATGAAGCATTAAGACAACAATTTTCAAGTTCTGGAAAACCAATTCGTTTAGAACTTTTGCGCGTATTACCAACGATTGATCAAGAGCAAGCTTCGGTATCTGTTGTTGGCGCATTTCTTCCAGTTGATGATATGCGAATTATCGAGGTTAGGAGGCAAGTCCGCCACGCAGCAGAGCAGAGTGGCCTTCCATTAGTAGGCAGACTTGGAGAAATACGGGTGATTTTTTCGACGTTAGGAAGACTGCCACATCCGCCTAGACGAGAGGGAGAAACAGCGCCTCTACTTGATGCAATAGATCATATCAACGGCCAAATACCAAAAGCATGCGATACAGTTATTGAGATGGTTGATATTCTCTCTACAACGCGAATAAGCTACATGGGGTTAGATAAACACATTTTTATGGAACCGTCTCTATCATTGGTTAAGCCAAACAGAGCAGTTAAACCTCGTTTTGTTTCTGCTACTCAAAAAAACTTATTAGATAAAGTGAGGTTAACAAGATCGCCGTGAATCAAACCGTTGCTTGCAACAATATCTTTTGCAAAAGCGTTCCATTTTTTGCCATAAGATGTTGTTATCTTTCCTCCAGCTTTTTGAATAAGTAGTCCTGCTGCTGCTTGATCCCACGGCTTAATCCCGCAAAACACAAATCCATCAACCTCTCCTTTTGCAACCGCGGCCAGATCAAAAACCGCACTCCCCGACATGGTGAACGCTCTTACATTTTGAGAAAGGGGAGGAAACCATTCCTTGGCAAATACTTTTCGTTTTGTCATATCCCATGATATGCCGCTCTCAATCCATGTTTCACGTAAAGTACTGGTTCCAGAAACATGTATAACTTGCCCATTAAGAAAAGCATAAGGGGAATCGGCCTGCGCAGTATAGAGTTCATCCTGCATTGGCAGATAAATAACAGCTGCTAGTGGCATGCCTTTTTCAACTAATGCAATAGAAACAGCAAAATGGGGACGTCTTCTTAAGAAGTTTGTCGTGCCGTCTAAAGGATCGACAATCCAAAGACGATCAACGCTTTGCATATGAGAATAATCTTCTGGAGCGGTTTCTTCCGTAAGAATCTGCATTGTTGTAAAGCGGCGTTTTAACATTGAAGTGATTATCGCATCAATTTTTATCTCTACTTCTGTGTTAAAATCAAAATCACCTTTTGTTATTGCCCGACTTTCCCTTTTATAAAATTCAGCTCGAAGCTTGCCTCCAGCGGCTAGGGCAACATGAGAAGCAAAATCTAGCGTTTCTGCAAGGTTTAATCTACTGTGTTGATTGCGTTTATTTCGCATATAGTGCCTTATAGTGTCTCATTGGAAGATTCATTTGTCAAAGCAAGTTGTGCTGTGGTATAGTATCGGAAACTTTATGAAGAAGCTTTTTGCTGTACTTTTGCTTTTTATCCTCATCGGAGTTGGGAGCGCATGGTATTTTTTGTACTTTAAGAAAAATGTTGAAAAAGGCGCGCTGCAGGTAACAGCGTTTCCAAAGAGCAAGGTATATATTAATGGAGAGTTAGTTGGTGAAACGCCACTTTGTCGCTGTGAGGCCAAAGACATGCTTTCGGCAGGTGAGTACAAGGTAAAAATAGTGCCTCAAGAAGGCGGCTTTGCTCCCTTTGAAGAGAAAGTGACAATCGTTCGATCAGTGCTTACTGTTTTGGACCGAGCATTTGGGCAGGGCGCAGAATCGCAGGGACACACTATTACCCTTCGTCCAATAAGTGACAATAAAAATCCCGAGCTTTTTATAACTTCATTTCCCCAAGGGGCAGAAGTGCTTATAGACAAAAACGTTTCGGGGAAAACACCTAGGCTTTTGGAGAATATTACTGAATCAGACCACGAGGTGGTGCTAAGAAGAAAAGGCTATAAGGAAAAGACAATTCGGATTCGGACAGTTCCCGGCTACCAGTTAAGTATTATTGCTTACATGGGTATTGATACATTAGCAGCGTTTCCAATAGCGTCAGTCGCGGCAGAGGCAACATCTTCTGCCAAGCCAACACCTGTAGCACAGGTTGAAGTCCTCGACACGCCAACTGGGTACTTAAATGTTAGGAAAAACGCATCGACAACAAGCAAAAAAATAGGTACGGTTACTCCAAGCGATATCCTTGAGCTGCTTAGTGAAGAAGAGGGGTGGTTTCATGTAAAACTTCCAGACGGCACAGAAGGGTTTGTTAGTGCACAGTATGCAAAAAAGAAGGAATAGTCATCCAATGATGTAGATGATGGTAGTAACAAGGATAATCCAGATGACTACCGTTGCAAGTAGAGGTTTGTCGGAAAGTAGCACCTTGTCAGGGCTTTCTCCTTCGTGCTTTTCATAAATATCCTGCAAATACCGCATAAGACCATAAACGACAGGAATAATAGTAATCATGAGCCACTTTCGTTGCAAAAATACGGGAAGAAAATCAGGCAGTAAAATGCTTAAAGAAATCTTAAAACCAACCGGATTTTCAAGGAAGGTAAAAAGTGTGTAGGATATAAACGTAGATGTTGCAAAGATTGATGCGTAGACATCAAGGAGCCGTTCCGAGTAATGCGATAAAGATTTACGTACAGCTGCTTTTTGTGTATCTGAATACTGGGAAATAAGAGTTAGTTCAGATCGTCTTTTTCCTATTGCCAAAAACAGCGAAATGGCAATGGTTGTCAGCAAAAGCCAAACAGAAATATGGACACCCGATGCAAACTCTCCGCCGTAGACGCGCAAGATGTAGCCTGCAGCGATAACGAGAATATCAATAATTGCTATATTTTTCAAAACGACAGAGTAGGCAAACTGCAAAAAGACGTAGATAACCGATAGCAAAAAGAACGCTGGGTTAATAGTGAAGCTTAACCAAAGAGAGAAAATAATAAAAAGCAGTGCAAGGATTATTGCGTACAACAAAGAAAGATCGCCATGGGCAAGGGGACGGAATTTCTTGAACGGATGGAGCCTGTCTTTCTCTCGGTCGAAGATGTCGTTGATAATGTAGATAGCGGAAGACAGTCCGCAAAAGACTATAAACGCAGCAAGCACATCGCTTATGATTGCTCCATTGAACAACTCACCGCCGAATACCGCAGCGGCAAAAACAGCAAAATTTTTGATCCATTGCCTAGGCCTGACAAGTTTTAGTGTTCTATAGGCGAGTTTTTTCATCCCTATCTCGTAAAAGAAAATGGAGAAAAGTAATGCCGCCGCCAATGACAATACTTATCATGATAATTGCAAATAATTTGCCTCTGCTTGAAAGCGTTAGTGAGGTTACACCCAATATAGCAGATACAAGCCAATAAAACAATGCAATACGCCTTTGAGTGAAACCAAGTCGAAGCAGCAGATGATGGAGGTGTTGGTTGTCGTGCAAAAAGGGAGAGCGTCCAGAAATGATGCGACGGCCAATTGTGAAAATCCCATCAATCATCGGCACACCCATTACCATAATCGCTGTTGCCAATTTTGCACCGGAGAGTATAGAGACAACGCTTAAGAGAAGATACACCGCAGTTGCGCCGTAACCCGGAAAAATTTTCGCCGGTGAAAAATTAAAGAGTAAGAATCCAAGTGCGCTTCCGGCCAGAATAAACGACATTGTTGCAGCAACAAACGTATTTTGATCGGAAAGCGGAAACCGCATACTCAAAGCGCCAATGACAATGCCTGAGATAAAAACAATTCCCGGCATTTGCCCGTCAACCCCCTTGCTCCAGTTAAGCATATTCATTACCCATACAATCCAAAGAAGGGTAATGAGTTCGGAAAAGTAAGGAAAGCCTACATCTGTAAGGTATAGTATGCCGCCCAAGGGATTTGTGATAAATGTTATTGTTGTACCGCTTGTAACAATAATGAGTGCGCAAACAATATTCATCAAAAACCTAATATATGGAGAAATGTCATATTTGTCATCAAGTAGCCCAACACTGAGCGCTAGAGCAGAAGCGGCAAAAATTGCTGCAAGTTTTGGTGTAAAAGTAATAAAAAGCGCGCTTGTTACAATAATTCCAAGGAAAAAAGGGAGTCCACCTCCCCTTGGAACAGGTTTTGTATGGATAATCGCAGGATGTTTATGTGTCAGCGGATCATCAAAGAGTTTCAGTTTTCGAATTAATGGCAGAGAAAGGTAGGTGAGTATAGTTGTTGCAAAAAAGGAAACTAGTATGGGATACAGTGCAACAGAGATAATTGACGGCGCGTCAAGCATGCTATTTTAGACTACAATCCGAATTGTTCGAATGATGAAAATCAACGATAGTACAGCAACTGTAAGGGTGGTGATGGAAATAATCCTAGATACAAGGGGTAGCTCTTTATAAAATAAGAGGGACAAAAAAGGATTAATTAAAAGAACTATTGCAGCAATGGAGACAGGAATACCAAGCTGTATTTTCGTGCCAAGCCGTGCTTCTCCCCATGAGAGTTGGTTAAATAGCGGAAGTACAGGAGGAAGCTTTTGGTAAAAAACGATAACAAGGAATACGCAAATCATAATTGCGATAAAGGACAAAAGAATGCTAAACAGCAGGATTTTATCTGCTGTAAATTTACCTCGCGCCGCAATGTCCTGTTGGTCGGAACGTAGGTTAACCAATTTGCGCAAAAAGAAAAACCCAAATTGTGTGCGAGGTTTACTAATTAATCCGCTCATAGACTATTGCGTCTTTAATAATAATTTTTTCCCGATAATGCGCGGTTTTTGGGAATAGCGGATCTTTAGAAATAACTACGATAAACCGTGGTTTTATCCTGTCAAGCTCCGTTTGTACTTCAAGCATAGACCCTTTTGATGCGTTTATGTGATATACAACTGTATATTTTGTGGGAGGCGCTTTTTCAACGAGTTTATAAAGCTGTGCGTTGTTGCCCCAAACGAAAATAGTATCGTTTGAGAGGAGGTGGTTTTTTAAATAGTGCGAAAGTTCATAGTCGCGGGGCGTATTTCTATCAAAAAAAGCCTGATAGGTTGTTACAGTACTTTTATGTGTTAAAAAGGAGAGAAAATTTTGGTAATAAAGAAACGTTTTGATGTAGACTCTGAAATTTATTCCAATAAAAAATAGCGAAGCAATAGCGCCCATTGTGGCAGCGTTTCGCAAAAACCGTTCTCTATATAAAGTTACATTTTTTTCTGTAACACGCTCAAACGAAATAAGTCCCACAAGTAAAACAATGCTTGGTAAAAGAACAAGTAGGTAATGCGTGTAAGGCCGCTGGGCAAAAAAGGCATTAAAGAGAGAAAATGCAAACCATGTTAGGATAAAAAGAGAACTCTGCGAAAGCAGCTTTCTATATAAGAAAACTATAAGCAAAAATATTGCAAGCAGGAGCAGTTTTAGTATAAGGAAACCTTGCGGAATAAAAAATGTATTTCCATAACCTACGTACCCTACATTTTGCTTAAACGCAGCGCTAAAAAATTCATCAAGCGCATTCTGCGTAAGAAAAAAAAGTATTGTCAGTAATATTGGAGAAATGAATGCGATAATAAAAGGGAAAGCTTTTGAAACAAGTAGACGAAGTTTTGCAAGTGAAGTATAGCTTGATATAGCCAAGAAAAAAAGAAACGCCGCAAAATCAAATATCCCGACAATTTTGAAAAGGAAAGCAATGCTTAGCGATGCGCCGGCGGCTAAGAGAAGCATGGGTTCTGCTTTGGGAGTTGTTTTAACAACAAGATATCCTGCAAGAAGAATAAAAAACAACATAAAATTTTCCGAATTTGCAATGTTGCCCTCTAAGAGTGGTAAGCCAAAAAAAACTGCATACACCCCTGTTGTAAAAAACACTGTTTTCGTGTGGGTAAAAAGACGTTTAGCTAGCAGAAAGAAAAGAAATACGCTCAAAAGACCAGTAAGAAGCGATGCAAATCTAACTCCGAATTGGTCGGATGAAAAAAACGCATACACCGCATAAAGAAGCGGGGTTTTATTGTCCCAAGTTTGCGCATAAAGTATTTTACCCTCGCGCATAGCCATGCCTACTGCTTGGTAAATTCCTTCATCACCATACCATATTGGCTCAAAAAGGGAAGGAAGACGAAGCAAGAAGAAGAGAAACGCAATAAAGATAAGAAACCAGCTTGATTTGCTTTTTTCAATCCGGGCCAGGATTTTCATAGTTCGATTTCACTCGCTATGACCCTGAGTCTATCGAACGGGTCATATCTTTTCTGTAGTTTTATATTCAATGCGTTTTCCAAGCATAAGTTGAGTATGAGAAAAAATTGCAGGAAGGGTTGTTAGAAAAAAGCCAACAACTGGCAGGAGTACAAATTCAAGGGGGAAAAGAAATTTTCGCATTGGTGATTGTGCTTGTTTAGGATTATTGCGAAAGTCAATAACAATCATTACAACAATAGCAAAAAGACAGAGAGTAAGTATAAATCCGGCAAGCCGCGGAAGATTATAGCCAATAGTAGTTCGTGAAAATGCTGGATTGACAAATGGCATAATGTTTGCCCCAATAGTAATAATAAACCAATTTACCGGCCAGAGAAAGTGATCAAGTAGCACATTATACAGTATAACAGTTTTTCTAACAAAGGGGACACCGGGGATAGTGAGCCACCACTTAATAAACAGCGGGTCGTCTGATGCTCCCCACGACCAGCGCTGCTCTTGTTGGTACTTATTCTTAAGACTTTTGAAATATCCAGACGACATGGGTGCATCCATTGAAGTGCGAAGAAATATCGGGTCAACCCATACGTTGCCTTTGAGGGCAAAGAAGGCCTTAAAGAAAATGCGGTAATCTTCTGGGATAACATCGGTATCCCAAAATCCGATTTGTTTGAGTAACTTAAACGAAAGCGTATAGGTTGAATTTGAAATAAGCCTGTCTTTTTGTACAAGCACGCCCGTTCGCCAAAGGCTGCCAAAAAAAGAAATAACGCGGATAGGAGCTGGAACTCGCCAAAAATTGTTGTAATAAACGGTTGCTGATTGCCAGAATTTATTATATCTTTTTGGATCTTTTAAAAACTCATACGTAAGATATGCGAAGTATTGTTTATCGAAAATTGAATCAGCGTCAACAGATGATACAGTTGTGTAGTCAACAGTAATTATTTTCTTTTTAATAAGCTCTTCATCAGCCACACGCGCTGCGTATGCTTGGTTTGATGATTTGCCGCGTATCTCGTTTGGACTGTCGGGATGGTATGTGGCAAATATGCGGCCAAATACGCCCTTAAACTCTTTTATCAGGATGCTTGCTTTTTCCTCGGCTGCTTTTTCCCTCTGCTCCATTGCTAAGACAACATAGATCCGTTTTCTTGGAAACGTTTGCTCTGCAAGTGCCTGGAGAGTTAAGCGAAGTTTATGCACACCTTCGGTGTAGTTGGGTATGATAACAATATGCGCAACTTTATAAAAATGTGAAAGCTTGTCAACTTTTGTAAGCCAATCCAAATTCTGCGCCTGGGCGATTTTTCTTGAAGCAATAAAAGCGGTGAAGGTAAGGGAAAACGACCGGTAAAGCCAATATACATCAAAAAAGAGGATAAAATACGCCATAATATACGGGATAAAAAATGATCCCCAGATAGGAGAAAGAATTAATGTCCATGAGACAACGCCTGGCAAGAGCTCAAGAGAGCGACGAGTTTTGATCGGATAGCGGGTGAATATGGTTTGGAAAAAGGTTGTCATAGATTGAAAAGAGTCCGAACATTTTCTGTGGTTTGGTTGTCCACCTGGTTTAATTTGACGGCCTTAATTTGGGCAATTGCCTTTCCCACAAGTATAGCATACTGCGGTTCGTTTCGGCTACCTCGGTGAGGAGTAGGGGTAAGGTATGGACTGTCGGTCTCAATCACTATCCGATCAAGCGGTGTTGCTTTAACTAGATTGGGTAAAGAAGTATCTTCGCCAGGCGCTAAGCCAGGATAGGTTATGTTTCCGTCAAAACCGATATAAAAACCCATCCGTAAAGCAGATTGCAAAATATCTATATTACCTGCAAAGCAGTGGAACATGCCAGGAGGGTTCAGAAGTTCATTCTTGTGATGTGTCAAAATCTCGAGAATCTGCTTTCCTGCGTGGCGGTTGTGGATTTGGAGGGGTAGTTTGAGCTTGTGCGCGAGCATAATTTGCGCTTCAAACAGCTCTTGTTGCGCTTTTGGATCGGTAATGCCGTTTGATTGGTAGCGGTAGTTATCCAAACCAATCTCACCGATGGCTACTACTTTTGGTTGTTTGGCCAGCCGCTCAATTTGCGAAAGCCAGTCCGAACCAAGTTCAACTTTATCCGCATGATGCGGATGCACGCCGACTATTGCGTATAAATTGTCGTATTTTTGCGCAAGCTCAACTGCTTTTTGGCTTGAATCAATTTTCGTGCCAACGTTAATAATCGTTGTTACGCCGGCATCAGCAGCTCTTTTGATCACCTCATCATAATCATTCGAAAAGGCCTTAAAATTCAAATGACAATGCATGTCAATCACAGTCCTATTATATCAATATATCTAACTGATATAATAATGACACTATGAAGATAAGGAAAGCTATCGTGTCAGATTATAAACAGGTGATACAGCTTTATAACGATTTTGTTGGAGAAAATAGGTATTCAAAATTCGATAATGACTCGTTTAAAAAAGTGCTACAAAGCCCAAGCAACCATATTTTTGTTGCAGAAGAAGGAAAAAAAATAATAGGCTTTGCAAGTTTTTCTGTTCGAATGGTAGTACGCTATTCCAAGCCAATTGCAGAACTTGATGAGTTATATGTTGTACCAGAATATAGAAAAACAGGCGTGGGTAGAAAACTAATGGAGGCAGTTCTCAAAACTGCAAATGAACTGGACTGTCACAGATTGTTTGTCGAATCACAATATAAGCACATAATCGCACATAAGTTTTACGAGATATTAGGATTTAAAAATTACGGCTACCACTTTATAAAGGATTTGTCTTAAATTCGAGGAAACAGGGGTTTTTGGGAGACGATTTTTGCACCTCTGAATTGCTCCTCGATTTTTTTTGCTGTTTCGGGAAGAAATGGTTCTAAAAGCGCTGCGATTTCTTGGATTTGGTCAACGCAGTGGGCTAAAATAGACTTTAGTCTTTGGTCGTTTGTCTTTAGCAAAACCCACGGCTTTTCGTCGTTAATAAATTTATCAAGCAGGGCTATTTTTTTCCACACAACGGAAGTCGCGTCGTTAAAACGAAATTCGGAGAATGCCTGCGAATACTCTTCGGCATGAATTAAATGCACCGATTCCTTTGAGGCCGAGATCATTTGTTCAAACTTTGCTGTCTCACACAGTTTTGCCACGCGTGAAACCAAATTCCCCAGTCCATTTGCCAAATCCGCATTGTACGCCTCTTTAAGTTTTTCTTCGGAAAAATCACCATCGGCAAACGGCGAAATTTTTGCCAGACAATAGTAGCGCAGCGCATCAGCTCCGTATTTGTTCACAATTTCGATTGGATCAATCACATTACCTAAAGTTTTGGACATTTTTTGCCCATTTACGGTGAAGTATTCGTGGACAAAGAGTTTTTTAGGAAGCGCTAGTCCTGCAGAAAGCAGAATCGCCGGCCAGTAAATTGCATGGAAACGGATAATTCCTTTGCCGATTACATGTAAATCTGCCGGCCACCATTTTTTATATGATTCAATGTCATTCTGCTCTGCAGAACCAAAGCCTATTCCGCTTTGATAAATGTTTAAGGCATCAAACCAGACATAGATTCGTTGTGTTGGATCATTTGGAACAGGAACTCCCCAGTTTTTCGCCCTAGTGTTACTTCGCGAAATGCTAAAATCCTGCAAGCCTGATTTTATAAAAGATAGAATTTCATTTTTTCGAAATTCAGGGACGATTTCATATTCGTTAGATTCAATAATTTTGATCAGATCATTTTGGTATTTGGAGAGTTTGAAAAAGTAGTTTTCTTCTTCGACTTCTTCAAGCTTTTTCCCTGGGTGTTCAAAGCACTCGCCGTTTTCGTTGAGCTCACTTTTCGTGTAGAACGCTTCGCAACCAACGCAATAAAGGCCTTTGTAGGTTTTCTTGTAAATATCTCCTGTTTTCTCGCAGAGTTGCCACAGTTTTTGGGAAGACGCATGATGTTTGGGGTCACTGCCTTTTTGAAATACATCAAACTCGACATTTAGTTTTTTTGCTAACGCTTCAAACAATTTTGCGTTTTCATCAACAAATGCTTGTACAGGTTTGCCTTCTTGCTCTGCAGCTTGGACGTTTTTAAGCGCGTTTTCATCCGAACCACACAAATAGAAAACATTATCGCCTGTGATTTTTCGAAATCTTACGATTGTGTCTGCCTGGATAAATTCCAATGCATGGCCAATATGCGGCTTTGCATTCACATACGGAATTGCACTGGTTAAATAGAATTTTCCCATGCGTGAATTGTATCAGGAATAAAGGTTCTGAACAAGGATTATGC
>JACQKQ010000033.1 GCA_016204465.1 Candidatus Levyibacteriota bacterium
AAGCACTGCATCACCAAAGTATTCTTGTTTTTATCCTTGCTTTGCTTGTTGGCCAATTTTTACTGTCGGTTGTTCGCACGAGCGCTCCGACTGTTCTTGGTATACAAACAAATGTTAAGGTAGAAGAACTTCTTTTGCTGACAAATAAAAAGCGGGAAGAGCAGGGCCTTTTACCATTGGGATTTAACGAAGAACTAACAAAAGCAGCGGCAATGAAAGCACAAGATATGATAAGCAAAGACTACTGGGCGCATAATGCACCGGACGGTGTAACGCCTTGGGCATTTTTTAACAAAGTTAATTATGGCTACCTTTATGCTGGCGAAAACTTAGCGCGCGGATTTACAAAATCAGAAGATGTAGTTAAGGCATGGCTTGCAAGTCCGTCTCATAGAGACAACATGCTGTCACAAAATTACGATGAGATAGGTTTTGCAGTTGCTCAAGGGAAATTGCTGGGAGAGGAGACAACGTTAGTTGTGGAGTTTTTAGGGAGCAGAACAGGTTCTGAAATTGCCAAGAAGCCAATGACTGCGGAAGTTGCAACAAGCAAGACAGTACAAGAGGAGGAGACAAAGCAAACGTTTACATTTGCGGCAGGCGCTGTGTCGGTGCCGCTTATTGGATCGCAACGGTTTTCTCTTACAACCGGCATTATGGTAATGGCAATATTTATTTTCACGCTTATCTTAGATATGATAATTGTGATGCGCAAAAAGATTGTCCGTCTTGTCGGACATAATCTCGACCACATTTTCTTTTTCGCTGTAATGATATTGATTCTTTTTATTATAAGTAAAGGAGCAATATTATAATGCAGGAAGAATTTAAAAAACACGTTGTTTATTATCTGTTCCTGACAATTTTTTTTGCGTTGGGTATTATCCTCCTTTCGCAATTTTCGTATGACAAGCGGATGCAAGGAGAAATTAGTGTTGGCATCATAGTTGTCTATGTATTTTGGGCGATTGCGCACCACGTCGTCCATCACGACGTGACAGCTAAAATTGTGATAGAATACGTGCTTATGGGAAGCTTAGGTATTACACTTCTGCTTTTCCTATTGCGGGGGTTTGGTTTATGAAGGGAGTTATTCTTGCAGGAGGTTTGGCAACACGTCTTCGTCCGTTGACGTGGGTTACCAACAAACATCTTCTTCCCATTTACAACAAACCTATGATTTTTTTTCCACTTGAGGCAATGGCTAGGGCTGGGATAAAGGATGTTCTAGTTACTAGTTCTTCAGATCATGCAGAGCATTTTGAGACACTTCTTAAATCTGGAGAAGACTTTGGTTTGCAGCTGTATTACGCAATCCAAAAGAATCCAAAGGGGGGAATATCAGACGCCATTTCTCTTGCGCGAGATTTTGCAAATAATGAGCGGATTCTTGTTATCCTTGGCGATAACATCTTTCAGTTTGATCTTCGCGACGCAGCTAATCGTTTCGAAAAAAGAGAAAAGGGAGCTATGATTTTTGGCATGAAGATGCCTACGATTTCTAGTCAGTATGGTGTTATAGAGATGGATAAAACAGGAAAAGTGCTTTCTATAGAGGAAAAACCGGATCATCCAAAGTCTAATATTGTTCAAACCGGTATATATATGTACGACGAGCGAGTTTTTTCCTGCATTGATCAGCTTGCTCCATCTGTAAGAGGCGAACTTGAAGTTACCGACCTTAACAACACGTATGTTGCAGAAGGAACAATGATGTGCGAGATCATCGACTGGTGGGTGGATGCGGGGACATCGTTTGACGAGCTCTTACGCGCAAACAATCTTGTTGCAGAAAAAGTGCGGAAAGGAGAATTGTCGTGAGTCTTGGAACAATTGAAGATGCTAAGAAAGTAGAAACATACGATCACAAGGGCAATGTAAATGGGTCATTAGCTGAACTCTTCAAAGACGGAGAAAAAACCGTAGCGTATCTTACCAGTACAAAACCTGGTATGTTTAAAGGGTATCATCTGCACCGCGTTCGTGCCGCTCGGTATGTTCCACTACAGGGAAAAATGAAAATTGTTCTTTTTAAGCCCGGCACAAAGGAAAAAGAAGAATATGTGCTTGATGCGCAAAAGCCCCAACGTCTTTTTATTCCAAAAGACATCGCAACAGGGCTTTTGAATATTGGTGATGAGGAAGCTTTCCTCATAAATTATCCTGATCCGCCGTATGATCCAAGCCTAAAAGATGAGCAAGTAGAATATACAGAAGAAGAGCTCTTGCAGGGTATTGTGAAATGAGCAAAAGACAAATTCTGTCGCATAAAAAGGTATTCGCATCAGAACTTTTTTACGTAGAAGAAACAAAATTTACTCTGCCAAATGGAAAAACTAAAACACACCAAAATGCAATCCGCCGTCCAACCGTTTCTGTTTTTCCAATCACAGACCAATATGAAATATATCTTATTACACAATATAGGTACTTACTAGAAAAAGAAGCGCTTGAAGCAATGGCGGGTTTTATTAACAAAAAAGAAACATCGCTTTCGGCTGCAAAGCGGGAATTACAGGAAGAAATGGGAATAAGTGCATCGCATTGGGAAGAAATTGCACGAATAGAAATGACAGCGAGCGTTTTTCGAGCGCAATCGCACCTGTTTCTTGCGAAAGATTTAGAATTTGGCAAAACGAATTTTGACGACGATGAACATATCACAATTCTAAAAATGCCCATCGAAGAAGCAGCAAAAAAAGTTGCAAGAGGCGAAATTAATCATGCACCAAGTATGATTGGTATACTTCTTTTAGACAGATTGCGGAGAGAAAATAAATTATGACCAATTCGACTTTCAGGGTCATAGTGCGTAAAATTTAACTATGAAGTTACTTATTACCGGCGGGGCGGGGTTTATTGGATCAAATTTTATCCACTATTGGCTGCGAGAGCATCCGCAAGACCAGATTGTGAACTTTGATAAGCTCACTTATGCCGGCAATCTTGAGAATCTAAAGGATATAGAACAAACCCCCAACTATTCATTTGTAAAGGCCGATATTTGCGACGCACAAGCAGTTGCAAACGCAATGGAAGGCGTTGATACGGTTGTCCATTTTGCTGCCGAAAGCCACGTTGACCGATCAATCCTTGATCCCTCGCCATTTGTTATGACCAATGTCGTTGGAACACAAGTATTGTTGGACGCAGCAATTAAACACAAAATAAAACGATTTCATCACATCTCAACAGACGAAGTATTTGGTTCCCTCACTCTTGAAGATGAGAAAAAATTTAACGAACAGACACCATATACACCGCGAAGTCCGTATGCGGCAAGTAAAGCAGCAGCAGATCACTTAGTTGCCTCATACGCAATTACTTACCAGTTGCCCATTACGACAACAAACTGCGCGGATAATTTTGGCCCGTACCAATTCCCGGAAAAGCTTATTGCTCTTGCAATCACAAATATTTTAGAAGGAAAAAAAGTCCCGATCTATGGAGATGGTTTGTATGTGCGTGATTGGCTTTATGTCGAAGATCATTGTGGTGCAATCGAAGCAGTACTGCAGAGAGGTAAGGTTGGGGAAACGTATTGTGTCGGTTCACAGACAGAAGAAATTAATAACCTTACACTGATCAAAAAATTGCTCGCACTTCTTGGAAAAGATGAAAGTATGATCGAATTTGTGAAAGATCGTCCAGGCCACGACCGCCGCTACGCAATTGATTGGTCAAAGATAAAAAAAGAACTTAACTGGCAGCCCAAATATAGATTAGATGATGCACTTTCTAAGACAGTGGAATGGTACAAAAATAATACATCTTGGTGGAAAAAGCTCAAATATGGAAAACTATGAAAATTTTGGGAGTTGGGCTTTCAGGGCTTGTTGGGTCGCGCATTGTTGAGCTTTTGCAAAACAAGCATTCATTTGAAGATATCAGCTACGACACCGGTGTTGATATTATCGATAAACAAGCAGTTACAAAAGCAGTGCAAGCCTCAAGCGCACAAATTATTTTTCACCTTGCCGCCAAAGCAAACGTTGATGCATGCGAAGAAGACAAGTCAAAGGGGAAAATGGGTGATGCGTGGAGAATCAATGTGGAAGGGACAAGAAACGTCGTTGATGCGGCAGTTACGACAGGGAAACGAATAATCTACATTTCAACGGATTTTGTTTTTGACGGTGAGGAAACGCTGCAGAATGGCTATAGAGAAGATGCGGTTCCAAATCCCCTTAACTGGTATGCAGTAACAAAATATGAAGGTGAGAAAATAGTTGCAGCGGCAAGTGTCCCCTGGGCGGTGTTGCGGATTGCCTATCCGTACCGATCTTTCTTTCCCCGCAATGATTTTGTCCGCGCGATACTTACTCGACTACAAAAAGGAGAGGTGGTGCATGCGGTAGAAGATCATGTCATGTCACCGACGTTTATAGACGATTTGGCAAGTGCAATCAATATGCTCATAGAACGCAAAGCAACAGGAATATACCATGTTGTAGGCAGTCAATTCGTGACACCGTATCAAGCAGCACTTGCCATTGCCGAAACGTTTAGTCTGCCCAAATCACTTATTGCCAAAACTACGCGAGATAATTACTTTGCCGGCCGCGCGAAGCGACCCTTTCGTTTGGCACTGAATAATGATAAAATAGAACAACTAGGCGTTAGGATGAGAACATTTGAAGAAGGCTTGCTGGAAGTAAGATCACAGATTAATAATTCAAAATAATTATTGCTTCATTGTTCTATTGTTTCACCGCGTCAGACGCGGTTTCATTGTTACAATCTAACAATTAGCTTTTATGATAATAACGTTCGTTGGACATGGGTATGTGGGTTTGGTAACAGCGGCGGTTTTTGCCGATTTAGGCAACACAGTGTGGGTTATCGGCCACACGCCGGAGAAAATAGAAAATCTAGAAAAAGGAATTATTCCAATTTTCGAGCCGGGACTTGAAGAGCTGGTCAAGCGAAATGTTAAAGCATCTCGGCTCTTGTTCACTCTTTCGTACGAAGAGGCGATTCGAGCATCAAAAGTCGTTTTTATCGCTGTTGGCACTCCGCCAAAACAAAATGGCGAAGCAGACCTTTCGGTTGTTTTTGAAGTTGCGGAAAAGATCGGAAAACACCTCGATGGCTATACGGTCGTGGTAACAAAAAGCACCGTTCCTGTTGGTACCAATAAAGAAGTGCAAAAAATTATTCAGCGTGTTAAGAGCGAGAAGGCAACGTTTGACATTGGCTCTGCTCCCGAATTCTTACGCGAAGGACAAGCGATTAGCGATACTTTACATCCAGATAGAGTTGTTATCGGCACCGAAACAAAAGCTGCGCGCGACATGCTTGTTGAGCTTCATAAACCAATTGACGGCAGATTCGTTCTAACAAACATCGAAACTGCAGAGATGATAAAATACGCAGCAAATGCATTCCTTGCGACAAAAATTTCTTTTGCTAATGCAATTGCGCATCTCTGCGAATTAACCGGCGCTGATGGGTTAAAAGTTTTGGCAGGGATGGGGCTAGATAAGCGGATCGGGAGTCCGTTTCTTTCTCCGGGAGCAGGCTACGGCGGTAGCTGTTTTCCAAAAGACGTGAAAGCGCTTATTGCTATTGCAAAAAAATACAATTACGATTTTAGGCTACTTGGCGAGGTAGAAGCAATTAATAAATTTGCCATTCTCAATATTGTCAAAAAGGCAGAAGTGCTCCTTGGGGGAAGTATAAAAAGCAAAACAGTATGCGTGCTCGGTTTGGCATTTAAGCCGGATACCGATGACATGCGTGACGCACCGTCGATTACCATAATTTCCGCATTGCAAAAAGGAGGGGCAAAAATTCAAGCATACGACCCAATTGCTATGAGCAATGCCAAAAAAATTCTCCGTGGCGTTACGTACTACAACAATTCGTATGAAGCGGCAAAGGGCGCTGATATTGTGGTTGTGGTTACCGAATGGAACGAGTTTCGCCAGCTTGATTTACAGAAGGTAAAACAGCTTATGAAATCACCGAATCTGCTTGACGCAAGAAATATCTACGAGCCCCAAAAGGCGCGTAGTATTGGGTTTTCCTATCAAGGGGTGGGGCGATAACTTCTTTTTAATGAAGCGAGTATTAATAACAGGGATATCTGGTTTTGCAGGGAGTCACCTTGCCGAATATCTTACGGCAAAAACGAACTACCACATCGGTGGAACGTATTTATCCGAATCTTCTCTCCAAAATATTGCTTTAATACGAGAAAAAGTTACCCTATGGCAACTTGATCTCACTAACGCCGACCAAATAGCAAACGTTGTGCAAGAATTCAAGCCTGACTACATTTTTCACTTGGCAGCAATATCAAATTCTAAAGAAAGCTTTGACAAACCTGCTGAAACAATTACAAACAATATAGTTTCGCAAATAAACCTACTCGAGGCAATTCGTAAGTCTTTTTTACAAACATCACGGACGCTTGTTATTTCTTCTGCAGATATTTATGGCAAAGTAGCCAAAGATGACCTACCAATTGATGAAGACACGCCTCTTATGCCCATTAACCCATACGGAGTTTCAAAAATTGCCCAAGATTTTTTAGGTCTACAGTACGCATTAGCATATAAATTAGCAGTTATCCGTGCTCGGCCTTTTAATCACATTGGTCCTAGGCAGTCGCAAGGATTCGTTATTGCTGATTTTGCAAAAAGAATCGCTGAAATAGAAAAGGGGAAACGCGCACCAATTATGAAGGTAGGCAACCTTAAGAGCAGGCGTGATTTTACAGATGTGAGGGATATGGTTGCTGCATATCATCTGCTTTTAGAAAAAGGAACTGATGCAGATGCGTACAACATTGGGTTTGGCAGATCAATTACTATCGGTGACGTGCTTACAAAGATGATCAACTTCGCAAAAACAAAACAGATACAGATTGAAACAGACGAAAGTAAGCTTCGGATCGAAGACACACCCGATCGAGTCTGCGACAACAAGAAAATATGCGGCCTTGGGTGGAGACCTACGATTCCAATCGAAAAGTCATTGCAAGACACACTAGATTATTGGAGAAATATTGTTTAAAATAGATAAAATATGAAGGTAGCACTTATTACAGGCATTACTGGACAAGATGGTTCATATCTTGCCGAATTCCTCCTTTCAAAGGGTTATAAAGTGTACGGATTAACACGGAGAACAAGTACTGTTAATTACGAGCGTATCGAACATATCCAAGAAAAAATCACGCTTATACAAGGAGACCTTCTTGATCAAAGCTCGCTTTCGTCTGCGCTTGTGGAAACGCATCCAGATGAGGTATACAATCTAGCAGCACAATCTTTTGTAAAGACTTCATGGAATCAACCCGTCTTAACTGGTGAGTTTACCGCACTTGGTGTTACTCGAATGCTTGAGGCAATTAGGGTCGTCAATCCTAAAATTAAATTTTACCAAGCATCATCTTCTGAAATGTTTGGAAAAGTCACAGAAACACCGCAAAAAGAAACTACACGATTTTACCCTCGAAGTCCATATGGCGTCGCAAAAGTGTATGGTCATTATATTACTGTCAATTATCGAGAGAGCTTTGATCTGTTTGCGTGTTCTGGAATTTTATTCAATCACGAATCTCCTCGTCGGGGGCTTGAGTTTGTGACGAGAAAGATAAGTCATGCTGTAGCTCGCATTAGTTTGGGTGCGCAAAAAAAGCTTGAACTAGGTAATTTGGATTCAAAACGCGATTGGGGTTTTGCAGGTGACTACGTTGAGGCAATGTGGCTGATGTTGCAACAGCCACAAGCCGATGATTATGTTATTGCCACAGGCGAAAATCATAGTGTGCAAGAATTTGTCGCGGAGGCGTTTGGGGTTGTTGGCATTAATGACTGGAAGTCGTATATTGAAGCAAACAAAAAGGAATTCATGCGTCCCGCAGAAGTTGATTACCTTGTCGGAGATGCAAGTAAAGCAAAAAGGATTCTTGGCTGGAAGCAACGCACAAGTTTTAAGGAGCTTGTTGCAATGATGGTTAAGGCAGATATTGCGCGAGAGAAAAGGAGTGAAAAGTAACGTGTATGCACAAAGTACTAGTAGCCGGCGGAGCAGGGTTTATTGGCGCAAACCTCTGCGAACGACTCCTCCAGGAAAATTGCATTGTTTATTGCATTGATAATCTTATCACAGGCGATAGGGCAAACGTTGATCTTTTAAAATCATATAAAGAGTTTAGCTTCATAGAGCATGATATCACTAGGCCTTTCTCGCTTGCTGATTTTCATATAGAATCTGTTGATGCGATTTACCACCTTGCATCACCTGCTTCTCCAAATAAAAATAGTCAGTACAGTTATATGAATTATCCAATAGAAACGCTTCTTGTTAATTCGTTTGGGAGCCACGTTTTGCTAACAATTGCCAAAGAGCATCATGCTGCATTTCTTTATGCCTCTTCTTCTGAAGTGTACGGCGATCCAACAGTATCGCCACAAAAAGAGGATTACACGGGCAATGTTAGTTCTGTTAGCGTACGGTCGGTGTACGACGAGGGAAAGCGTTTCGGTGAGGCAATAACAATGGCATACGTTCGAAAACATAATGTTGATGCTAGGATTGTGCGTATTTTTAATACATATGGCCCAAGGATGCGATCGGACGACGGAAGGGTTATCTCTAATTTAATAAGTCAAGCATTGCAGGGAAAACCGCTTACCATCTTTGGATCAGGAAAGCAGACGAGGAGTTTCTGTTATGTTTCAGATCTTGTCGGAGGGTTGGTGCTTGCTTTGGAAAAAGATATGACCAAAGGCTCTGTGGTAAACGTTGGTAATCCAGATGAACGAACGATTGGAGAACTTGCTATACTAATTAAAAATATGACAAAATCGAAGTCAGATATTGTGTACGAAGCGCTGCCAGAAGACGATCCTAAGACTCGAAAACCTGATATTGCAAAAGCAAAAAAGCTGCTTGACTGGGAACCAAGTATTACATTGGAAGAAGGATTACAAAAAACGATAGAGTATTTTAAAAATAGATGAAAGTAGTTGTTATTATTCCGACATACAACGAAAAAGGGAATATTGATCGTCTTATTCAAATTCTTGAAGAAGAAATTTTTTCCTCAATTAAAAATCATGAAATGTACATTTTAGTTGCTGATGATAATTCTCCTGATGGAACTGCAGAGGTGGTAAAGAAATTAATGGAAAAATATAAAAATATTGAGCTCAATAGCGGAGAAAAGAAGGGTTTAGGGGCAGCATATGTGAGAGCGATGACTTATGCAATCGAAACGATGCAAGCCGATGTTATGTTTGAATTTGATGCAGATCTCTCGCATGACCCGAAAAAAATTCCTGCATTTCTGCAAAAGATTGACGAAGGATACGATATGGTCATTGGTAATCGTTACAGCGATGGTGGTTCAATCCCACAGAATTGGCCACCTGCGCGAAAAGCATTTTCTATTGTGGCAAACCTTTTTGTCAGAATTGTTTTCTTGCGGCTTACCATTCATGATTGGACTGGTGGATTTCGTGCATTAAAAAAAGAAGTATTTCTCAAAGAAAAAAACGAACTCGAAAAATATAATGGATATATCTTCCAAATATCTTTCTTGCATAAAGTAGTCCGTGATGGTTTTAGAATTGGTGAAGTGCCTTTTTCTTTTACAGATAGAACTCTTGGGAGATCTAAAATTGCACCGGCCGGATATATTTTCGATGTATTAAAATTTGTTATCGTAACACGAATCAAAGAAATTATTTTTGGTAAATTTGGAAAGTTTCTCGTTGTCGGCGGTTTTGGATTCATTATCAATGCAATGACACTGCGGGTGCTTGTAGAATACATCGATTGGCATCCAGCGCCTGCAAATCTTGTTGGTGCAGCGTTTGCGATCTTCTCTAACTACAATTTCAACAATATCTGGACGTTTCGTGAAAGAAGGAGCAGAACATTAGGGATGTATTTATTCAGAATGATTGAATTCTACGCAAGTTCTTCTTTTGGTGTTGTTGTTATACAAACAGGAACGATTTTTCTTGGTACGGCACTTCTTGGAAAGGAATTTTATTTTATTTACTTTTTAATTGGAACATCATTTTTACTTCTTTGGAATTTCACAATGTATAACAGAGTTATTTGGCGCAAAAAATCAGCATCGCAGGTGCAATATTGCTATTAAATACCAACGATTCATTATAATTGTCATCTTGCTTGTGGCGTCATTTATTCGTCTGTATAGAATAGACGAATATATGACATTTTTAGGTGACGAGGGAAGAGACGCAATTATAGTATACGATATATTACATGGAGACTTTACCCTTTTAGGGCCTCGGTCATCGGCAGCAGACTTCTATTATGGACCAATTTACTTTTATTTCATTGCGCCATTTTTATGGCTTTTTAATTTTAACCCAGTTGGGCCTTCAGTTATGGTAGCAATGCTCGGAATTGCAACGGTATTTTTGGTATATAAAATAGGAAAAGAGTTTTTTGGCACAGGGGCAGCACTCGTTGCTGCTTCTTTATATACAATATCGCCGTTGGTAGTTGCATATGCTCGTTCTTCCTGGAATCCAAATCCATTACCATTTTTTTCGCTTCTTATTATATATCTTGTGTATAAAGCAGTTGTGCATTCATCATGGCAATTATTCTTAGCTGTTGGTTTTTTTCTTGGTATTGCTTTCCAATTACAATATATCTCGATGTTCTTAGCAATTATCGTTTGTGTATACATAGCCTTAGGGATATATGTTAAAGAAAAGAATATATCTTTGCTAAAAATTAGCCGCTGGTACCTCACTGTACTTACCGGTTTCCTAATTGGCTTTTCTCCATTTTTAGGTTTTGAAGTGCTTCATGGATTTCCAAATACGCAGACAATAATAAACTTTTTACTCGGCAGGATTCCGGATAATAGAGTGATTGTAAATTTTTCACCTATAAACCAGGTGACAGATGCGGCGTTTCGACTTTTTGCAAGATTAGTGTGGTACTTTCCTCCGCTAGAACAACTTGAAAGAGTTAACGGTCTTGTGTTGAAACTCTGGCAAATAGGTGTTGTTGGCATTATGGTTATTTCAACCTATACTCTGATTAAAATAAAAAATAAGCTGCAGCTTTTTCTTCTCGCGCTGTGGCTTTTTCTTGGTATAGGCCTTTTTGGTTTCTATAGAAAGGTAATATACGATTACTACTTTGGATTCATGTTTCCGCTACCGTTCTTACTAGTTGGCAATGCGTTATCCTCTCTATGGCGTTACCATAGAATATTGCGCTTTTTTGTCGCAGGTTTGTTTTTCTTCCTTATTATTATTAACCTGCAGGGTATTCCATTCCGATCATCACCAAATCGTCAACTTGAACAAGTAAAGCGAATATCGGAGTTTGTTTTGAAAAAGACCGAAAATAAACAATATAATTTTGCGCTGATAACCAACGGGAATTCAGATCATGCATATCGGTATTTTTTTAAACTTGACGGCAAAGACCCTATTACCATTGAAACAAAGGAAAAGGATCCGCAGCGAAAAACTGTTACCAATCAGTTACTTATCATCTGTGAATATCCTTCCTGCGAGCCACTCGGGCATCCTATCTGGGAAATAGCCGGGTTTGGGCGGGCAGAAATAGCAGCGCAATGGGATGTTTCTGTTGTAAAGGTGTATAAGCTTATTCACTATAGCGATGATTAATAAATTATTTTTTCTTGGGGGTTGTACTTCATTGAGAGAACCCAGTTGACATAGAGAAGACAATACAGTAAACTAGTACTAAATTAGTATTAGTTAATCTCTATGATGCATGTTTCACGAAGTGAAGATTACGCTCTCATTTTAGTTCAGTCGCTAACAAAGGCATATAAAAAACGGCTAATTCCTCTGTCTGAAATTGCTAAAAAACATAATCTTTCGTTACTTTTTTTGCGCAATATTGCAGCAAGTCTCAAGAGAGTGGGTTTTATTACTGCAATAGAGGGAAGAAAGGGGGGCTATAAGCTTCTTAAAGATCCAAAATCTATTCAGTTGGGAAATATTATCGAAGCGTCATCAAAAAAAACATTTCTTTCTTGTTGTCAAAAAACAAAAGACGGCAAGTGCCAGGCAAAAACATGTCCACATGGATTTTCGCTGCGACGATTGCAAAATCAATTTTTAGAACAAATTTATCATATAAAACTTTCAGAGATTACTAAAAATGCTTAATATTCAAAATCTTCATGTAACAACGGAAGGCAAAGACATTCTAAAAGGTATTAATCTTTTAATAAAACCTGGCGAAGTGCATGCGATCATGGGGCCAAATGGCGCTGGAAAAACAACGCTTGCGATGAGCTTGATGGGAAACCCGAATTACCAGTTCAAAATGCAAAATGCAAAATTCAAAATTAACGATAAGAACATGTTCAAATTAACTCCAGAGGAACGGGCGAGGGCTGGGCTTTTTGTTTCGTTTCAGCATCCGGTTAGCGTTATCGGTGTTTCAGTTTTGGCGTTTTTGCGTACTGCATACAAAGCGCTTCATCCGCAAAAACCTATTAAGCTTTCCGAGTTCAAGGAGACCGTAAAAAAGTCATTATTGCAAGTAGGTTTACCAGAAGATTTTATGCAGCGATCAATTAACGAAGGATTTTCTGGTGGAGAGAAAAAGCGCATGGAGATTGTTCAACTACTTGTTCTTAAACCAAGATATGCCATCCTTGATGAAATTGATTCAGGGCTTGATATTGATAGTCTTCGTATTATTGCCAAAGCTGTGGCAAAGATTGTTAAAAAACAAAAAATGGGGATTTTGCTTATCACCCATTACCAACGAATTCTCCATTACTTAAAGCCTGATTTCGTTCATGTTCTCAAAGAGGGAAAAATTGCAGCTTCTGACGGCATGGCACTTGTTACCAAAATTGAAAGGAAGGGTTATGCAACAATTTGATCTGTCAGGTTATGAATTTGGTTTTCACGACAATATAAAGCCTGTATTTGCAACGAAAAAAGGACTAACAAAAAAAACTGTTGAAGAAATTTCGAATATAAAAAACGAGCCGCAATGGATGCAGGATTTTCGCCTTCGTGCCTTAGATATATTCTTTGCCAAAAAAATGCCGATGTGGGGCAGTGATTTGTCAAGAATTAATTTTGACAATATTTACTACTACGTAAAACCAACTGACAAGCAAGGGAGGACATGGGATGAAGTGCCAATAGAAATTAAAAATACTTTTGAAAAAATTGGCATTCCCCAAGCAGAGCGAAAGTTTTTGGCAGGCGTTGGCGCGCAGTATGACTCCGAAGTTATTTACCACAGTATCTCAAAAATGCTTTCAAAAAAAGGCGTTATTTTTGTTGATACGGATACCGCTATTCAAAAATATCCAGAGCTTGTTAAACAGTATTTCGGGAAGGTAATTCCTGCTGCAGACAATAAATTTGCTGCGCTGAACTCTGCGGTATGGAGTGGCGGATCATTTATTTATGTTCCAAAAGGCGTTCGTGTTGATCTTCCACTGCAAGCGTACTTTCGAATCAATGCCCGCAACATGGGACAGTTTGAACGAACACTGATTATTGCTGATGAGGGATCATACGTGTCATACATAGAAGGTTGCACGGCCCCGATTTTTACCACCAATTCGCTCCATGCTGCGGTTGTTGAAATTATAGTGAAAAAAGGCGCACGAGTGCGTTACACGACTGTGCAGAATTGGAGTAAGAATGTCTACAACCTTGTGACAAAACGAATGTTTA
Organism: Candidatus Levyibacteriota bacterium; assembly: GCA_016204465.1. Lineage (GTDB taxonomy): Bacteria > Patescibacteriota > Microgenomatia > Levybacterales > UBA12049 > JACQKQ01. Next base: position 13,692 of record JACQKQ010000033.1, read on the forward strand.
TTGAGGAGGAAGGATTTGGCGAATGGATTGACGGTAATCTTGGTTCACAATTAACCATGAAATATCCATCGGTGTACTTAAAGGGCCGAAAGGCGCGAGGAGAAGTTCTCTCTTTAGCATTTGCAGGAAAAGGGCAGCATCAGGATGCGGGCGGAAAAGCAATCCATTTAGCACCAGAAACAAGCTCCGTCATAACATCTAAATCAGTCAGTAAAGACGGCGGTCGTACCTCATATCGAGGCATGCTTAAGGTTGTTAAAGGAGCAGAAAACAGTAAGTCAACGGTTCGTTGCGATGCGCTTATCTTAGACGATAAGAGCCGTGCCGATACGTACCCGACAATGGATATTGACGAAGAACGAGTAACGATTGGACACGAAGCATCAGTATCAAAAATCGGCGAAGAGCAACTTTTCTATTTCCAATCCCGCGGTATTTCCCAAGTACTGGCCGAAGTAATGATTGTGAATGGTTTTGTTGAGCCGATTGTTCGCGAGTTGCCCATGGAATATGCAGTAGAACTAAATCGACTAATTCAGCTTGAGATGACTGGAGCGGTCGGATAGGAAATTAAAAAATCAAAAATTAAAAGGCAAAATGACATATGCAAAATATAGAAATTGTTATAAAAAAGAATGAAAATAAAGTTTTCCCCTTTGTTTGGATCAATAGTGACGAAGAAGAGGTAGTAATTGATGCACGTTTGGTTGGGGAGGGGGCAAGACTTTCAATTATCGGAATTTTTGTCGGGGCTGACCAAAAACATATCACGTTTAATACAAACATCGTCCATGAAGCAAAAAATACATATAGCAGAACAACGCTTCGTGGAGTCTTTAAGGATCATAGTGTTTTTAGCAATGATGGATTAGTCCGAATCAACAAAGGCGCGAAAGGAGCGGATGGGTTTTTTGATTCAAAAGTACTGCTTTTCGATGATGCAAAAGGGCGAAGTGTTCCATCGCTTGAGATTGATGAAAACGAATTAAAAGCAGGTCATGCGTCAACCGTTGGCAGGCCGGATGCAGAGCAAATATTTTATTTACGAAGCAGAGGACTGTCCGAAGAAGAAGCAGAGAAGCTCATTGTTTCGGGGTTTTTTACACCTATTTTGAAACAATTCTCAAAAGATAAGCAACTACAATTATCAAAACGAATAGAAGAAATGTTATGAAAAACCATAAAAAAGATTTTCCTATTTTCCAAAACAATCCAGACCTCATTTATTTAGATTCTGCGGCAACGAGCCAAAAGCCAAGGGTCGTTTTGGATGCAATAAATGAGTATTATACTTCGTATAACGCAAACATAAAGCGGGGGATATACCCAATTGCGGAGAAAGCGACCGCAAAAGTGGAGGAAGTAAGAAAAAAAGTTGCGCAATTTATTAACGCGAAGTCTAAAGATGAGATTATTTTTGTCCGTAATGCGACAGAAGCAATTAATCTTGTCGCATACTCTCTTGCGAGCACATCCGCCAGCTGGCGGATTTCAAGAGGGGATACAATTGCGACAACTATTATGGAGCACCACTCAAATTTTGTACCTTGGCAACAACTCGCCATTCAAAAAAATGCTGATTTTCTAGTACTGGATATCGATCAGAATTTCAAATTTCAAATATCAAATTTCAAATATCAAATAAAAAACGCCAAAATTTTGGCAATAACGCACGTCTCCAATGTTCTTGGCACAATAAATCCGCTCAAAAAAATGATCAATGATTTACGAACAGTGAACGCTGATCTCATCATTCTTGTTGATGCGGCGCAGTCGGTGCCGCATATGAGCGTTGATGTGCAGGATTTGGATTGCGATTTTTTGGTGTTTTCAGGGCACAAAATGATGGCGGCAACAGGGATCGGTGTTCTTTACGGCAAGAAAACGCTGCTTTCAAAAATGCAGCCGTTTTTGTACGGCGGTGAAATGATTCGCGAAGTAACTATTCAAAATACGTCATTTGCAAAGCTTCCACACAAATTTGAGGCTGGAACGCCGGATATTGCTGGCATTGTAAGCTTAGGCGCTGCAATTGAGTACTTAAATAGTACGGGTATAGAAAATGTTCTAAAACACGAGATTATGCTCATAAAATATGCATTAGAGCAATTAAAAAATATGCAAGAACTCACTATTTACGGATCTACAAATGCTCGTAAGCGAGGGGGGGTAATATCGTTCAATCTCAAAGGAATTCACCCTCACGACGTTGCGCAAATTTTAGGAGAAATGGAAATTTGTATTCGCGCCGGCCACCACTGCGCAATGCCTTTGCACAACCGCTTAGGAATTCCGGCATCCGCGCGCATTAGTTTCTATATTTACAATGAAGAGCAAGATATAGATAAATTTGTTAATGGATTACAAAAGGTTCAAAAAATGTTTAGATAAAAGATTATGGATTTTTCGAAGATATACAGAGAAGAAATTTTGGAGCACTATAAAGAGCCGCTGAATTTTGGAACACTCGAAGATTTTGATATGACATCGCGACAGTTTAATCCTTTTTGCGGCGATGAGATTGTGATCTTCGTTACATTTCAGAATGATAAAATTAGCGATATTCGATTTCAGGGAAAAGGGTGCGCAATAAGTGTTGCCGCGGCGTCAATGCTTACCGAACACGCAAAAGGAAGATCGAAAGAGGAGTTGACAAAATTTACAGAAGACGATATGCTAAGCCTAATTGGGATAGATGTTTCAGAGACCCGTAAGAAGTGTGTGTTTTTAGCGTTGGGAGTGTTAAAAGATTGTTTAGTGCAAAATGCAAAATTTTAATTTTTATTTGTATTTTTGATTTTTAATATTTAATTTTTGATTTTTTTTACTATGGCATTAAAAGTAAAAGTTGATCGAAATTTGTGCATTGGAGCAGCCTCTTGTGTTGCAGTTGCACCAAATACGTTTGAGCTTGACAGCGAAGGCAAGGCAGTGATTAAGAAAAAGGACGGTACGACTACCTCTGATTTTGTCAATTATAGTGAGATTAACGACAACGAAACTAACATTGAACACGCTGCAAAATCGTGCCCTGTGAATGCAATTATCATTGTTGAGGTGGATGAGCAAGGTAATGAAGTCCGCCAAGTCTGGCCTTCCTAATCATGGCGTGCGCTTTGGTCGCCCACAAAAATTTTCTTGTCTTTTTGCTCGGGTCCTGTCTACTTGCTCCTCGAAAAATGTGGTAAAATAGAAGTGTGAGCGATATTCAGTGGTTGATTGGTGGCGAGGCAGGGTACGGCATCATGACAACAGGGGTTATGATGTCGAAAATCTTTACCCGTTTGGGATTTTCGGTGTTTGATTATGTCGAGTATCCGTCGCTTATTCGCGGTGGACATAATGCATACTATGTTCGAGGTTCTGACGAACAAATCTACTCACAAAAACAGCCGGTTGATATTTTGGTCGCACTCAACAGAGAAACAATTGATAAACACAAGCACGAACTAACTCCCGCTGCCAAAGTCGTGTTCGATCCAAACTTCACAAAGGTAGAGGCGAATGAATTCCCTGCTGGCATTGTTCAAATCCCTGTTCCTTTTTTAGAAATCACAAAGCAACTAAATGTTGATAGGCTTATGATCAACACCGTTGCTGTTGGTGCGTCCTTAGCGCTTTTTTACAATGATTACGCAGTTCTAGAGAAAATTATGCGGGATGTATTTGGCAGAAAAGGGGAAAAAGTAGTTTCGGAAAATGTGAATACATCGAAAGCTGGGTTTGATTATGTACTCAAAAACTTTGCTTTAGCATGCACGTCGGTTGCAAAAAAACAGCAAGAAAACTTACTTTTGGGTGGTTCTGAAGCAATTGCCTTAGGCGCAATAAGGGCGGGGCTTAAATTTGCAGCAATTTATCCTATGACACCTATTAATGGCGTTTTGACAACGCTTGCAGCGTATGCGCTCAAGTACAACATTATTGTTAAAGAACCGGAAGATGAGATTGCCGGTATAAATATGGCAATTGGCGCGTCGTTTGCAGGCGTTAGAAGTATGGCAGCAACAAGCGGCGGCGGATTTTCATTAATGGTAGAAGGTTTAGGGCTTGCTGCCCAAACAGAAGTGCCGTTAGTTGTTATAGAAGGGATGCGGCCGGGGCCGGCAACCGGTATGCCAACGTGGACAGAGCAAGGTGATCTTCGCTTTGTCTTGCACGCAGCGCAGGGAGATTTTCCAAGAATTGTTGTTGCTCCGGGAGATATTTTTGAAGAGTTTACTTTTACAATGGACGCGTTTAATCTGGCTGAAAAATACCAATTGCCGGTTATTGTTCTAACAGATAAATATCTTAACGAAGGTCATGCAACAATTAAAAGCGAAGAGCTAAAAGCGAAAAGCGAAAAATATGTAATTCAGCGAGGGAAAATGCTCACAGATCAAGAACTCGCTAGTCAAACAGATTATAAACGATATGCATTTGTCGAAGATGGCATATCGCCTCGAAGTTTGCCAGGCCAGCAAGGTGGAATCGGGCTTACTGGTTCCGATGAGCACGATGAGCACGGGCTTTACAACGAAGAATCAGAAGTACGTATTAAAATGATGGATAAGCGGTTTAAAAAATTAGAAATGGCAACTGCAGAAATTTCTCAACCAGTAATGCACGGTTCAAAAGAAGCGCCATTGACTATTTTTGCTTTTGGCTCAACAAAATTACCACTTCTTGAAGCAATGCAGTGGCTTGCAAAAGAAAATATTTTGGTAAACTTTGTTCAAGTAGTATTCATTTCGCCATTCCCAACAGAGTACGTAGCCAAAGCGATACAATCTGCAAAAAAGACAATGGTAATTGAAGGCAATAAAACAGGCCAATTTGAAGGGTTAATTAGAGAGTATACAGGTTTATCAGTCAATCACCATTTCCGAAAATACGACGGCCGGCCGTTTTACCCAGAAGAAATCGTTGCGAAAGTGAAGGAGGTTTTGAAGTAATGCCAACGACATTAAAAGATTTAGAGATTACCTACGACAAGCCAAACTGGTGTCCGGGGTGTGTTGTGCCAAACACGTTTATTCAAACAAACCCGTCTGCGACGCTTGTTGCAAATATCAAAAAAAACGATAAAGTAATTGCAAGCGATGGTAAGACCCATGTCGTAACAGAAACGATGAGCCACATACACAACGGCGTTGTGTACCAATTAGTCTCAAAGTACTTTGGAGAAACGACGCTAACCCAAGAACATCCAGTACTTGCTGTTCGGCGAAAATATCGTAAGTTGCAAAATATTGAGTTTAAGTCCGAATGGATTGAGGCAGGAGAACTTCAAGCTGGAGATTACCTTCTTTATCCAATCCTAAAAGAGACAAGAAACATTCAGACAATAAACCTTTCGTACGTTAGAAAAACAAAAGATACCAAGGGCAAGATACTCCCAAAACAAATTGTTCTTTCCAATAGCTTTTTGCGCCTCTGCGGTTATTATATTGCCGAAGGATATGTCCACAGACGATCTATCAATCTTACCTTCCATATAAAAGAGCAAGAGTATGCAGACGATGTTATACAAATTATGGAAGAAATCTTTAATCTTTCTAGTAAAAAAGTTTTAAGAAAAGGCAAACAAACCGTCGACCTATCTTTTAATTCTTCCTATCTTTCCGAGTTTTTTGAAGAATGGTTTGGTAAAGGAGCTATTGCGAAAAAAATTCCTGATTTCTTAATGTTTTTGCCAAAAGAAAAGCAAGGAGAGCTTATAAAAGGATTATGGCGAGGGGATGGCTGGGTAAGCCAGAAAACACATAGGGCAAGTTTTAAAACAATTTCTAAAGTTTTATGCGAGCAAGTAAAAGTCCTGCTTCTTCGCTTTGGTATTTTACCAATAATAAGTGTCTACAAAGCCTATGGCATGCATAAAATGTCGTATGCAATACAACTAAGAGATCCATACGACTTTTCTCTTCTTGCCAAAATTTTAAGCATGGAAGACAACATAGTTGTCGCTTCAAGAACAAGAAATCTCATAACTTCTGATTTTGCGTTTCTACCAATTAAAAAAATTGAAAAGAAAAAATATAAAGGACCGGTCTATAACATGGAAGTTGAAACAGAAAATGCCTATGTTTCCGAGAATGCAATTTTGCACAATTGCGGCGATTTCGGCGTGTGGGTATCAATAAAAAACGCCATTGTGCAACTTGGCCTTAACCCATGGGAGGTGGTACTTGTGTCTGGTATTGGCTGTTCAGGGAAATTGCCCTATTGGGTAAAAACGTACGGATTCAATGGTTTGCATGGTAGGCCAATGCCGCCGGCCGAGGCGATCAAGCTTGCAAACCACGGCTTAACAGTAATTGTTATTGGCGGTGACGGCGATCAATACAGTGAAGGCGCAAATCACCTCATCCATGCGATGCGCCGCAATATTAATATCACACTTATTGTTCACAATAATCAAATCTACGGTCTCACAACCGGCCAGTATTCGCCAACTACCGACATTGGAGAGAAAAACAAAACAACACCCGTGCCAACGGTTGAGGCGCCGGTGAATCCAATGTCTTTGGCTCTTGCAGCAGGAGCTACGTTTGTCGCGCGTGGGTTTGCTGGAGATAACAAGCAAGAAACAGAGCTTATTGTTGCTGGTATCAAACATAAAGGGTTTTCGATTATTGACACCATGCAGCCGTGCGTTACATTTAACCACAAAAACACCTTTTCATGGTTTTATGAGCGCGTCTACAAAGTAGAAGCGCAAGGACATGATCCAAAAAACAAACAAAAAGCGTTTGCGTTGGCCGAACAATGGCCGCTGCGTGCACCACTCAAAGAAGGCGAAAAAGAACATATTCCAACGGGCATTCTTTTTCAAGAAGATCGTCCAACATGGGAAGACGGCATTCCGCAAATTAGCCAAACGCCGCTTGTGAAACAGCCGCTTCAAAACATTGACATTTTACCAATCCTCAAAGACTTAGCATAAAAATCCCCCACGTTTCGTGAGGGATTTTTTATGTCTTGAAGACAAATTTTTCCGATCGATCGGATCTTCAAGTATTAGGCTGCTCCAATCTTATACATACCTGTGCCGCAGACTGGACACTTGCCTTTCATTGCCGGTTTACCATTTTTCATGGTAACTTTTACGGCATTTGGATCGTCTCGTTTTGCTCGACATTTCACGCAATACATGGATGCCATGCTATACTTCACCCCCTTCCGTTAATAGCTCACCATCGGGATAGTAATAACTTGTTTGACGTGTAGGAAAAACAATAGTGTCTCAACGCCGACAATTGTAGCAGTAACAAGCAAAGTCTTTCGAAGGTCGGACAAGAGAAACGAAGATGTATACGTTTCTTCTATGTAGGAAAATGTTGCACCGGTATGCAGTTTTTTTGTAGCTTGCGTTAATGTAGGCGGCGGTTGTTGCAAAGGTTGCAAACCAACTCTTCGGCGAAGATCTGCAATAATTTTTTGTTGTCGAGTTTTTTTTGTCTTACTCATCGCAATAAGGCAAAGATTACACTATTGACATAACTTGTGTCAAGAGGCTAATATAAAAATCACAATGGTATTCAATTTACAAATTTTAGTTTTTGTTATTGGTTTTGCTTGGCTTATTATCCTTACCTTTTTTTATCTTCGACTTTATTCTCACTACAATAATTTAACTCGTGGAATGAGCAGTAAAACATTGCGTTCAATTCTTGAAGAGCTTCTCCAAGAAGTAAAAAGCGCACAAAAAGAAATTACAATGCTTGTTTTGCGATGTGATAAAATAGAACAACAGATTCTTTTGCATATTCAAAAAATTGGCCTCTTGCGATTTAATCCGTTTAAGGATACAGGGGGTAATCAAAGTTTTATCTTAACGCTTCTTGATGCTAATAATACAGGAGTTGTTATTTCTGGTTTGTATTCCCGCTTGGGAACGCGGTGGTATGCAAAAGAAGTTATTGCAGGAAAAGGCGTAGATCATGAGTTATCAGAGGAGGAAAAACGGGCAATAAAAGAAGCAAAACAGTCCGTAAAGACATAAGAAGGTATGAGTACTAAAACATTAACACTTATTGTTATTTCACTTATGATTTATGTTGTAAGTACAGGTATTTCCTACGTCGCATTCTCAAAAATTGCTTCGGTTGCTGTTTCTGTTGCGCCGCCAAATGTTGATACTAAATCAGGCGTAACAACATTTGATGACACATTGCCAAAAACGCAAGAGTGTCCTCTAAACGGCGCGATGTATTCAAAAAAGCAGCGTGACTGGTGGGAGAAGCATCGACCGCTTGGAGTTATGGTTGAAAACCACCAGGAGTCCCGGCCGCAATCCGGTTTGTCATTTGCCGATGTAATCTACGAAATCGTTGCAGAGGGCGGCATTACACGATTTCTAGCTGTGTATTATTGTCAAGATGCAGGCCAAGTGGGGCCTGTTCGTTCTGCACGAACTTATTTTCTTGACTTTATTTCTGAATATGGAGATTTTCCACTTTATGCACATGTTGGCGGTGCAAACACCCCAGGACCTGCAAATGCACTTGGGCAGATTGAAGATTACGAATGGGAAGGGTACAACGATCTTAACCAATTCTCAATTGGGTATCCTACATTCTGGCGAGATTACGATAGACTTGGACGATCTGTAGCAACAGAGCATACAATGTATTCTACAACGTCAAGGTTGTGGCAGTTTGCAGAAAAAAATAGGGAAGTATCAGCAAAAGATTCAGAAGGAAATAAGTGGGATGAGGAATTTGTGCGATACGCTTTTAAGGACGATGCGCCGTCTCAAGAGAGAGAAGCATCGCAGAAAGTGGATGTTACCTTTTGGGATGGATACGATCAATATATGGTAACTTGGGAGTACGACAATGCAACAAATAGCTACAAACGAAAGAATGGCGGTTCCCCGCAAACTGACAAAAACACAAATAGACAGTTGACAGCAAAAAATATTGTAGTATTATTCATGCAGGAGAATAATGCAAACGATGGGTATACCAATAATTTGCACTTACTCTATAAAACAAAAGGAAAAGGGAAGGCGGTTGTCTTTATGGACGGGAAGAAGATAGACGGGACTTGGGGTAAAGACAGTAGAACGGATAGAACAGTTATTTATGATAGGGTAGGTAAAAAAGTGGAATTTAACAAAGGGACATTGTGGTTTCAAGTCCTGCCCCTCGAAGGAGAGGTAGATGCTAGCTGATCTGATCACATCAAAGTCAAGAGTTACGCTACTACAGGTATTTCTTACAAACCCATTGGAGATGTACCATGTTAGGGAGTTGGTTCGAAGAACAGACGACGAAATTAACGCAGTCCGCCGCGAACTCTCTTATTTAGAAAAAAAAGGTATTTTAATCAAAGAACCGCGCGCAAACCGGGTGTATTACTCCTTGTCAAAATCATATCCGTTTTACTACGATCTCTTAACGCTTGGCTCAAAGATTATTGGACTTGGAGCTGGGGTCTTACGAAACCGCGTGAAACTAGGAAAAGTTAAATATGCAATGTTTTCTGGGAAATTTGTTCGTCGCTTACAAAAAGGAGGAGACGAAGTTGATTTTTTAATGGTTGGGACAATTGTTCTTCCAGAACTAGCGCTTCTTATAAAAAGTGAAGAAAAGCGATTAGGAATGGAGATCAATTATACGGTTATGTCTGAAGACGAATTTAATTTTCGAAAAAGACGACACGACCCGTTTATTCTTTCTATCCTCACAGGGTCAAGGGTAATGCTTATTGGAGATGAGGAAACAATGCTTGCCTAAGTTGTCCAATTGACAAGCATTCCATTTTTGGCTAGGCTATTGTGTTATGAGCAATCCCCGGTTTCTATTTTACTTTATTATTATTCTCACAATTGTTGCAGTAATTACTATCTTTCCCAAGGAATTTCGTATTGATATTGGGAATTTCCACAAAACAGTCTATGGGATTAAGCCAGATTTTTTCATCGGTCCACTTCGTATACATAAAGACCTTTCTTTCCAAAAAGGGCTTGATTTGGAAGGAGGAGTCAGTGTTACTTACAAAGCTGATACTGCAAAAATTCCGTCATACCAACAACAAGATGCAGTGGATAGCGCAAAAACAGTAATTCAGAGACGCATAGACTATTTAGGTGTTCGTGAACCACTTATTCAAACAGCAAAAGTAAATAATGAATACCGCATCATCGTTGAAATTCCCGGGATTTCAGATGTAAACCAAGCAATAAATCTCATTGGCAAAACAGCGCAACTTACTTTTTGGGAAGAGGGTGCGTCAGGATCGGCTAAACTTAATTCAGAGACACTTCCTTTGGGAGTAACACAGATCTTTCAAAACCCTAAGCAGACTAATCTTTCAGGAAGCGATCTTGCGCGGTCAACCGTTACGTTTGATCCAAACACTGGTGAGCCGCAAGTACAGCTTACCTTTTCATCAGAAGGAGCAAAAAAATTTGCAGATATTACAAAACGAAATGTAAGCAAACCGGTAGCCATTGTATTGGACAACCAAGTTATTCAAGCACCTACAGTACAAACCGTTATTGCCGATGGGAATGCAGTTATCACCGGTGGTTTCACAACAGAGCAAGCTAAGGCATTAAGCATTCAGCTTAATGCCGGTGCGCTTCCGATACCGCTTAGCATTCTTGAGCAACATACTGTCGGTGCAACGCTTGGCGAAGCTTCTCTTCAAAATAGCCTTTTTGCCGCAATTCTAGGATTTGTAATAATTATTTTCTTTATGGGTATTTTGTATGGAAGACTTGGTATCATTGCAAGCTTTGCGCTGTTTCTGTACACACTCTACGTTTTAGCTTTATTTAAACTTATCCCAGTCACTTTAACGCTTGCAGGAATTGCTGGGTTTATTTTGTCAATCGGCATGGCTGTTGATGCCAATATCTTAATATTTGAGAGAATGCGAGAAGAGTTACGGCGTGGAAAGCAGCGCAACGTCGCAATTGAGCTAGGCTTTACCAGAGCTTGGACATCAATTCGTGACTCAAACATCTCAAGCCTTATCACAAGCGCCATCCTTTACTATTTTGGAACAGGTATTGTACGAGGATTTGCAGTAACACTTGCAATTGGCGTTTTGGTATCGATGTTTTCGGCGATTATTGTTACGAGAACATTTCTTAGGTTAATATACAAGGAAAATTGATCTAATTGCTCTAATTAACCTAATTTTAAACAATTTGGGCATTGGGATTTGATTAGATCAATTAGAAATTTTGGAATATGAATATTATTAAAAATAAGAAAATTTTCTTTGCGATTTCATTATTGGTAATGATTCCGGGAATAATCTCGCTTTTGCTGTTTGGTTTGAAACTGTCCATTGATTTTACTGGAGGAAGCAAAATAGAATATCAAATTTCAAATATCAAATTTCAAATATCAAATACAGAATTACAAAAATTAATAAAAGAAAAAGGAGTAGATGTAGGTTCAATACAGACTGCGGAAGGAAATCGATATATTGTTCGAACAAAGCCAATTGATCAGAAAAAATATACGGAAGTAACAAACGCATTAAAAAATAAATATAAAGATTTGAAAGAAATTAGTTTTCAGACAGTCGGTCCAACGATTGGGAAAGAAACAACAGTAAATGCCGTAAAATCCGTTGTGTTTGCCTCGGTACTTATTATTTTCTATATAGCGTGGTCATTTCGAAAAGTACCAAAGCCGGCGAGCAGTTGGCGGTTTGGGGTATGTGCTATTGTCGCGCTACTCCACGACGTGCTGGTTGTAATTGGTGTGTTTTCTCTACTTGGATATTTCTTAAGCGTTGAGATAGACAGTCTTTTTGTGACAGCATTACTTACAATTATTGGTTTCTCTGTCCATGATACGATTGTCGTGTTTGACAGAATCCGCGAAAACTTGCGTAGAATGCCAGATGTTGCATTTCCAAAGATTGTCAACGAGTCAATCCTACAGACAATGGTGCGGTCGCTAAATACGTCGTTTACCACTCTTTTGGTACTGTTCACCCTTTTTCTTTTTGGGGGAGAGAGCACAAAGTGGTTTATGGTTGCTCTCATAGTTGGTATCACAAGCGGCACGTATTCCTCAATCTTCAACGCTGCTCCGCTTCTGGTTGTATGGCATGAGTGGAACACGCGAGGAAAGTTAAGTTAAATCTTTTCTTTCACAATTTTACTCACTAAGCTGCCGTCTGCTTTGCCTTTCACTTTTGCCATTACTGCTCCCATTAATTTGCCCATGTCTGCGACTGACGTCGCACCGATCTCGCTGATTGTTTTTTCAACGATTATACGGATTTCTTCCTCATTCATTTGCGCGGGTAGATAGGTTTGGAGAATTTCTAGTTCTTTTGTTTCTTTGTCTACCAAATCCTGGCGTCCGCCTGCTTTGAATTGTTCGATCGAATCTTTTCGCTGCTTGACTTCTTTCTGAATCATTGCGAGAACATCCCCTTCTGTTGCTTCATATCCTGCTCCGCCCTTTTGAATTTCAAAATAGTTTATTGCTGACAACAGCATTCGCAGCACCGACGTTTTTAACGCATCTTTTGCCAGCATTGACTGTTTGAGTTCATTTTGTAAGTCTTGTTTTGTCATATTAACCTTCCAAGACCAATTTTTTTACTTTTGTTAAACATGAAGACAAAGAACCATAGCGATAATAGCAAATACGGTATATTTAATGCAAAACCAATAAAAAGTTTCTCTGCCGGAAAATATCCCTTAAAGAGTACATCCCGCATGCCTTCAAAAATATGACTCGGCGGTAAAACCAATGCAATCTTTTGGGCCCAATTAGGTAAGATGGAAAGCGGGTAATAAAGTGCGGAAAATGGCGCAATAAGCGCAACGCCTGTCCAAGCTGCTGTTTGGATTTTTATGCCGTACCGAACGATAAAGCCTGCAACTATAAAACCTGCTGACCAGCCGAAAAGCAAAAGACCTATTGTTATAGGAAGTAATTGTAAGCCAAACATAAATATATTGTATTGATAAAATATGAACGCTATAATTGCCGAGAAAGAAAGGCTAATAATCATCTTGATAAACCCGACAATAATAAGCGATGTAATCCATTCCCAAATGGTGAGTGGTGAAGCAACGACATTTACCAAATTTTTATCCCACATTTCAGAGAGGATGTTGACATTAATTTCATACTGCGCACGCCAGATAATAATCCAAAAGACTAATCCATTTAGAATAACAAAAATGAGCTCTTTGCTGTTATTACTTAACGTTGCTAGGTATAAGCCTGTAAGACCCCAAATAAATAAGTCCATTGCAGGCCAATAGAACATATCACTTAGCCTATCTAAGTTATGGCGAAGATATAAAAAATAGCGATATACCATCGCGGCTATTCTATGACGGCTCATCGTTTTTCTCCCTTCTAATAATATCAAGGAATACATCTTCTAAATCAGGCTTGTTGATGCTAATTTCCTCATAATCTATTTTTTCCGAAGCTAGTAGCATAAGGAAATCTGCGATGTTTCGTTCATCAAGAACAATGGTAAAATTATGTCTATCAGAACGAAATGGAATCTCTTTTTCTTCAAAAAATGCAAGCACCCTTTTATTATCTTTGATTATTTTTAGTTCTAGCTTGCATGTTGATATTTGCTTTGTAAGATTCTCCGGCGTGTCTTCTATAGTGACTTTTCCTTTTTGGATAATAATAACCCTATCGCACATTTCTTCAACTTCGGCCATATTATGAGAAGTAAAAAGCATACTTACGTTATACTCTCGTTTTTCCTTTTTTAGAAAGTTTCTTATTTTAACCGCTATTTCAGGATCTAGGCTTGCTGTTGGTTCGTCTAATAGTAAAATCTTTGGATAGTTAAGAAACGATTTTGTTAGTAAGAGGCGAGTTTTTTCACCCTCCGAGAGCATAAAGAATTGCTTTTTTACCATGTGGTCTAGTTCAAATTCCCTAAGTAGTTTCTCAATTCTTTTATTCTTGTCAGGTATTTGATAGAGCATGGCAAAAATGTTAAGAATTTCCAAGACAGTAAAATGCCATGGAAGACTTATGTAAGTAGAAGAGAAATTCACAAGCTGCAGAATTTCTTCCCTGTGCTTTTTGAACTGTTTTCCGAAATAAACGATATCTCCGCTAGTTGATTCCATAACTCCCAAAAGCATCTGGATCGTTGTTGTTTTTCCAGCTCCGTTAGGACCAAGAAGACCCAAAACCTCACCCTCTTTAAGAAAAAAGGAAATATCATCAACCGCAGTAAATTCGCCGAACTTTTTTGTAAGATTTTTTACTTTCAATACAATCTCTGCCATAGTAGGTATATCTTATGGGAATTATAAGTAAAACGCAATAAATATATACGTTTTTATTGGTATAATTAACGACTAATACTTTTGAGAATAAGTGTATGCAGGCAAAAGAAATGATATTGCAATTCATATCTGTACCGTAGACTAGACAACGGTACAGATACTACCGTAGAACTTTTTTTCGTGTAAATCCAGTATATTGTTTTTTCTTAAAGACTAGTGTTGATCCGCCAATAGTTTCGTATTTCTTCTTTGCATATTCCGATTCTATTTTTTTACTTCTCTTTTGTATTAATTCAAGCCAATTAGAATCGAGATCCAAATTTTTCATTACAGATGTAATGGTGGCTTTGCCAACTTTTAGCATTTTGCTAATTTCGTCAAAACCAAATCCATCAACGACGTATTCGGCAATAAGTATTCTTCTTCCAATTTTAATTTTTTCGTCGTGTGTTAAAATTCCTTTAATAATTTCTTCAACCTCCTTACCATCTTTTGCGGCAAGGAATGCTTCACGCAATCGGTTAAGCGCTTCGAACACATCCTCTTTTGTAAGGAATTTATATCTTCTCATGAAAGTTTTGTTGTCTAGACAACGGAACAATTGATTTAAAATTATTTTGTCTTACGTTTTTATAGATGCTTTACCAATCTTTTAATTTTTAATTATATTAACTACTACTAATTTCTTTCATACGTTTAATCAAATACTCGCGATTATTTTTTGATAAATCTTCATCCACTTCTTCGAAAAGTTTTTGCAGTATTTCACCCACCTTTGGACAGGGTTTTATATTGAGCTCTCTCATTACATCATTCCCATCAACTGCCATATCTTCTACAGAAAATGGTTTTGGTTGCAGCTGTTTCTCAATTCGCTTCTTAAATAACTTTAGTCTCCAACTTTCGGCAGTTTGCGTTCCTCCTCCTAAACGATCGCCAATACGTAAATCCATTATGTCTTTCACATTTTCAACACCTACCCGTCGAATAAATCGTCTGACCGCCGCATCGGTTATTTTCTCGTCAACAGTAAACATGTGCCACCTAACAAGATTCACAATTCGCTCTCGATCTTTTTTTGAAAACTTAAGCCGGTCGCAAATGTTTCGTACTATCCTTGCTCCTACAACTTCGTGATTATAAAATGTTACAAGCCCCTGTTCGTCTTTACCAATAACACGCGGTTTTCCCGCATCGTGCAGAAGTGTTGCAAATCTAACGATTGAATCTCGTGAAGGGCAGAACTTAAGCGAGAGCACATTATGTGTAAATACATCGGCTGTATGGTGCCGGCCAGGCCTAGCTTGTGAAACCCCGACACCTTCAAGCAATTCTGGCAAGATATGATCCAAAAGTGCAGAATTTCGCAATAATATTACTCCATCGTACGGATAATCACTGCTAAGAATACGAAGCAGCTCATTTCTTATACGTTCTGCCGATATGTGCGTAATTAGCTTGGCATCCGCAGTGATTGCACTCCAGGTTTTTTCTTCGATGGTAAAGGAAATTTCGGTTGCAATACGAACGGCGCGCAGGAGTCGCAACGCATCTTCTTTGAAACGTTTATCTGGCTCTCCGACAGCTTTGATAATTTTGCTTTCAATATCTTTTTTGCCTTTATATGGATCAATAAGATTGGTCGTTAGTCGTTGGTCGTTCGTCGTTAGCGAAAGGGCGATTGCGTTTATGGTAAAATCACGGCGGGATAAGTCTTCTTCAATAGTTTTTCCCCATGCAACTTTGTCTGGACGTCTTTTGTCTCCGTAGCCGTGCTCTGTTCGAAACGTTGTAACCTCGACAACCTGTTCCTTATCTTCAACTTTAATAGGTAGACCTACAGTCCCGAATGTGTTATCATAGAAACCGCTAGGAAAGAGTTTAAGAATGTCCTCTGGTTTTGCATTTGTTGCAAAGTCCCAGTCCTTGATAGGTATATCCATGAGGAGGTTGCGTACACATCCGCCAACAAAGAATATTTCAAGCTTATTCTCTGTGAATTTTTTGTAGACTTCGATGAGTTCTTTAGGAATACGTTTAATCATCTGTTTATAGTATAACAAATTAGCCTATGAAGAAGTGGGAGGTTATCCATAAGTTCAAAGTTCAAAGTTCAAAGTTCAAAGTTAAAGAGCTTATTGATATTCTTTTAGAAAACCGAGGTATAAAAACGGCCAAAGCCCGAAAAGAGTTCCTTAATCCAAAACTTGAGGATGTTACTACAGAGTCGGTTGGAATTGACGAGGATAAGTTAAAAAAAGCGTTAAGTAGAATTAAAAAAGCAATTCAGGAGAAAGAGCAGATTGTTATTTTTGGCGACTACGATGTAGACGGTATCTGCGGCACTGCAATTCTTTGGGAAACCCTCCATAGCCTAGGTGCAAAAGTTCTTCCTTACATACCTCATCGTGTTGATGAAGGCTACGGCCTTTCAAAGAAAGGAATTTCAAATCTCCAATTTCATCTATTCGACAAGCTCAGGACAAGAATGTCAAATGTCAAATTAATTATTACCGTGGATAATGGGATTGTTGCAAACGAGGCCGTTCAATACGCTATAAAACAGGGGATTGATGTTATTATTACCGATCATCATGTTCCTTCTAAAAAATTACCAAAAGCACATGCGATTGTGCATACGACAAAGTTGTGTGGGACTGGTGTTGCCTATTTGCTTGCGAAAAAGATTCTGAAACAAGTTCAGCATGACAACGGCGAGGATGATCACTTAGGTCTTGTAGCCTTGGCTACGGTTGCGGATTTAGTGCCGCTCACCAGTAGTAATAGAACGTTGTTAACGCATGGGCTCAAAGTTCTTAGACAGTCTAATCGGCCCGGGCTTTTAGCTTTGTGCAAAGAGGCAGGTATCAATCAAAAAACTATCGGCACGTATGAAATTGGTTATATTATTGCGCCAAGGCTCAACGCGATGGGAAGAATAACTTCTGCTATGGATAGTCTTAGGCTTTTGTGCACGAAAAGCCAAGAGCGGGCAAGCCTACTTGCTCAAAAATTATGTTTAACCAATAAAGAACGCCAGTTGCTAACAGAAGAGACTGTACTTCATGCGTTTACTGGAATAAGAAATCAGGAATCAGGAACTAAGAAACTATTATTCGTTGCGCATGAAACATATCAGCAAGGAGTTATTGGACTTGTCGCCGGTAAGATTGTTGAAGAGTTCTACCGCCCGACTATTGTTGTCTCAAAAGGAGAGGTATATAGCAAGGCATCGGCGCGATCGGTTGCAGGATTTAATATGATTGAGTTTATCCGCCAGGCCTCAAACCTCCTTGTAGATGTTGGCGGTCATCCTATGGCTGCGGGGTTTACCGTTGAGACCGAAAAACTTGTGCTTCTTCAGGAAAAACTTGAAGGACTTGCAGAGACACTACTTAATGGAGACAAACTTACAAAAACGCTTCGTATAGATTGCGAATTACCACTTTCGATTGCCAGTCGCGACCTCCTCACAGTGCTTGAAGAGCTTGCTCCGTTTGGCATGGGAAACCCGCAGCCTTCATTTGTGAGCCGAGGTGTGTTTATTGAGGACATGCGATTGGTGGGAAGAGATAAAAAACACATCAAATTTCAATTCAAAAGCCAAAATGCAATCCTTCGACTTCGCTCAGGACAGGAAGTCAAAATAGACGGAATTTCGTTTGGAATGGGAGAACGAGCGCACGAATTCTCCATTGGGCAGAAAGTTGATATCGTTTATACGATTAGTGAGGATAAGTGGAATGGAAATACCGCGTTGCAGCTTAAAATAAAAGACCTAAAACCCTCTTAAGGTCTCTTTGGTTTGGGAGGACCCTTTTTGTTACCAAATTGGCGAACTGGAACAATTGGTGTTTTTACCCCATTTACACAAACTGTTCTAACAGCTTCAGCAGGAATAGCTTCATGCGGCTGCATTGTTCTCCATGCGCCTAATTCTGACGGTTCGCCTATCTCCTGTTTAGGAAGCGGTCTATCTATAAATTCTGGATCGTTGTTTGGAATTTCTGTCATACTTTACGCTTACTTGTTTGGATTGAGATCTTCGTTAAATTCACCAGCTCTCACACGTTGTTTTATATTTTCTAATACTTCTAGATTGAGGCCATATGACTCTAGTGGATAATGAATTATTGGTATCTTCGGTTTTTGATTTATCCTTGCTTCGAATATCACTCGTTCTGCTTCAGATACAATTGGTGATTGTGAAGGTTTAAGTTCAGGGATATCGCAAGACATTACTTTATCTGCCTCTTGTTTAAGCCCGTCATCTGCAAGATCCGTATACACAGCGAATGCAGCTTTATTCAACATACCTCTCTGAGCACGCGTGTACTTGCTTGTTATTTCATCCGGTCGTTTCAAACGAGTATGCAAGCTAGCGAGTAATCGGATTCTAGCCATTTGGTATGAGTTATATCTTCCTTCAACACTCCTCATATACCTTCCTCCATCAAAAAATCTCCCTTTTATGTTTGGGAGATTTGGTAAATAGATTTATTGGCTTTACACTCAAATCTCCCTCTATCTAAAGAGGAGGAAGCGATGTGTAATGCAAGAAAAAGATAATTTCACGGCTACAATGGGATTTTAGCGCGCAAAGAAAGGCTTGTCAAGAGGGTAAAATCCATGTATTATGAATCAGGAAACATGAATCAGGAAACAAAAAGAGCGTTAGCTGCAGACTGTTTGGAAAGAATTGGGCAGGAAGTGACCCTTGCGGGTTGGGTGCAGACGGTTAGGGCGCATGGCAAAATAGCCTTTTTTGACCTTCGCGACCGCTCGGGCAGCATCCAGATAGTTGGTGTTTCAGAAGATTTAGCCAAAGTCGTAACAAACCTTAACCAGCAGGATGTGGTTGAGGTCAAAGGTACCGTTAAGAAGCGAAAAGATGCGTTTGTGAATCCGCATACACCGTTTGGCTCAATTGAGATTGCGGCTTTCTCTCTTGCCATACTTAGTAAAGCTGAAACCATGCCTTTTGACATGGCAGGAAAAGAGCTTGTATTAGAGCTTCCAACTCTTCTTGATCACCGTTCTCTTTCACTTCGCCATCCTAAAGTTTCTGCGATTTTTTCTGTTCAGGCGTCAATACTTGAAGGCTTTCGCAAAATGGCAGAAAAATTTAACTGCACAGAGATTGTCGTGCCAACGATTGCCAACATCGCAACAGAAGGAGGCGCCGAGGTGTTTCCCGTTGATTACTATGGCCACAAGGCGTACCTTACCCAAAGCCCACAGCTTTACAAGCAAATGATGGTGCCAATTTTTGAGCGCGTATGGACGATTGCAAAGGCTTATAGGGCCGAATCTTCGGTTACCACTCGTCATTTGGCCGAAACAACACAGCTTGATTTTGAAATCGGGTTTATTAATTTTGAAGGGTTGCTTGATATGTTTGAAGAGGTAGCGGTAGGAATGTTAAAACACGCAGAAAATGCATCGAAAGCAATATTAAGGTCGTTTAACATTCCGCCAATTGGCTTTGAGAAAATTCCACGATTTACCCTTTCGCAAGCGCAAGTAATTATTTTTAAGGCGTACAAGCGCGACGTGCGAAGCCAAAAGGATCTCTCTCCCCAAGACGAGATAGACATTTGCGCCTGGGTTCGCAAAGAGTATGGCAGCGATCTGGTGACCATTACGCACTTTCCAACAAAAAAACGAGCCTTCTATACCATGCCAGATCCAAAAAATCCCGAATTCTCATTAAGCTACGACGTTTTATTTCGGGGCGTTGAGATACTAAGCGGTAGCCAGCGAATTCACGAGTACGATAAATTGGTCGCTGCAATAAAGACAAGAGGGCTTGATCCAAAGGCGTTTGACATGTACCTTATGGCGTTTCGGTACGGTATGCCGCCGGAGGGCGGTTTCTCATTTGGCTTGGAACGCATAACAATGAAGATGCTTGGTCTTCCTAATATCCGGCAGGCAAGCCTTTTTCCTCGAGATATGGAGCGTGTTGATGAAAGGTTATGAAATTTTTTATCATCCCCTGTCTTTTAACAGTACTGTACCTAAGTTTACAGCTAATCGTAAAGCAGACGCAAAACGATCTTACTTTATTGGCCATTAGACCAACCACGTTTTCGTTTTCACCAGCGCCGTACCCGATTGTAAAAAGTGTGTTAGCTGCAAAAAGCAATGCTTTGCAAAAAAGCCAAGTTTCTGTTTCGGCAAAGGCGTATGCTATTATGGACGATGAGTCAAAAGTGGTTATTGCAGTAAAGAATGAAAAAACGAGGTTTCCTATGGCATCAACTGCAAAAATTATGACTGCCATTATCGGTCTTGAGCAGTTCTCGCTTGATAGCGTACTCACAGTGCGGTCTTCGAGTATTTCCGGTTCGATCGTAGGACTTGTGCCGGGGGATGCTTTTTACTTTAGGGATCTTCTTTATGCGATGCTTCTTCCATCTGGCAACGACGCCGCATTAACCATAGCAGATAATTATCCGGGGGGCCAAGATGCGTTTATTGCCGCTATGAACAAAAAAGCGGCAGAGCTTTCTTTATCCGCAACCCACTTTGCCGATCCGTCTGGAATTGGCGAGGACAATACAACAACAGTTATTGATCTTGCTTGGCTAGCGTCTCTTGCAATAAAAAACGATGTAATTGCAGATATTGTTAAGACAAAAAGAGCAACAATTACAAACGTTTCTAAAAGCAAAATTTATCCATTGAATAACTTAAATAAATTATTGGGTACAGATGGGGTAAACGGCATTAAAACAGGATTTACGGATGAGGCAGGCGGCGTGCTGACCACATCGCAGAAGGTAGAGAATCACTCGTTTATTATCGTTGTCATGGGGAGTAAGGAGAGATTTGCCGACACGCAAGAACTCCTGCAGAGCATTACAAAAAATGTAACGTTTCAAAATGTAGCGTTGCCATTTATTCAATCCAGTCGTTTCTCACAGCCGAGACATAAGCCGTAAATCCATTTTGTCCTTCAAAAACAATAATTGGCATGAGGAATTGCTGATTACTATCTGCCGCGTAGTAGCCAAGAAAAACATTCTGTATCGGAATAGAAGTTTTGTTGCCGTCATAGGATGCGATGTACCCGATTCCTTTTTGCAGTTGTGAAAGCGCCTCTTTTGCAGTTTTTATTGGGTACGTTGCTGCTTCATTACTTAAGGGTAAATAGGAAAAGTTGGCTTCAACAAGCTCTGGAGTAAATGAGGGCTTCGCAACGATCGCATAGAGCAACGATTGTCCAGGTTTGTTGTAGTAAATCGCAATGTCTTGTATTGGTTTTTGAAAAAAATCCACGCGAATGAATGAATTCTTTTTCGTTGTTTTCGTTTTTGCTTCGTCTAAGTCTTGCGGAAAAACACCTAAGGATACAAAAAAATCTTTTGCTGCAGTAACTGCTTCTTCGGGGGAAAGGTTTTTTTCATCTGAAAACATTTCGGGGTTGGAAAGGTAATTCGATGTGAGCGATACGTACGGATCAACAATATTAAGAACAAGTTTTTTGGAGAGCGTTCCTTCTTGCGTTGTCCATTGGTACTTTGTCTGTGAGAGTGCAACGGGTTTGTTTGTAAAACCTGCTTTGTTTGCCTTATCGGTTGCTTTTTGCAAGTCGAGCAAACCTGGCGTATTTTTTACTCCTTTGTAGACAATTGTTTGTGTTGGAAATTGCGGTAAAAGCCCAGAGAGCGTATCAACTGTATAGGCAAATTGCACTTCGGAGGCATTTTTAGGAAACGTAACTTTAGGAAGTTTTCCAAAGGTAACGGTTGGCGGAGTTTCGGGAGTTTTGAAGTAGCGTTCTTTTAATGAAAGAGCAAGCTGTAAAAGAAAAAACAGCAAAATTCCCCCAAGAATAAGAAAAACCAAAGCGCGAAGGAGCATTTTTGTTCGCAAAACCGCGTAATGGAGCTTGGTAGCCATGTCTTGAGTATAGTGAATGTATGCGATACAATGCAATAGATGCTCAAAACAAGCATCTAGCGCGCAACTACGCGGAAAATTACGCGGATAAACGCTGAATGTTAATATGGTACGAGTTAGGATTGCTCCAAGTCCAACAGGTATCCCTCATATCGGCAATACCAGAACTGCGCTTTTCAATTATTTATTTGCAAAGCACAATCAAGGAAAATTTATTCTTCGGATAGAAGATACAGATCAAAAAAGAATCGTTCCTGGTGCAAAAGAGGCAATTGTGGAAATTCTTACTTGGCTCGGGCTTTTTCCAGATGAGCAGTATACACAATCCGAACGCCTTTCTCTTTACAAAGAGCACGCAGAGCTTCTAATTAAGAAAGCTATCGCATATAAAAAAGACGGTGCGGTTTGGGTACGTGTAAACACAGGAGCTGCAATTGCTTGGGATGATGCCATTGGAAACAAGAAGATACAATTTAATAGTAATGATATTGAAGATTTTGTTGTGCTTAAATCCGACGGTTTCCCAACCTATCACCTCGCAAGCGTTGTTGACGACCACCTCACGGAAATTTCCCATGTCATTCGGGGCCAGGAGTGGATATCCTCAACGCCAAAGCATTTGTTTTTGTATGAAAGTTTTGGTTGGAAGCCTCCAATTTTTGCTCATTTACCCGTTATTTTAGGACCGGATAAAGCAAAACTCTCAAAGCGTCACGGCGCAAAGTCAGTGCTTGATTACCGTGATGAAGGGTATCTAAAAGAAGCGCTGCTTAATTTTATGGTAATTCTAGGATGGAGTCCTGGAGGGGACAAAGAAATAATGTCCATGGATGAAATGGCGCAGCTTTTTGATCTGAAAAATGTTAATACTGCAAATCCAATTTTTGATATTGGTAAATTACAATGGCTAAACGGAGTGTACATTCGTCAATTAGGAATTGACGAACTAAGTGAAAAAATAAAAAATAAAAATGAAAAATTAAAAAGAATTAATGAAAAAATATTTAAAAAACTCGTCGAGCTCGCCCAGTCCCGCATGAAGACATTAAATGAGTTTGACGAGCTTGTTGCGCCGATTGTTGAAGAGCCTAAAGTTGTTCTCTCGCAAAACGAAAAAGAACTTGCAAGAAAGCTCAATGTTGGTTTTTCGTCAATCGTCCATTGGGAAAGCAATGCGATTTTTACTACAATAAAAAAGGTGATGCAAGAAGCACAGGTACGTATGCCTGTCATGTATAGAATTATGACGGGAAAAGAGAGCGGGTTGCCATTGCCGCAGGTGCTTGAAATTATAGGGAAAGAGAAGGTTTTAGAAAGGTTGCAGAAGCTCTTATGAAAATTATCGCAGAACTTATTTCTATTTTTTTTAATCCTGCGCTTTTTTTCTTTCTTATGCCGTTTTCGGTTGTATATCGATATACGCAAGATGGTTCGTACGCAATGAAATGGTTCTTGTTTTCGGCAATTTTTACTACACTTGGTATTCTGCTGTTCTTAATTGGAAGATTACACGGCACATTCTCCGATATAGATATTAGCAAACGAAAAGAACGAGGGACAATGTATGTTTTTGCTTGGGCAATTGCAGTATTTTACCTTGCGGTAGCAATACTTTTTAAGGGTGTATTATTTCCTCTTTCAATCGCTTCTATCGGCATTGTTGTAGGACTTTTGGTGTTTGAAGCGGTAACAGTAAAAGCAAAGGCGAGCATTCACACTGGGACAACGTGTGCGTGGGTTTTGTCTCTTGGTTTGCTATTTGGTATTAAGCTGTTTTTATGGACCGTGTGGGTTGTGCCGCTTGTTGCATGGGCAAGGCTATCCTTGCGGCGTCACACTATGCGTGAAGTTATAATCGGAGGATTATTAGGAAGCAGTATTACGCTGCTGACATTTTATGTAGGAAAGCAATTTGTTCCATAAAATATGATTGATCACCAGAAATTAAAGCCGTCTTTTGAGCACGCTGTTAAAGGCGTTCATTACGCAATGCGGGAGAATCAAAACCTACGCATACATCTTATTTTGGCAGTTTTAGCGCTTGTTCTCGCAATCCTTTTGCAGGTAAACCCATTTGAATTGGCAGTTGTCGAGTTAACAATTCTTTTAGTTATTGCAGCAGAGATGATAAACACTGCAATCGAGCAGATGGTTGATTTGATTACAACCGAACACCGAAAAGAAGCAGAAATCGCAAAAGATGTTTCTGCAGGCATGGTTTTAGTTACGGCAGTCGGCGCAATTGTCATTGGCGTGCTCATATTCTCTCCCTATATCTTGCGTATCATTGATATTGCATTATGAGCAAAATAAAAGCATCGCTATATGCTCTCCTTGCATTTTTCCTCTGGAGCCTTTTGGGTTTAGTATTAAATCTTTCAAGCTTTACCGCAATGCAGAATATAAGTTTTCAAGGCTTTGCTGGAAGCGTTCTTGCTAGTGCCATTTTATTTAAAAAGAGAAAAAGCTTTCCATTCACAACAATAAAAAAGCATAGTAAACTTTTTTTCTTCATGTTCTTTACAAACGCAGCAGGAGTTCTTTTTCTCTATTCTTATACCATTATGCCAATTGCAAAAGTGCTATTTCTTTTCAGCAGTGGACCCGTTATCGCAGTACTAATAGAATTGCTTGTCCTAAAGCAAAAACCTAGTACAAAAAAGATACTTGCTGTCGCCTTGGGCTTAGTTGGTGTTAGTCTTATCTTGATTGAAAATCCTTTTGAAAATGCTTCGCTTATAACGTATGGCGGTATCCTGGTTCTTTTTGCGTCATTCCTTGCAACAGTGAGAGATTTTATTGTCAAGAAAATGCAAGAGCGACAGTTGTTAGAAGTTATAATCTTTTTCATTTTGTTTTCCCAACTTATCTTCAGCCTCCCTTTTGCAATGCAGTCTTCTTGGCGTTTTGAGACGTATTCGGTTCTTGCATCTTTGGCAGCAGGAACGCTCGGTGGCGTAATTGCATTCTTTCTGTATTACAAAGCGATACATGCATTAAAAGTTTCAACCGTTTGGGTGCTTTATTATTCAGAAATCTTGCTTGGGAGTTTGTGGGGAATTCTCTTTTTATCACAAGCTTTTTCTTTGCAAACACTTATTGGCGGAGCTGGGATTTTAGTTGCTGCCTACCTTGCCTTAAAATCTGGAGAATAATAACAATGAATAGTAATTTAGTATATGGTTTTCTCGACGAATCTCCTGCCTTAAGTGATGATGTGCTTTTCTTTTGTGTCGATATTGTTTCCACAAGCGATAAAACCAACAAGCAACTTCAGAATATTATCAAACGAGCAAGAAAAAGAGTTGTCAAAAAGAAACTCAAATCTCTCTCCGAAATAAAATTCCATGATTCTGATGAAAGAACAAGGATATACGTTTTAAAAGAAATTGCGAAATATAATGTAAAGATCATTGCCGTTATAATTGACAAACAGGGAAGGGTGGTAAAAGATACTCCACTTAACTATGGAATTGCGGTCGGTACAACAATTGCTGAAATGCTCTCCGTATATCCGGTTTTAAATCTTACACTCGACAAAAAATTTACGAAAGGAGAGCAAGAAGTAGAATTTCTGAAATATGCTCAAGAAACAGTTGAAAAACTTGCTCCCAAAAATAAAAGCGTTGTTTTCAATCCACCGAAGGACAGCAAGCAAGATAGTTTGTTACAACTAACTGATTTTGTCGCCGGAGCAATACAGGCAAAATATAATAACAAAGATAATCATTATGTCGAGATTATTCAGGACAAAATTGTAGTTGAAAAGATGATTAAGTGGACGAAGCTCAAAAAAAGAATAGTCAATCCCTGAACTCCGATTCTCACCGCCTCTCCGATGTGCATCGGAGTAAGATAGCTAAATTCATAGCTATTTTGCACGGAATAAGACAGTCTTACGGCCATCTAGAGTAGTCAGGACTTACTTGACTATTCTATTGATAATATTATCACATTTTAGAGGGTTATTCAAGCACCAAAAATGCTTTGAAAATCTTCTTGTTAATGATACTATATCAGTACTCAAGATGAATTTTTTGAAATTTTACTGCGTTGCTTGCGAGCCGGAAGAAGAGGAAGTAGTGTATTTTTCGACAATGCGTACTAGGTCGTCTATATCAAACGGTTTTGCGAGGAAGTCGTTTGCTTCAACTTCTTCTGCAATGCTTTTTGGGTCGTGGTTTGCAGAGATCATAATAATGGGAATATGTTTGGTCGTAGGATTTGTTCGAAGTATTTTTATAACTTGCTTTCCGTTAAGACCTGAAAGCCAAAAATCAAGCAGAATAACAGATGGAGAAAAAGCAACAATAGTTTGTGCAATTTTATCTCCATCTGCCAGAAGATGTACATCGTAACCCTTTTCTTCGAGTATTATCTTGATTACGTCAAGTATCGCAGGATCATCATCAACCACAAGCACACTCTTTTTCATACGGAATGTATTCTTGGAAGGGTAAAGTGAAATGTTGACCCCTTTGTCCTCGCGCTCTCTACCCAAATACGTCCCTGGTGCCGCTTTATTATTTCTGCGCAAATATACAAGCCAACCCCAAGCCCTGGAAAAGTTTCGCCGTTTGATCCGGAAATTCGAAAGAACCGTTCAAATACCCTTCTTAGATCTTCTTTACCAATCCCTATACCAAAGTCCGTTACACTCACTTTAACCATACTGTCAACTTTTGCAACGTTCACGTGCACCTCGTTTGATTTTGGTGAGTACTTCATCGCGTTTGTAAGCAAATTAATAAGCACTTGTTCAATACGTTCTTTATCTCCCGCAACGGTACACGCTTTGAGACTTTTAATAACAATTTTGTGCGATTCACTAATGCGCTGCATATCTTCAACAACCTCCTTGAGAAGTCCGTCAAGAGAAAATCTCGTTTTCTGAAACGTTAATTTCCCTGCCTGAATCTTGCTCACATCTAACAAATCAGCGATGAGATCGGTGAGCTTTTCTATCTGACGATCGATTTTCAAAAGAAACCTTGAGGACTCACTGTTCCCTTGTTTTTCCAGCTGTTTTTGCAGGATTTGTACATATGCTTTAATGCTTGTGATTGGTGTTTTTAGCTCATGGGAAGCAATGCTTATAAACTCATCTTTGCGCTTCTCGACTTTCTTTCTCTCCGTCACATCATGGAGGATATTTATAGACATTAGTGGTTTGCCAAAGTCATCAAACATAGCGCGCGCTTTTATAATAACCCATTTTTCCTCGTTTGTCTGTTTGTTTCGATAACGAATGAGCGCTTCAGGATTTGTTTCTCCAAGCATTGCTTTTCTTCCCGGTAGCCGTTCAAGCGGAAATGGATTGCCCGACTCATCCATAAGTTCAAACTTTTCCATAATCTTGTCTGGCGGTGTTTTTACCATGTCCTCGCCTGTTGGAAACCCTGCCGCAATCCCCGCAGCATTGTTGGCGTATACAAGCTTTCCTGTTTCATTTTGAACAGTTATACCGTCTGCAATTCCTTGTAAGATGACTTCCAGTTCATCCCGAGACTTTTGAAGCGCTTCTTCTGTCTTTTTCTGGTTGGAGATATCCCTTTTTATGCCAACATAGCAGAGTATTTTTCCGCGTTCGTCTTTGACAGCAAATGCGGAAAGATCTATTGGTATTTTTGTTCCGTCTTTTGCCCGAATTTCATGGATGCCACGGTACTGATTGTTTTTTTGTAGCTCTTTGACGATTTTATTGAACGCGCGTTTCCCAAAATGGATTGCCGGCGTTTTCTGGTGCAACTCGTTGTCTGTGTAGCCGATAAGTTTTCGGTGCGCAGCATTTTGCTCAAGATAAAACCCTTCACTGCTAATGATGCCAATGGCGTCTTTTGAGGCAAGGAATATCCGTTTATACAATTTGTCGTAAAACACTGGAAGTGCCATCTATTTATTTACGTTAGAGTGTGTGCGTGAGAAAAAAAGAAAAGTACGGTAAGGAACGTGTAAGGGACTACTGTGGTACGGTAATCGTTACAGAGAGAACAGGGTGTTGTATCCGGGGCTTTTTTGGGGTAGGCTTTGCTGTTTCTGTCGTTGGCTTTGGTGTTTGGGCTGGTGAGATTGTTGGTATTGTTGTTCCATCAGTAGGCAAAGGCGTTGCTGATAGATTTGGTGATGGAGTTTGGGTTTGTGATGGCGTAGCAAGCACACATGCTTTTTTGGGCTCTGTGCCTTCAAGGAAGTACTCTAATCTGGCCGACATTGTGGAAACTGAAACAATTCGGCCATTTTGAAAACACAAAGATGTCGCAACAATATTGCTTGGTTTTTCAAATCGTTCAATGGGTGTTTCTTGTAGGAATCGTTCCATAAGTTGTCGCCAAATTGGGGCTGCGCCAAGCGATCCGGCAACGCTATCCATAGGTTTGCCATCGTTGTTGCCCACCCACACACCAACAGCAAGGCTTGGCGTGTAGCCAATCGTCCAGGCATCCTTGTAATTTTCTGTTGTACCTGTTTTTACCGCTGCAGGACGCGAAATAGTAAGCGCGTTGCCAAATACTTCTTGTCTTGCATTGTTATCGGAAAGAATAGATGAGACAAGAAATGCAATTCCTTCGTCAACAACTGCCTGTGGATTATTCTTATGCTTAAAAATAACATTATTTTGTTTATCAAATATTTCGAGAATAGAAACTGGTTTGTTGTATATTCCTTTGTTAGCAAATGTGGCATACGCATTGGTCAGTTCAACAAGCTTTACTTCGCCTGCTCCAAGTACAAGCGATAAACCATAGCTTGACGGATTTTGTAACGTTTCTATGCCAAGCAGTTTTGCTTGTTCAATCGCCTTTGGAACACCAAGTTTGGCAAGAACAGCAACAGAGGGTACATTGAGCGAATTTGCGAGTGCGCGGCGCACAGTTACCCGTCCCCTGAAGCGTCTGTCGTAATTTTGCGGAGTGTAGACTTGGCTGTCAAATCGGTACGTTGTTGGTTCATCTTTAAGTATGCTAACAGGCGTAATAAGTCTTTCTTCCAATGCTTTGGAGTACACAATTGGTTTAAACGCGGATCCGGGTTGTCGCGGGGCAAGTGCTACATTTACTCTTCCAAAAGATGCGTTTTGCCAATTAATGCTTCCCACCATTGCCAATATTTCACCTGTTTTTGGATCCACGACAACTGTGGCACCGTTGGTTACGCCATTTCTTGCAAGAGTTTGCACCTGCCTTTCAACCGTGTCCTGCGCAAATTCTTGCCAGTCGCTCTTTAGCGTTGTTTTCACCTTAAAGCCGTATCGTGCGATTCTTTCCTCTCCATACTGTTTCATAAGTTCATCTCTAACCATCATTGCAAAATGCGGTCCAAATATATTGAGCCCGTCGCCCACATCATACAGCGTAGGTGTTTCGGCAAGCGCTTGTTCCATATTTTCTTTTGCAATAAATCCAAAGTTTACCATCTTCTCAAGGATAATTTTTTGGCGTTTTTTTGCTTGTTCAATGTTTCCCGAAATTGGAGAAAGTTTTGACGGTGATGGGAGAACTGCGATAAGTAAACTTGCTTCTCCAAGTGTTAGATCTTTTGCGTGTTTTCGAAAATACCGCAGGCTTGCATCCTCTGCGCCAAACGCGCCCTCGCCAAAATAGACGGAATTAAGATACATCTCTAAAATCTCGTTTTTGCTGTAGCGTCGCTCTATTTCTTGGGCGAGCACTAGTTCTTGATACTTTCGCAAGAAGTCTTTTCGCGAATTTAGTAATGCGTTTTTCACAAGCTGCTGTGTAATTGTTGAACCTCCTGACTTGAGTTCGCCAGACTGAAGATTCACAACAACAGAGCGAACAATCCCACGAATTGAAAATCCTGGGTGGTTGTAAAACTCTTTGTCCTCGGAGGCGATCACCGCAAACTGGAGGGTTTCCGGAATGTCCGATAGGGAAACGTACTGTTTGTGTTTTGCATCAAAGAGGGTAAAAAATGGCTTATTGTTTCTGTCAAGCAGGACAACACCGGTATCGTTGCGATTCATGATGCTGTCCTTTGTTGTGAGATCGTTAATAAAGTATGCGTAGGTAAAAACTGGGATAACGAGGATAAGTCCGGTCATGCCGAGAAGGACGACCACGACCTCACTTTTTCGAATAGTAAAAATGCGATAAAACCAGCGCTTCATACACAATATGTCTTATAAGGATAAGAGGTACGTGTAAGATGCGATGAAACATTTTGTAAGAATTAGATTAGCGACGCGCTTTTGCGAATGCGGGTTTTCGCGTCCCAAACAGTTCAAGGAGCTTACGAATGAGTCTTTTTACCACAATTAACCTCCTTTCTAGAAATAACGCCAGGTTTTGTATTTTGCACGGAGTTGCTCTTTTGTAATAGCAACAGGAGCAAGACTGATGCTTTTTTCAAATCCTAAATCGAGAAGCTGCGCAGCCCACAAGTCTCGTTCAACAATGCCCGGCGCGCCAAGGAGGAGAACAAGCATACCTTTTCCTTCGCGGGTAGCAACGACAATGGTCGTTTTTCCCGCGGCTTCGGTATTTCCAATCTTAACACCTTGCACTCCCGGATACACTCCCAAAAGCCCGTTCCAGTTGTTAAGATAAAAGCGCTTATCGTGCCTTGCTGTTATATCTGCAAAATCTTTTCCGACAAGCTCTGCTAAAGGAGGGTAATTTTGCATGGCATAATGCGTAAGTATTGCTAAATCTTCAACGCTGCTAAAATGATTGAGGTTATCAAATCCTTGCGGGTTAGTAAAATGGGTGTTTTTTAATCCTAGCATTCTTGATTTTTCATTCATTGCGTTAATAAAAACAAGCTCGCCATACGTTACGTCAATGCCGTCTTGGATAGCTTTCGCTGCATCGTTTGCCGAGGAAAGGAGTGTAGCTGCCAACAAGTCACGAAGGGGAATTTTTTCGCCTGGCTTGAGCATAATTTTACTTGGCGCTGCTTTAGACGCTCGCTTCGTTACCGTTATCACATCGGTAGGCTTGGCAAGGTCAAGGGCTACAATCGCTGTCATTACTTTCGTAAGCGATGCGATGGAAAGCTTTGTTGCAAGGTTTTTTTCTGCTAAAACCTCACCTGTATCAAAGTCGATTACACCATATGCCACAGCTTCATCAAAGGGAGCGCTTGCAAAGGATTGCGAGATAAGTTGCGTTCTTTTTTGCAATCGGAAGGAGGAAGGCTTGGTCTGCAGTTTTGGCCGGATTAAGTCCATTATATTTGCTTTTGCAGGGAGGGGAGAAAATAGCTTTGAAGTTCGTATGTTGGTGTGTTGCAACGCAACAATGAGAAAAATAACAAAAAAGCAGAGCCAAAAAATTTTCCATCGTGAATGTTTTTTTTCTGACGAGAATGAAAATTCAACCTCCATACGTTAATAAATATATTGCTGGTAACCCCAAGCAAGCAATGCAATATTATATCCTTGATAGTCAGGGTTAATTGGGGTTCTTGCATCAATAAAATATCCTTCGCTTGCCAACCTTGCAATACCGTTGTCTTTAAAGTACGCGGCAAGAATTTTTGCTGATACTTCGGGTTGCAACGCAAGGTTAGGATTTTTGACAAGCTCATCACCTACGCCAATACGCTGCCCCATTGTTTTGTAGTTGCGAAGATGCGTTAACTGAATAAACCCTCGCCCAAAATAGTTTGTTCCGCCTTCGTACCCAAGCCGACGAGCGTTTTTTCGACCCTTAAACTCTTCAATTGGTTCAAACGTGCCCGCTGTTTCGTGCTCGATTGTTGCAAGTGCGTACGCAAGGATATTTGGATCTAAAATATTTTCGTCCTCAAGTGCTTTTACAATAAACGGAACGTTTTTTATAGCTGCGGCGCGCGCTTGGAGAGGGACAACGCGTGAGACTCGTTCAATCGTCATTTGGGAAAGTGGCGTTTTTAGCGTATTAGCAAGCCGTAGGCGGTCAATATTTTCCTTTGACCTAGAGAACGGGTATTTGTCACCATTGCCGTACCATGCGGTTTCAATAACGGTTTTTTCTTTTGGAATGTACAGGGAAAAATCATTCAGCACTGCGCTGACTTTTTGCCAATAGTCATTTTTCTCATATCCATAGATAGGATTTGTTAATATGCCTTTCTGTGTCTCAAGTGGTGCAAAATCGTACGCCATGACAAAAATCGAATCTGCATGCGTTGCAAGCAGGTTTATATCGTAAAAAGCATTGTGCGAAGCTATGGTAGGTAGTGCGACAGTAACAGTTGCATATGGAAACCGAGCATGTACAAAATCGGTAAGATCCTTTACAAACTTCACGAATTTCTCTCTATATGCTTGTCCATTGCTTCCCTTGTATTCAAAATCAATTGCTACACCGTTAATTCCTTTTGTTTCTATTTCGAAAATGGCTTCTAAAGCAAGCGTTTCCTGAGCAAGTGGATTGTCAAGGAATTGCTCTATCTCATTGGTGTTTGTTTGCGTAAGGGTTGCGAGAACTGTTTTATTGCTTTCACGAGCATGTTGGAAGAATAATGTTGCCTGTTCGGAAGAAAAAATACTATATCCGTCGTTTTCTTTATCTATAGTGCCGTCTTCCAAAACGGGCAAGTCAAAAAAAGCAAATATATCCGCATTATCTATATCTACGTTGTCAAATTTTGTGCTTGTCCACCCGGGAATAAAAGAGAAAAATTTAAGTGTTTTTTCTTGCGCGTTGAGATTGCCAAGGAGCGAGAATGGCGATGCAAGAGGAGAAATAAACGTGCTTGTGACTTTCATGCTGGCAGAAATGACAATGAACATGCAAAGCAAATCAATAGCTATGCCTAAAAGGTACTGATTTCGCTTATTGACAGTGACAGCAGGAGGGTCCCTCCATGAAAATACTGCCTCGGAATAGGCAGTAGTGTTTTTTCTGAACAGCTTTTTTGCAAGACAAGAAGCTGCTTTTGAAAATTGTTGTAATAACACCGAGCAACTTAAGGCAGTGGAGAATAATAAAGAGGCTTAAGTTACAAGAGGTGGCATTTTAACACAAAATATTTTATTATGTCAAGTAAGAAATTAAAATTCAAGCAGTAGAGGGTAAGAAATTAGTAAGGGGACGGGTTTGGGGACGGTTGTGCTAGTTATTGTCAAAAGGGGATTTTTTTGTTAGGATGTATGTCCTTGTGACACTGCCTGAAAATATTGCTTTTGTTGATGTCGAGACAACCGGTATGCGATTCTTGCGCGATCGCATTATCGAAATAGGTATTCTTCGGATAGAAAAGAATAAACTCATTGATACCTACACAACGCTTATTAACCCTGGCCTTCGAATTCCTCCAGAAATACTTGCTTTCACCGGCATTTCACCATCAGATCTTGATAAAGCGCCGACATTCCAGCAGGTTGCCGATGATATTGCTCAGCTCCTTTCTGGATGCACGTTTGCAGCGCACAACGTCCAGTTTGATTACAGTTTTGTGAGAAACGAATTCAAACGGCTAGAACGCCATTTCCAAGCACGCTACTTTTGCACCGTAAAACTCTCCCGTTCTCTTTTTCCTAGATTCAAATCGCACAATCTTGATAGCATTATCGAACGTTTTTCTATTCCCTGTCCAAGGCGCCACCGAGCGCTTGATGACGCAACGGTGTTATGGAAATTTTATCAGCACGTCCAAAAATCATTACCAAAGAAAACAGTACTAAAATCATTTGAAAAAGTAACAAAACAGCCATCGCTTCCTACAAATCTTGAAACAAACGTCCAAGCCATTCCGGAGAGCCCTGGCGTGTACATTTTTTATGCATCCGACAACACGCCGCTCTACGTTGGAAAAAGCAAGAATATTAGGCAACGGGTGTTTTCACACTTCTCAAGTAGCGAGCGATTTATTCTCAAAATGCAGACAAGCGTAGCCCGAATTGAAACAATCAAAACTGCGGGAGAAGTCGGGGCGCTTCTTAAGGAATCACAGCTTATAAAAACACTCCAGCCGCTCTACAACAGGACACTTCGAAATAGAAAAAAGCTCGTTGTTTTGTCGCAAACGCAAGACAAAAATGGTTATTACAGCGTTGCGATCGAAGCGACAGACGCCATTTCCAAAAGCGACACAGCAATAATCCTTTCTGTTTGTAAAACAGCTAGAGAAGCAAAACGGATTTTGGCAAACCTTGCGGAAGAATACGGTCTTTGCGAGAAATTGCTCTCTTTAGAACACACGACAACGTCATGTTTTGCCTATCGTTTGGAAAAATGTATTGGCGCGTGCGTTGGGCAAGAAAGGCCGATTTCGTACAATATGCGATTTATCCAAGCATTTGCAAAGACCCGGATTAGGCGGTGGCCATTTAAAAATCCAATTCTTATCGAGGAGGTGCATCCACTAAATAATACTCGTGATTTTTTTGTTGTTGACAATTGGTGTCTTGTTGCGACAGGCAGTATTGACGAGAATGGCTTTTATAGTGGCAAAAGCTACGAATTAACCTTTGATAAAGATTATTATCAAGTTTTCCTCAAGACCCTTCTTTACAAACGACACACGCTTCGCATTACACAACTAACCGACCGTTATAGTCTTGATAGTGTACTCTCGCAATTTTGTCAGAACAGCCTTGCTACTTTTTCTTAAGCACCGGAAGACCGGTTTTTTTTACTTCAAGAACTTGAAATCCCGCTGGAAGGTTGTCCATTACACCGCTTCGCTGTTCGCGGGCAAAAAAGTATATTGTTTGCCGTTTTCCGCTTCCTCGAAGCGTTACGTCTTTTTTGTGTAGATAATATTTCTCGCCTTTTCTGTTCGTGTGTGTAAACGCCATATTTCACCTCCTTTCTTACATATTAGAGTATGTGAGTGGACATTATTGTCTTTTAGATCAACGCGGATTTTTTATCCGTGTTAATCCGTAAAGGCTCTCCTTTGGATTACACAGATACGTATTTATCCGTGAGATCAAAAACCGTTAAGGTTTGTCCAATCACATATAGTATTATACCAGATACTCTCCTAGAGTCTCCAGATGAAACGTACAAAAGAGAAATGTAAGGATTTTGCAAGAAGAAGATAAAAATAATTGAGAATAACTCATCTGATTGCTATAATAAAGCCTATGGTGAGCATGATTTTTATTGTCGAGGACGATTCGGGGTTGCAAAAATACCTTAAGGAGTTAGTTTTGGATAACGGGTACGCTGTGCAAACTGCAGCAGATGGTATTACCGCACTCAACATGCTCAAAAAAACAGAGCCAGACGTTCTTGTCCTTGATTTAGGCTTGCCAAACTTAAGCGGCGAGACAGTATGTCTTGAAGTTAGAAAACGCTATCCGGAGCTTCCTATTCTTATTCTTACCGCGCGCGATGCAGTTTCAGACATTGTACAAGGGCTTAATCTTGGCGCGGACGACTATATGACAAAGCCGTTTGTAGCAGACGAGTTTTTAGCGCGCATTAAAGCAAGGCTTCGCGGGAAAAATGGTGCAGACACAAAATTAAAGGTAAACGACTTAGAGCTTGACAATAAGACCTTAGAAGTGAAGCGAAACGGGAAAACAATGACGCTTACGCCAAAAGAGTTTCAGCTCTTAAGATACCTAATGAGCAACAAGGGCCGCATTTTAACGCGGGAGATGATCTTAAACCGCATTTGGCTCTACTCGCCGGACATCGAAACGCGCGTTGTCGACGTGTATATGGGTTATTTACGAAAAAAAGTTGATAACGGCCACGACAAGAAGCTTATTCACTCGGTCCGCGGCTTTGGCTATACAATTCGGGAGTAGTTATCTTTGCTTATCTTTCTCTCTGCGCCTCGCAAGATTTTTTAGCTCGCGTGGGGACATACCATGTGTTACTGCATCAAGATAATATTGACGATATTTGGGGTTATTGCTCAAAAAATCTTCTAATAAACTAATTGCCGCTAATGTTCGTATCTCTATAATTTCTCCTGTTCTTCGAAGCCTTAGCAAGTCATCGAGAGTTCGCCATTGCAGAGTAAAGGGCATAATATTTTCTTGCGGATCGAGTTCTTGTTCGGTTGCGCCAGATTCATTGTACGGAATCATATAAAGAATAAATGTTACCTTATCAGGGGATAACGACACATCTCTTAAAGCAACGCCAATTTTCTCTCCTGGGTCGTCTGTTTCAATACCAGCTTCTTCCCTTAATTCTCTTCTGCCGGCTTCGTTGATGCTCTCGCCTGTAGATTCTATACGTCCTGCTGTTTTAGGCTGTGTAGTTTTTGTGTGACCTTGAACAAAGTTGATAGTGATAAATTTTTCACCTGTGGTGAATGTCCGGGTTTCTCCAATCGTGCAAAATTCCAA
The DNA here is from genome assembly GCA_016204465.1 of Candidatus Levyibacteriota bacterium. Lineage (GTDB taxonomy): Bacteria > Patescibacteriota > Microgenomatia > Levybacterales > UBA12049 > JACQKQ01. The sequence continues at coordinate 50,099 of JACQKQ010000033.1, forward strand.
TCCCCTTAATTTATTTTCGCGCATTGCTACGGCAACCACGCCCGGTTGAGCATGATGCTCAAGACCAACACCTTGTATCTCATTTCCTTTTAGTATAGCTGCAAAAACAAATGCTCCATGACGATAACCTATCTCTTCGACCCCAAAAAAATTCTCACCGTCTATAACTGCATAGGGAATGCCAATAGATGTTTCTAGAACTTCTCTATCTTTCAGTGGAATATCGCTGTAAGGTATAAGCCTCGGTCCTTCGTGAAACATAGGTAGCACAGTATAGCACAAGATGTTAGATATGATACTATTTCTTGCTTTTTGGAAGTGTTATTGTAACTGTTGTCCCTTTTTTTGGCTTGCTTTTTACCTTTATAGAACCTTTGTGCAGGGAAATGATGCTTTTGACTAAAAATAGGCCAATGCCCATACCCTCCTCGCCGACTTGGGCCTTGCGGTAATATTGCTTGAAAATATGAGGTAAATCTTCCGCAACAATTCCTTTCCCTTCGTCCTTAATTCGCACAAAAATATTTTTTACTCTTTGCCCAAGCGTTACGGTAATTGTTGTATTTGCAGGTGAAAATTTTGCTGCGTTGTCAAGAATATTACCTAATACTTGTAAAAGTTTATCGTAATCGCCAATAACTATCCCTTGACCATCGCTTAATTCATTAGTAAAATGCACAGGTCTTCCTGGGTATGTAAACGGAAAATTTGCAAGCGCACGCTCAACTAATTCCCGCATTGAAACTTCTTTCCAATGGTATTTGAGGTGGCCTTCTTTGATGCGGTTTACCTCAAGAAACTCGTTTACTAAAAGGGTAAGACGTTGTGTTTCCCACTTCAGCTCGTCGGCCCATTTCGCCTCAACAGCTTCCTTTTCAGAAAGTTTCCGTTGGAGTAGCTGCGCGTAACCGTAAATGGTAGTAATTGGTGTACGCAGTTCGTGTGCTGCCATTGATATAAAAAGATCACGCGTTTCAAGCGCCTGACTATTTTCGTCCGTAAGCTGCGCTTTTTGAATGGCAAGGCTGGCGTACGAACCAAAGACTTTTAGTAGCCCAAGCTCTCTTTGGGAAAATTTTTGATCTCTTTTCGATACAAGCATAAGCGCGCCAGTACTTTTGTTGTGGTATGACAAGGGGATGCAGATAGCAGACTTGTACCCCTTTCCTTTTAACTCCGGATGTGCTTTATTAAATTCTTTTTTGTAGACAACGACCGCCTTTTTCTTGGAATACGCAGTGTACGTAAATCCCTTTTTTCGTATTGTGACAACAAGTATCGAATGATTAGGGTACATTGCCACGCGTTGCAAGTCGCCATTTTGAGCCAAATAGAGGTATCCTATGTCTGCCTGCAAAAGTTTTACCGCCTCCTCGACAATAATGGTATATGTTTGCGAAAGGCTAAGCGGCGTAAGAAACTTTAATCCTGATTTACTAATATTTTCTAGAATATGCTCCATAAAGCAGCCCAAAATGAATAAAGAAGATTATACTTTATTTATATTTTTTGTAAAGTATTTCCTTTTCTGCTGCTTAACAATGTTGCGCATCTAACGTGCATGCGTATGGACGTCAGTTAAATGTGTACGTCTGTCTGTTGTTTCTGCGCTTAGTGCTGCGTCAACAAGCGATCGCAGTAAATAGAATAGCACTGCGTACACAACAAGCGAAACTACGGCTACAATGTCAAAAAACGCCGTGTTACTTAGCGCAAGATTTGGGAACATGCCTCGAAAGGGGCTGATAAGCCCATCGCTTGCACTATACACCCACGTAACAAATGGTGTTTGGGGGTTTGCTGCCAAAAGCCGCAAGATAACACGCAGGGTAAGCATGAGTGCAATTACCGAAAATACTACATCCGTAAGACGCAAAATAAAAGTGTATATACCAGTCATAAACTATACCACCCCCTTTCTTATTCGACGTCATGCTGTTCTAAACGTCCTTCCGATAAGAAGCAAGAGCAATGCTCCAAGCACTGCAATAGCAAAGGACGTAAAGTTAAATCCTGTTATGCCAACGCCAAAAATAAGATCCGCTAAAAATCCTCCAAGTAATGCGCCGACAATTCCTAGTAAAATTGCTCCTAGCAAGCCTCCTCTGGAAGGAGAAGGATCAATCGCGTTTGCCACGATACCAACAAGCAAACCAAAAATTATCCATGAAATCACATTTTCCACAGTCTCACCCCCTCTCTGCCCGCCAATAATCCCTGCCAGCAATGCTTCGCAATGCGATGCAGGCGGGGCTCCTTTGAGCCGCAGTTCAATGAAACTTTGGTGTAATGTAAGATTGGATGTTTCACAAACACACTCAAGACTAGAGAAGGTACTTAAAATAACAACTATAAATGTGTAAGGATTAAGAAAGAGGGATTTTCAGGAGGGGTGGACGTAAGTAATTGTTGCGATAATGTTTCCAAGAATAATAACGTAAAAGGCAATTGCTCCAACCTTTCGGAACGACTGTTGTTTGCGAAAAAGAAGAAGTACAAAAAAGGGCGCAAAGAGAGCCAAAAGGAGTATTCGAAAATATAACGGAGACAATCCAAAAGGAATTTCATACAAAAAGTGAATACTCGACAAACCGACAAATAAAAGAAAAATTAAAAAAAGCCATTGTGATTTTTCAAGCGCAGTATGCATAAACTGTGCAACAGAAAGTGCCATCAGTGGAAAAAGTGGAATAAGGTACCAGCCGGACAGACCAGTGCTTGAAAGCGAGCTAAGCATAATAAAAAAGTATACAAGAAAAGGGATTGCGACAAATTTGTTTCTTTTAATGTCTGTCAAGCTAGAAAAGAGGGCTATAAAACCAAGATAATACCAACCGTCATGCACAATTTTGTTGACAACGACCGGCTGGGTAAAAATAAGAAAGAGGGTTTCGGGCCCAACAGGGCGACTCCCCTGCGCGCTTTGAATCGCCCAAAACAAGTTCCAGTCGTATATTTTTGCGTACAAAAGGAGTAGTGTTGCAAAAAAAAGGAAAATAGCGATGGTGACAAGCGCGTATTTTGGCTTGATCTTTTCATGGATAAAAAAGCCAAGCGCAGTGAGTAATACCGTAATGCCTAAAATTTTCGTGATAAACGACAGTCCGCAGAGTGCACCAATCAAAATTGCATGTTTTGTGTTCAGCTTATTTCCGAATTGGACAAATATATAGATCGTTCCAAGCAAAAATACTGTCAGCAGATTTTCGGCAACGACAACGCGCGTGTTCATGACAAAAATCGTTACAGTATTAAAAATAAGCAGAGTCCAGATGGTGACTTTTTCGCCGTATACTTTTCTTCCAATAAGATAAATAAACAGGGAAGAGATAACTGAAAGAATAATGGGTACGAGGCGGATCGTCTTAAGATCAATTTCTTTAAAAATCTCTTGCCCAAACAATAACGACCATCCGCCAACAAGAAGGCCGTAGAGCGGTGGGTGGTCAAAGTACGGCTGCACCATAGGAAAGTAGATGCCGTCAATTGTGAGGTCAAACTTTTCTGTGTACGCAGGGAATGACGACCAAGAGATCGGTACGCCGTTGGTTAAAAGGCTTACGCCAAGAAATGAATATGTATATTCATCGCTTGTAGCTCCGCGCTGGGGATACAAGGTATAGTCATCAAGGCGCAAAAGAAGGCTAAGAAAGAGGATTATTCCAACCAGAAGTACATGGAGCTTTGTCATACATCATATTCTAGCAGAATGGGCTTAAATTTGATAAAATCAAAGCAGATTGCCGGATCATCTAATGGTAGGATAGAGGACTCTGAATCCTTTCATCTAGGTTCGAATCCTAGTCCGGCAGCCAGTAAGAATTGGAAAGAGGTTGGGAGGTAGCGCTTTCCGCGCCTGCTTTACACTGAGCGGAGTCGAAGTGCTCCGCGGAAAGTGCGTCAAACCTGCCTGCCGGCGAGGCAGGTCCGCCTTTCTTGAAACTTGCGGACAACCGCCGGAAAAAGAAGAAGGGAAAAACGCAAAAATTTTTTAAGGAACTCAGTATTTCAAATGGCCGTCCTGGTGTGCTCAAACCCTTTCGGATCTGTCCAAAGACGGCCATTAAAAAACCGAAAGGAAAAGTTTGAGCACGGTTTTACTATATGGGGAAAAATGAAGAAAAACAAGAAAACATTGTATATCAAACTAGTAATTTAAATCTTATTTCGCCAAGACATGAAATAAAATCTTAATTTAGAATAAAAAGTTACCAAGAATAGTTAAATTTCTTTAAAATTGCCCCTAAATTTTTATCTATAATAGATTTAGCCTCTTCTTTTGTAATCGCATCTACAGCTCTTTTGTTTGCGGCTTCAGCTTCTAAATATCTCATTACTCGACTTTTTACCATAAGCATTCTATAATTATTATATATCTCTCTAAAGCAATAATTTATGGCAGAATTCCTAGCTGGATACCAACCGCTATCTATCGCTTGACTCATAAACTTCTTTTTCCAATCAGGTGTTTTTTTCTCAAGCTCGCAGTCTATAATATGAAGCGCAGTATAAAAGGCAAGAGTAACCTGCCAATCTCTATAATCACTTTTTGTATTTAACAATAAGGAATAATTATGTTTCGCTTGCTGTTCATGTATATAAGCATCTGCCATTTTATTTTTCGAAAATTAAAACATTATCTGAATGGGTATTGAAAGAATCTTTTAAATAATAATTAAAATTTATTGGAAGGTTTAGTATGTTTAATAATTGTTTTTCATATTCAAAAAAAATCTCATATTGCTCATCTAAAATATTTTCGCAATTAAGAACAACATCCACATTTATATAATAAGAGATTTGATTTAAATAAATTTTTTGTACCTTATCAGATAAGGAATATCTTTTAACAATTTCTACGGACGGTCTTTTTTCTGAATCTTGATTTGGTAAAAAAGGCGAAATAACTAGTTCGTTCGCGTAGCTTAACCAAATACACGTAGGCGTATTTACTTTTTTGTGTAGATAAATCTTTGGGGTTTGAGTACTAAATTTCATATTTATTGAAATCCAAGATGGACTAAAAGATTCATCAACTAAATTATAAAGTTTATCTAATTGAAGACTTTTAATTTTTGTAACTTGATTGCTTGAAAAAGAAACCTCTTGAGCAGTTTTATCTTTTTCTGTCAACTCATTTAATCCATCTTGTGGTTGTGTATATGTTTGGTTATACATAATATTTTATATTTTTTGTAATATATCTCAGCATAGAATTATAAAACTTGTTTATTTCATCATTTGTGTAAGATTTACCATCTTCAATAATTGTATTTATGTCATTACTTATCAAAACATTTGTTTTATTTTTATCGTGTTTCTGTGCGATTATTCTAATCCAATTGTTAATACTAAATCCATCGACAGTTTCTTTATTAAACATATGAATTTGTCCTTCTAATAGTTTCTCTTTATACTTAAATGACTTACCAAAGTAACTAAGGATATATTTAATACCATCATCTTTTTCTAAGCTCATATCCACTATCAAACCAAGCCTATTAATACTTGCAGAAAATTTTTGCATCACAATTTCTTCAATTATCTTAATAGTTTTCAAAGTTTCTTGTGTAAATTCATTATAAAGTCTACTGCCTTGTTCTTTATTGCCGTAAAAAAAATCAATTCTTTGCGGTGCCACAATTAATGAGTATTCTTCGTTTTTACTTCTTAGAATAATTCTTGGAATATCAGAAGGAGCATCATCTGGTATTGGCATTATAAGAGGATCTCCATCTAACAAAGATAAAGATTTTTTTAAAGAATTTGCTAATTCTAGTTTATCTGTAAGATTCATTGAGGCAAGAAAGAATGCTATTCGTGCGTTTTTAACGGAATTCATAATGATTACTGCCTCCATTTGGATTATAATGGTGTCAAAGACACAAGTCAATTAGAATGATTTATACCGCGAGTGAAATCAGAAAATAAATTATGGATTTTAAGTTTGAAAGAACAAGAGTAGATAAAATTCCAAGAGAGAAAATTATTGATGAGCTTGCAAAGGTATCAGAAACATATAATCATACTCGTTTTACCTCGAAAGAATTTCTAAGAAATGCCTCTATTGGTCATCAAACAGTATTTCGAGAGTTTGTAACCTGGGATGCGGCGATGGATTGTTTAACAGATTATTTGAAACAAAAAAATATTACACTAAAACCAAGAACAAAACCAAAAAGAAAAGACGCTTACACCCAAAAACAAATTTTTGATGAGATGCAAAGAATTTGGAGCCAAATTGGACATCGCCCTTCAAAAATAGAATGGGAACAGACAAATCCTAAAATAAATTACAACACAGTCAGACGCCATTTTAATGGATGGACGAACGCTTGTCTAAGATTTATTGAGTACATAACAGGTGAAAATAATATTGTTGAAAATATTGATGCTTCGGTAGAAAAAATAAATATGGATAAAAACAGGATTATATATAAACCAGAAGATAATAGAACAATTCCATTAGGTACAAGATTAAAAATCTTAGCAAGAGATAATTTTCGTTGTGTATATTGTGGCAAAAGTCCGTCTACAGATATTGGTACAAAACTTCATATTGATCATATCATTCCATTTTCGAAAGGTGGAAAAAGTATAGAAGAAAATTTGCAAACATTATGTTTGGAGTGTAATTTTGGAAAGAGCAATAAAAGAATATAGAAAGTGGATTTGCTATACTATCTTCATCATGCCAGATATTGAGCCAGGATATATTCCTCCTTCCACTGATAAACCAACCCCTTTTCCTGTAAGAAAAAATCTATCGGAAGATCCAAAACCAAAAGTAGAACCACTAACTGGCGAAGAGACTGCAAAAGTTATTGCAGAAATGTATGACATACTTGGCCCCACAAATGGATGTATATTGGTAAATCCTAACACAGTGCTTGCAGTAGCAGGGTTAAAGGGAAATGCAGACCTACCTTCTCCATTGCTTAACGATGAAGAAGCAGAGAAAATTGATATGCTGAATAGGCAAATGGAATCTCATGGAGTACATCTAGGATATCCTCGTAATTATAGAGAAAGGCTAGTAACACAACTTAGTTTTGAAAGTCTTCGAGGCATAGAATATAAATCACGACAAACAAAACTCCCAGGTTACTTTCCGTATGATAGTGGTACTGGCAGACAGGGATTACGTGAATGGCAAATGAGAGTCCAAAGAAACATACGAAAGATAAATAGAGATGGAAGACTCTCTGATGAAACAGTAGGTATTTATGATGACGGGGTCAGACTTGGGTATCCTGATCAAGCAATCAGAGACTTTGCTGATTGGTATGAAGAAGGTACACAGGATCATAGTAAGTTAACAGAAGCAGATATATTATCAGTAAACACATATGCGCAACAATACAAAGGTAATGTTCCTGAATTTGATTACTATCCATCATCAGCAGAAAATCCAGAAATACAAGAATATATTAGAAAAGCACGAGAAACACTTGATGGGTTTTACAAAAGTGAGTGGCACATAAAAACAGCCCAAGATCCAAGTTTTCTTGCCGCAAGGAAAGAAAGAGATGAAAGACATGAACGTAATGTAGCGCACTTGCAAACAGAAAGAGAACAAAAAAGACAATAATAGTCTTGATATTATTTTATTCTCTAGAGAACAAAACTTTTACTTTTGGAAAATCCATTATGGTTGAAAACCAAGTCTTCGTACTTCGGGAGAATGTTTTAACAAAAATTCTGTATCCATCGGGAGCCAATGACCTGCTTTCTGAGACTCTTGCCGTCTTATATGATACGTGCTACTTAAGAAATTCAAAACGTCACGGCCACTAAATCCCGCAGCTTCCAGTCGTGTTGCAACTGCTGTAAGATCAGCATCGCCCAAAACATCAGTCCTCCCAATTTGTTTTCCAAGTTTCCCTGCCAGCATTGTTATAATTGTTTCTATATCTTGTCGTTTTGGCGGTAAAATATCAAATATTCATATTGTAATAATGATCTCTTTTATGCTATTGCAAACGAATAAAAACCTTTGTATAGTGTACCTATGCTTACACAAGATGATCTATCATCAATTCAAAAACTCGTAAAAAAAGAGGTGCAAGGCGTTGAAGAACGAATAGGCACAAAAATAGATGGATTTGGGGAAGCACTAAATGGAGTTGCGGAAGCACTAGAGGCAAAAATAGCTAAGGTGCAAGAAACAGCTGATATTATTCAGGAAGTCATGGTGAAACACCACACGGCACTTGAACAACGAGTGACAAATTTAGAAGAAAAACTCCACAGTTCGGGTAATTGATTTCTCCTTTATCATCTCTGCTATAATAGCCGCGTATGCGAAAATGGACGGTAGTAGGGCTTTTTTTGGCCGGCGTTTTGCTTTTGAGCAGTGGGTTTTTGCTTGGGAGGAATACGAGAAACCCAACTCAACAAGCAACTCTTTCGCCGACTCCCGTCAAGCAAACGCTTGGAGCAAGAGAGGAAAATCGCCCGAAGGGTTTGGAGCAAGAATTTTTAGTGACGAAAGTCGTTGACGGCGATACGATTCAGATAGAAACCGGTAAAACGGTCAGATACATTGGCATTGATACGCCGGAGACAAGCGATCCGCGCCGTGGCATTGAATGCTTTGGGAAAGAAGCAGCTGCAAAAAATAGAGAATTGTTAGAGAGAAAAGAAGTACGGCTGGAAAAAGATGTTTCGGAAACCGACCGCTACGGACGTTTGCTTCGGTATGTGTTTGTTGACGGTATTTTTGTAAATGACGAGCTCGTTCGGCAGGGGTTTGCCCATGCGTCGGCGTATCCACCTGATGTTGTGTATCAAGATCAATTTAGAGAAGCAGAAAAGCAGGCGCGGGAAAACAACAGAGGATTGTGGGCTTCCTGTGGGGTGCAAAAAGAAAGCAGTGCCGAATCGGTAAGTTCTTCTCAAGTTAACGCAGTTCAAGAAGAAAAAGTAGAAGCGGTAGGTGAAGACAGAGATTGCGGCGATTTCAGAACGCACGATGAGGCGCAATCCTTCTTTCTTTCGCAAGGAGGTCCATCTGTGGACCCGCACAAACTGGATCAGGACCAAGATGGCATTGCCTGCGAAACACTGCCATAGTTTATAATAATAACATGTTGTTGGTGTTTGTCAGTTTCGAAAATAAAAAAGATGCAGATAAGGTTGCCAATTATCTTATTGATCATCATCTTGCAGCGTGTATTTCACTTGTTCGTACAAAGTCTTTTTATTTCTGGAAGCGAAAAAAGGTTCGCACAAACGAGATTGAAGGAATTATTAAAACAACACGAGGAAAGCTCAAAAGCGTTCAAGATGCAATAGGGCAACTGCTATCCTATGAAATCCCTCAAATTATTGCTGTTGAGGCAAAAGACGTAAATGAGAAATATAAAAAATGGGTAGAAGGTGAGGTGAACACAGAGTGGACTTAGCGCAAAAACACTGTGTGCCTTGTGAAGGCGGCACTCCACCCTTAACAGACGATCAGGAGGAGAAGATGTTCAAGCTTGTTGCGCATGACTCCTCGACAGGTTCGGGGCAAGCATCAGATTGGATGCTCGTTCGCGATGGCACGCATAAACTCACTCGACAGTTTAAGTTCAAAAACTTTAAAGAGGCAATTTCCTTTATTAACAAGTTAGCTAATCTTGCAGAAAGAGAGCAGCACCATCCAGATATTAAAATAGTCTACAACAGAGTGCAGTTGGAGCTTTTTACCCATGCTGTGGGAGGGCTTTCGGAAAACGACTTTATTATGGCCGTAAAAATAAATAAGCTTAAAACCAACGTTTGAAGCGAAATACCACAAGCATTGCTAGTGAGGTAGTAAGCATAACAAAAATAATTATCCAAAACGCATTCGGATCACGGGCAAACGGAAGATCTATATTCATACCATATAAACTTGCAAGTAAGTTTAATGGAAGAATAATTGCGGAGAAAATCGTTAGTACTTTTATTACCTGATTTGTTTTAGATGTAAGGAACGATTCGTTACTTTCGGATATGCCCTCTATTAACTCTCGCCCGTCTTCAAGCCGTTCCCAAATTTTATGCAAGTGGTCTAAAACGTTGCTCCAAAATGGCTGCATTGCGCCATTGAGCTCTCGATACTCACCTTCCTCAAGCCGTCTAAAAATTGGAATCAGCGGTTTTATCATAGTTTGGAATACAACAATATTACGTCTGGTAATGGAAATTTCTTCAAGCGTGCGTTCGGTTGGTACGTGTTCAAGTTCTTTATCAATCTTATCAATTGTTGCGTACAACTCGTTAAGTAAAGGGAAACATGTGTCAACTAAGGCGTCAACAACCCGATATGCCAAAAAAACAGTGCCTTGTCCCATAAACTCGTTTCGGTTGGGGAGCGTTTTTTGGCATTTTGCAAAAATATCGTTAATTGGGGAAAGAACTCCCTCGTGGAGGATAACAACATAGTCTTTGCCCACAAAGAAGTCAATTTGAGTGGTTGCCATGCGTTTTTTTCTTATAGAACCGGAGAAGGAGGGGAGGGGAACAGAGGAAAGTGCTGCTTGAGGAAAATTGAAGATATGAGATTTTTGCTCTGTATGATTAAGGCCAACATAGGGGAAATCCAGGACAATAAGCGCATACTCTTTATAAATTTCGACTTTTGGGGCCTGTGTCTTATTAATATAATCATCAAGATGGAGGCTATCAAAACCATAGGTATTCCTGAGATATTTAACTTCAAACTCACCCGGATTAGTTACCAGTACAAATGAAAGATCGCGGAATTTTACCGTTTGAATATTCATGGTAAGTAAATTGTAAACCTCATACCCTACTTGGTCAACCCCTGAAAAATTTTATGAAAAATAACTTTTCGGTACTTGACAGTTAGCAGATATTCTGCTAGAGTGCTAATAGTATCAATTGACGCTCACTATGGAAAAACTAGTTCCTGTCATTCCGATAAGAGACGGAATAATTTTCCCTAATACAGACTCAGTTCTTACCTTTGGGAGGCCAAAAAGTCTTGCGGCCCTTGAATCCTCATTTCAAAGCGAACGCATCGTCTGTTTCGTTTTGCAAAAAAACGCAAAGCTCAACGATCCTTCTCCTTCAGATCTCTATGCCATAGGGACACTTTCTCGTATCGAGCGCATGATACGAACTGATGGAGAAATCAACGCGCAGGTTAGAGGTCTTTCTAGAGTTAAAATTATTGCATACGACGAACATGCATCACATTTACTTGCAAAAGTTGTTGAACTTCCTGATGTTGTTGAAGACTCACCGGAAATTAAAGCATTGTGCAATCACCTTACAAGCGAATTTAGACGAGCCATGAATCTTGGCAAGCCGGCAGATTTTTTGGTGTTTATGAATATTATGTCGGAGAATTCTCCTGCCGAACTCTCCAATCTCATTTCTTCGGTATTAGACATTAAACCGCAAGAGCGACAGACGCTACTGGAAGAAGTGAGCGTTAAAGTTAGGCTTGAACGGATAGCCGAACTTTTAGCCCGTGAAATTAAGATTTTGGAACTTGAGCGAAAAATTGCATCAAAAACGCAAGAGCGATTTGAAAAGGGCGCACGGGAAGCAATGCTTCGGGAAAGGCTTAAGACAATCGAGAAAGAACTTGGCGAAGACGAAGAAGGATCCGAAACAAAAGAGCTTATGGATAAGATAAAAAAGGCCGGCATGCCAGAAGAGGTTGAGGAAAAAGCGCGAAAAGAAGTGAAAAAGCTTGGGCAAATGAACCAGTTTAATCCCGAAGCAGGCTACATTCGAAACTACCTTGAATGGCTCATTAGTCTTCCTTGGAGCATAGAAAGCAAAGAACAGATCAATATTAAAGCCGCAGAGAAAATTCTTAACGAAGATCATTTTGGGCTTAAAAAAATAAAAGAGCGTATCACCGAATACCTCGCGGTCCACCAACTCTCTGGCAAAATGAAAGGGCCGATCCTCTGTTTTGTCGGACCACCGGGTGTTGGGAAAACATCTATTGGAAAATCAATTGCTCGGGCTTTGGGCCGTAAGTTTGTCCGCGTGTCGCTTGGCGGTATCAGGGATGAGGCAGAAATTAGAGGCCACCGCCGAACCTACGTTGGCGCGCTTCCTGGCCGCATTATCCAAGGTGTAAAAGATGCAGGGACAAAAAATCCTGTCTTTATGCTCGACGAGATTGACAAAGTGGGTACAGATTTTCGAGGCGATCCATCATCGGCCTTGCTTGAAGCACTTGACCCAGAGCAAAATAACCAGTTTTCAGATCACTATTTAGAAGTTCCGTTTGATCTTTCTGACGTTATGTTTGTGACAACGGCAAACATTTTGGATACAATTCCGCCCGCGCTTAAAGATCGTTTGGAAATTATTCATTTTGCCGGCTATACGCACGATGAGAAGTTTCACATAGCTCATGACTTTTTGCTCAAAAAGCAGATGGAAGCACACGGGCTTTCTTCGGAAAAAGTAGACATTACCGACGAGGCAGTGAAGTTTGTCATCCACCATTATACAAGAGAAGCAGGAGTTCGAAGCCTCGAGCGTCAGCTTGCAACCATACTTCGAAAAGTTGCCAAGCTTGTTGCTCAAGGACGAAAAGAAAAGACAATTGTCAAACCAAAAGATGTTTCAAGGTTCCTTGGTCCCATTAAATTCAGAGGCACCATGCTTGAAAAGAAAGACGAGGTCGGTATGTCAACGGGACTTGCTTGGACTGAAGCAGGAGGCGACATTCTCTTTATCGAAGTAGCTTTAATGCCGGGAAGAGGTAATCTTATCTTAACAGGCCAGCTTGGTGATGTTATGAAGGAATCATGTCAAGCAGCAATGTCGTACATAAGAGCGCGGGCAAAATCACTTGGCTTGGCGGATAAATTCTACCAAAAGCTTGATGTGCACGTGCACGTGCCTGAAGGAGCAGTTCCTAAAGATGGTCCATCAGCGGGTCTTGCTATTACTACAGCTATTATTTCCGCACTCACAAAAATTCCGGTTAAGCGAAGGGTGGGTATGACAGGAGAAATTACTCTTCGTGGTAGGGCGCTTGAAATTGGCGGCGTTAAAGAAAAAGTTATTGCAGCCCATCGAGCAGGACTGAAGACAATCATCTTGCCAAAAGAAAACAAAAAAGACTTGGAGGATGTGCCAAAGGAAGTCATTCGCGACCTACGCTTTATCTTTGTCTCGCACATGGATGAAGCGTTGGGCGTTGCGCTTGTCAAGCAGTTTCCAAGGGAAAAAGTCGAGATTGTGAGTACGCCGCACCGTGCGATGCTCCATGCACCACAGCCCTACAAAGCAGACTAAAATCCTCTTGCACTCTTACGATTATCTGATATAATCCTCGTTAAGGATTTATTGCAATGTTTTCTGTTGTCAAGCTAGATTTGCTTATTGCTATATACGTTTTTTGCGTTGTTATTGCCGAGGTGATGGGTGGCAAGACATTCCATATTCTTGACATTGGCTCCTACCCACTCAACGCAAGCGTTGCACTGTTTGTGGTACCGGCAATTTTTTCCATAAACGATATTGTCACCGAAGTCTACGGGCCGGAGCGGATGCGAAGCATCATCCGATCAACGCTCTTGGTAGTTGTATTGGTGCTGCTTTTTTCGCTTCTTGCCACAAATCTTCCTCCATCAAAACGGTTTGTGATAAATGAAGGTGCGTACGACACGATTTTTGGCCTTACCGCACGTATTTCGGCAGCAAGTCTTACCGCATTTGCCGTTGCAGACTTTTTAGATGTGCTATTTTTTTCTAAAATCCGAAAGAGACTTGGAAAAAAAGCGTTATGGTTTCGCAATAATGCCTCTAATTTTATCTCGCAATTTATTGACTCAACGGTGTTTATTTTCTTGGCGTTTTACGCATTTGACAAGGGATTAGGTGATAATATCGGCTTTTTGTTCAGCCTCATCATTCCGTATTGGCTCTTAAAGACATTCATGTCAGTTGTCGAAACGCCGTTTGTGTACCTTGGGGTTAATTGGCTTAAAGACGAGAAGAAAGCATGATATACAAAAACCTGTCCTTTGAAAAACCCTCTAATCGCCCCTTCTTTTATTCAAGTTTTGTTGCAACTGCTGATGGGAAGGTGTGGGTAGGCAAGCCAGGCTACTGGCCAATCGGCAGTAAAACAGATTTTGAAACCTTCACGTATCTTCGCGCGCATGCGGATGCAATTATTGACGGCAAAGGCACGGCCATGCAATTCGGGAAGAATACGATTGAAACAGTCCACAGCGATTCGTTCAAGGCTATTCGAAAATCATTAGGGAAAGTTGGGGAGATTAGATATTTTGTTGTGACAAAGCATCCGGATGAAGCCTTAGAAAAAAGACTTGCAAACCCCTTCAATTTTTCACCAGAAATATTTCAAGGAGATATTAATGAGCTTGTTCAGCAGCTTAAAAATGAGCAGCTTGATTATGTGTTTGTGGACGGCGGGCCGCACCTTTTGACTTCATTTTTAGATCATAATTTACTCGACGAACTCTTCATTACCATTGCCCCTCGGATTTTCGGCAACGACGGGAGCGCTATGACAATGGTTGAGGGATTATTGCTCGATCCTAAAAAGGTGCAGATGCAACTTCTTTCAGTCGAAAAAGCTGGAAACGAAGTGTTCCTTCGGTATAGATTAGGTTAACTGAAAGAGACGAGTTAGGTCAAAAATAAACTTCAGGCCAATTACAAAAATTGCTCCCAAAACCACTTTTCTAAACTGTTTCTGCGGAATTTTGTTAACGGTTTGTTTGCCGGTAAATGACCCTAACAGCGCAACAAGTAAAAGCACAGGAATGTACCAATAATAGGCCTCTTTTAAAAACCCTTGGGAAATATACACTGGAATTCGGGTTATATCAACGGCTAGCGCTATTGCTGCCGAAGTTGCTATATATTTTTCTTTCGGCAGTCCAAAAGCCGTTAATAATGCTCCTCGCAGCGCGCCACCTGTTCCAATAAGGCCGGCAAGAAAACCGGATGCTCCTCCACCAAACATTGCACTAGGTAAAGACGGTTTCACCTGCAAGCCTTCTTTCCATAGGGACAATGCTGCATACACAACGAGAAATATGCCGAGCATGCCTTTTAACAACTCTTGTGGTATATACGATACTAAAAGCGCGCCAAGGATGGTAAAAGCAACACTTGGGATTCCAAATGTTATAAGCATGTGTTTGTCTAACCCGTGTTTGAAAAAACCGATTCTTCCTAAATTACCAAAAACATGAAAAGCAGCAACCAGTGTTAAGGCAGTCTTAAAATCAACAAAAAGTACTGCAAGCGGGAGAAATATTGTTGAGGAGCCAAAACCGGCAATTGTGCCTGCTATTTCTGACAAAAACGCAGCGAAAAAGAATATAAATTCCATTATCTACATCGTAGCATATCTGTGAAAAAGCAATGCTGTCACCTGCCTTGAAATGACCCCCATCCTCGTTTCGCATGGCCGAAAAAGAAGTCTATCTCTTTTGTTGTTTTCTTCATATTTTATTTTCCACTCGTGCAGTTTTTGCCGTTCGTTATAATGTCCACGAAGTAATTTGCCATCTTCATCTATGGTATCCAGCACATAACTTATATGCACTGCTTCTCGAATTGGTGCCATTTGCAGTTCTATACAACTCAATCGCAATTGTTCAACCGCGCGGATACCTGCTGCAGCACCTGGAGCATAACTAACAAATGCAACTGGTTTTCTGTTCCACTCATAATACACATAATCGAGCGCGTTTTTTAGCACAGCAGAAGGTCCGCGGTTGTATTCGGGAGTGATAATAATAAATGCATCTGCAAGGCCTATTTTCTTTGCCCACCTCTTTGCAGTCTTATTTGCATAATTACCTTTTAAGCCTTCAGGAGAATTTGGCTCATCAAAAAATGGAAGCGGATAGTCACGAAGGTCAAGGAGCTCAACTTCTATAGCTTCAAATTTTGCGAATTGCGGCATGAGCCATTTGGCAACTCTTTCTCCTCTTCGTAATACTTTTGTAACTCTCTGGTGGTTAGAGGTGGAATTTGGCACAGATGGTCTTGATGTCTTTTATGTGTTTTTCTGACGGCAGCCCTCCTAAAAGTAAATTATCCCGAGGGGGCGGGGGCGGCGGAGCCGCTTCCCCATTACTACTTCTTATGCAACAAGTTAGTTGACAAGTCCATCGACTTCTGTTACTATTATCCAAATGCAAAATACAAATTACATTGACTACTACTTGTCTAGCCCTCAACAGAGAGCAAAAGATTTTCGGAAAGATTCTAGTTACAAAAACATACTCAAACTAGCTCTACAGGGTTCTATAAAAGCTAATGATGTTTATCAAAAGACTAATGTTGCAGAGGGTAAAAAAGAGCGTGGTCGTATAATCGGTACGAAAATGAAAAATCTAGTACATTGGGGCTTTTTAGTTAAAACCGGTCAAGTAGATTCCCTATACAGACAAGAAATATTTAAACTCAATGAATCTATACGGGAACGTATCAGGCTTTTTACAGAGGAATAATACATGCTTAATAAAGTAGATACTAGAGCAAAAATATTTGTACTAATTTTAGTATTCACTATTGGAGTAGTAATTCGGTTTTTTAATGAAGTTGAGATTACAGACGAGCCAGTTAGGATTAATTATGTACCGACAGTGATTTGGACAAACTCAGCTTATATTGGGACAGCGTCTATCACAAGATAAAATTATGAGCAGTAAGATACAAACACAAGCAGATCTAGCGAGTATTCAACAGGAATCGGAAAAGCAAAGTATTCCGGACCAGAAAGCGGTAATAACTGTTTCAGAAAAACTGCGAAAACGATTACATAATTTACCAGATCCTAAAAATCCACCTCTTGGATATGATGATCATAAAGGCTTTGATAAAGTTTTCCCATATATCAATATTCCGGCACTTCATCCTCAAAACCACGGAGATACGGTTATATTTAATGATTCTTCTTCTTCGGCAAACAAACTTTATTTGGGAGATAATCTTGAAGTTCTACGGACACTTAAAAGCGAATCGATTGATTTAATTTACATTGATCCCCCGTTCTTCTCTGGACGTAACTACAATGTCATCTGGGGTGACAGCAACGAAGTGCGAACCTTTGAGGATATTTGGGAAGGCGGAATTACAAGCTATCTTATTTGGTTAAATGCAAGGCTTTGGGAAATGAAACGGGTACTTAAAAAAACAGGTAGTATTTATGTTCACTGCGATTGGCACGCCTCTCATTATATCAAAACCGAAATGGACAAAATTTTCGGATATGAAAATTTCAGAAATGAAATAATTTGGTACTACCAAAGTGGTGGAGGAAGAGCAAATGAAACATTTAATCGTAAACATGATAGTCTTATTTGGTATTCAAAAACTTCGCACTATAAATATAATATAGATAAAATTCGTGTTCCATTCAAAGAAACTAGCATGTATTCAATTTATGGAACGACACACCATAAATTAGGAGGCAAAAAATACAAGCCTGAAAGGGAAAAAGGTAAAAATCCAGATGATGTCTGGGAAATGAACATATTAAATCCAACAGCTCACGAAAGAATTGGATACCCAACACAGAAACCCCTTGAAGTTGTTCAGAGAGTTATTGAAGCCCATTCTGACCCAGGAGATGTTGTTGCAGATTTTTTTGTCGGTGGAGGAACTTTTCTTGCAGCCGCAATGGGTCAACGAACTATTATTGGACAACCCCTAACAGGAACAGAGTATTACTTTACTAAACCCCGACAATTTATTGGTTGTGATTCTTCGAGAGTGGCGGTTTCGGTAACTTTAGATAGATTAGTAAAGATTGGGGAAGAAATGAGTGGGATTATGAGCAATATTACAACTAAAGGTAAATCATTCCAGCTTGGTTTTCAAACCGAAGGAGTTTCTGAAAAAGTTCCAAATATAGAAGTTTACTATTTAGGTGTATATCCAGTTGAGAAATTTAAAAATCTTGACCAAGAAGAATTTATTCATTTTGTTTTAACTGCATATGGAGCAAGCCGTAATACGGGGGCGGGTGTAGCTCATGGATTCCGTCCCCCGGCACAACAAGAACCTATTTTGGTTGGGCCATCTGATCCGAATAAATCTATAGAGGCAGATGAGATAAAAGAATTTTTTAATGAGATTAAATCAAAAGTTGAACCAAATAAAATGATTATGGCAAAAATTATTGCCTGGAGATTTTCAAGAAAAGTTATGTAGTATATAAAAGTTCTCAAAAGATATGCTGTAAAACTTAAT